>NZ_CP123385.1:1327500-1627500 GCF_040409955.1 Salipiger sp. H15
GCCGAATTCCGAGCAGTTGGTCTTGCCGAGCAGGATCGCGCCCGCCTCCCTGAGCCGGGCGACCGAGATCTCGTCCACCTCCGAGCGGTGGGAACGGTAGAGGCCCGAGCCGAAGCTGGTCGGCATGTCCCGCGTCGGCAGGAGGTCCTTGATCGCCACGGGAACGCCCGCGAGCGGCCCGGGCCTGCGACCCGCGGCAAGGCTCCGGTCCAGCCGCTCGGCCTGTGCGATCACGTCGGAGGCGACGTGGACAAAGGCGTGAAGGCGGGGGTCGACCTCGTCGAGACGGGATAGGGCGGCCCGCGCGATCTCGGCCGCGGAGACCTCGCCGCCGCCGACGGCGCGGGCGATCTGCCGTGCCGTCATCGCGGCATAGTCATGGAAATTCACTTGCGAGGATCCTCTGGTCAGGGTGCGCAGCCGGGGCTCCCGGCTGCGCGGCCCGTTCACTCGCCGCGGGTGAGCGTGCGGTAATCGAGCGTCAGGTGGAACCAGTAGGTGTAGCCACCGAGGTCCTTCTGCATCGCGACGTCGCGGTAATCCTGCACCAGCGGGATGCGCGGCACGTCGTTCATCGCGATCTGGATGAAGCTCTTCACCTCGTCCTCGTAGAGCGCGGGGTCGGTCTCGAACCGGGCCTTGGCGATCTGCGCATCCATCTCGGGATTGACGTAGTTCATCGCGTTGAAGACCGAGTTGTTCACCCCGTCATAGGTCCAGTAGAAGTAGTAGTCCGGGTAATTCAGCCATGCCTTGAACGACATGATCAGGAACGGCATGTCCTTGTTGCCGAGCCGGGTGTACCAGTCCGCGCCCGGCACCTTCTCGATGTTCACCGTCACGCCGATCTTCTTGAGGCTGTCCTGCACCAGCAGGGCGATCGGCTCGCGCGTGGTGGCGGTGGTGACGTCGTAGCTGAGCGTGGTGGTGAACCCGTCCGGGTAGCCCGCCTCGGCCAGCAGCGCCTTGGCCTTCTCGAGGTCGGTGTCATAGGGCGAGGGCTGCGGCCAGTCGGTGGTGGTCACTTCCTCGGGGCCGCCGAACATGCCGATGCCGCGCCCGTAGACCGCCGAGTCGATGATGCTGGCATAGGGCATGGCATAGGCCATCGCCTTGCGCACGAGCGGGTTGTCGAAGGGCGCCATCGTGACGTTCATGTCGAGATAGAGCAGCTCCGCGTCCACCGGCGTGCCGATGACCTTCAGCGTGCCCGCATCCGCGAGCTCCTTGAAATCCTTTGGCGGCAGGTTGAACGAGAGGTCCACGTCACCCTTCTCGAGCAGGGCGCGGCGTGTCCCGGCAGAGGCGATCTGCTTGACGATGACCTTCTTCATCTCGGGCAGCGGGCCGGACTTCCAGTCCTCGAAGCGCGAGAAGGCGATCTCGTTGCCCGGCTTCCAGCCGTCGACCATGTAGGCGCCGCTGCCGGCATCGTTGTTGCCGACCCATTCCAGCGCCCAGGGATCGCTCGCCGTGGCGTGCTCCTTGGCGAGCTCCGAGTTGACGATCTGCGCGACCGGCACCGCGAGGTTAGCGAGCACCAGCTTGTTGGGCTTGGGGAAATCGACGCGGATCGTGTGATCGTCGAGGATGACGAACTGGTCGGCGGACTTCATCTCGCTGGCGCCCATCTGGATCGCCGGGAAGCCGCCGACCGCCACCGCGCGCTCGAGCGACCATTTCACGTCCGCCGCGGTCACCGGGCGACCGTCGTGGAAGGTGGCGTCGGCCCGAAGCTTGAAGGTGACCGAGCCGTTGTCGGGCGCCACCTCCCAGCTTTCCGCCAACTCGGGCTCGAAGGTCTTGTAGTCATAGGCAAAGCTGCCGTCCCCGACCGGCGTCTTGGCATGGGTGATCAGGCGGTCGTAGACGTTCCACGACACTTCGTGCGTGGGCACGTTGGCGGTGGCACCGTGGATGTCGAGGGTGGAGGGCCCCTCTTCGGAGACCACGACCAGCGTTTCGGCGCGGGATTGCGCGGCGACCGGCTGGGCCGAGGTCATGACGGTCGAGCCGAGGGCGAGCGCGAGGGCGCCGGCCCGCAGCAAACCGGGCAGTCTGTAAGGTAGCTGTGACATTGAGAACATCCCCTGTCTGATGTCGGCTTGGCTTGAACTGTGTCTCAAGCATTAGATGCATTAAAATCAAGTCAAGTGAATTTGAGGCGCATCCGCCGCTGGTCGGGACCTGCGAGGAAAATGGTCGAAGCGCCGGCAATTCCGGCGCCGTTCCTGCGATGAATGATGAAAATGCGGGCAATCCTGGGTCGGTCGCTGTGCGTGAGGACCCGCGAGATCGGAAGTCTCTTCCGCGGCAGGATCGAATCTGAAACCAAGTGAGCGGGAAAATGTGACGGAGAGGAATATGACCTGCATCAAGTGCAGCGCCATGGAGGGGCAGGGCGGATGGTGGGTCTGATCCTGCGCCGGTTGCTCGGGGCCCTGCCGGCGATTGCCGGGATCGTGGTGCTGACCTTCGTGCTGACCCGGCTGCTGCCCGGCGATCCCGCCGCCTTTTTCGCCGGACCCGCCGCGACGCAGGCCTCGATCGAGGAAGTCCGCCGGCAGCTCGGGCTCGACCGCTCGCTCGCGCTCCAGTTCATCGACTACGTGGGCGACCTGCTGCGGCTCGATCTCGGGCGCTCGCTGGCCAGCGGGCAGAGCGTCGTCCACGACCTCGCCGCCCGGCTCCCGGCGACACTGGAACTGACGCTGGCCGCGCTGGCCGTCGCCGCGCTGGTCGGCATCGCGCTCGGCGTCGGGGCCGCGCTGCGGCCGGGGCGCTGGCCGGATCGCCTCTGCTCGGCGGTGACGGTCCTCGGGCAGGCGCTGCCGACCTTCTTCCTTGGGTTGATGCTGGTCTATGTCTTCTACTACCTGCTCGAATGGGCGCCGGCTCCGATGGGGCGGCTCGAGATCTTCGTCTCCTCTCCGACCGAGGTGACGGGCTTCTGGTCGATCGACGCGCTGATCGGGGGCGAGTTCGACACCTTCCGGGGGGTGATGCGCCAGCTGGTGCTGCCGGTGCTGACGCTGGCCGCCTTCGGCGCGGGCCCGATCGCCCGGATGACGCGCACGGCGCTGATCGAGGTGCTGCAGGGCGAGTCCGTGCGCATGGTGTGCGCCTATGGCCTCTCGTCCCGCCGGGTGCTCTGGACCTATGGCTTCCTGCCCGCCGCGGTGCCGATCCTCAACACCATCGGCATGGTCTCATCCTTCCTGCTGGGCGCGAACGTGCTCGTCGAGAAGGTCTTCGGCTGGCCCGGGGTCAGCGCCTATGCCATCGAGTCGCTGCTGGTTTCGGACTTCGCGCCGGTGCAGGGCTTCGTGCTGCTGATGGCGGTGATCTACGTGCTGGTGAACCTGCTGATCGACATCACGGCGGCGCTCATTGACCCGCGGGTGCGGCTCCATGGCTGACGCGGCCCGCGCAAGGCGCAGGGCGCGCCGTCTCCCCGGCACCCCGGCGGTCTGGATGGTCGGCCTGCTGGTGCTGCTGGCCCTGCTGGGGCCGTGGCTCGCGCCGTGGGACCCGCTCGCCACGGACACGCCGAGCGCGCTTCAGCCGCCCTCGGCCGCGCATTGGTTCGGGACCGACCAGCTGGGCAGGGACGTGTTCTCGCGCACGCTGGTCGCCGCCCGGACGGACCTTTCGGTCGGCGCCATCGCCGTGTCGGTCTCGCTGCTGCTCGGCATCCTGGCCGGCGCCACCGGCGGCTGGCTCGGAGGGCGGGTCGATGCCGTGCTGGGAAGGGTGGTGGATTCCATAATGGCCTTCCCCCTCTTCGTGCTGGCGGTCGGCATCGCCGCCGGGCTGGGCAATTCGGTGACCTCGGTGATCATCGCCACGGCCATCGTCAACCTGCCGTTCTACGCGCGGCAGGTCCGCTTCGAGGTCAGCCGAAGGCGCTCGGCCGGCTGGGTCGAGGCGGCGCGGCTCTCGGGCATCGGCGCCCCCAGCATCATCGGCCTGCACATCCTGCCGAACCTCGCGGGCCTGCTGGCGACGCAATCTTCGCTCAACATGGCCTGGGCGATCCTGAACGCGGCGGGGCTCTCGTTCATCGGTCTCGGCATCCTGCCACCCACGCCGGAATGGGGGATTATGGTGGCCGATGGCGCGAGCTACATCTTCTCGGGCGAGTGGTGGATCTTCACCTTCCCCGGCATTGCGCTGCTGTTCGCCGTGCTCGGCTTCATGCTGCTGGGCGATTTCCTCAGGGACTTCTTCGATCCGTACCGCCGATGACATCACACTGGACCAACACGCTGCTGCGCGCCCGCGAGCTTTCGATCACCTTCGGCGAGACGCGGGTCGTCGATCGCGCCTCCTTCGATCTCGCGCAGGGCGGGATCACCGCGCTCGTCGGCGAGAGCGGCTCGGGCAAGTCGCTGATCGCCCATGCCATCGCCGGGATCCTGAGCCCGGCCGCTCGGCTCGAGAGCGCGGAGTTCGCCTTTGCCGGGGTCGATCTCTCGGACCCGCGCGGATCGCAGTGGCGCGACCTGCGCGGGCGGCAGATCGCCATCAT
Source organism: Salipiger sp. H15 (assembly GCF_040409955.1). Lineage (NCBI taxonomy): Bacteria > Pseudomonadati > Pseudomonadota > Alphaproteobacteria > Rhodobacterales > Roseobacteraceae > Salipiger > Salipiger bruguierae. The sequence goes on from NZ_CP123385.1 coordinate 1,332,032, forward strand.
CTTCCAGAACCCGCGCGCGCTCAGCCCGGTGCGCCGGATCGGTGACCAGATCGGCGACATCATCGCGCGCCACCGGGGCCTGCGCGGCAGGAAGCTCGAGGCGGCGGTGATCGAGGCGCTGGCCTCGGTGCGGATCGCCGATCCCGAGGTCCGGCGCAGTGCCTATCCGGGCGAGCTTTCGGGCGGGATGTGCCAGCGGGTGATGATCGCGCTGGCGCTGGCCTGCAACCCGCGCCTGCTGATCGCGGACGAGCCGACCACGGGGCTCGACACCACGACGCAGGCGGCAATCCTCGACCTTGTCGCCGAGGCGATCCGGGCGCGCGGCATGTCCTGCCTGCTGATCACCCACGACCTCGCGCTGGCCCGCGAGCATGCGGACGAGATCCGCGTCATGCATGCCGGGCAGATCGTCGAGGACAGCCGGACCGAGGCGCTGTTCGGCGATCCGCGCCACCCTTATACCGGGGCGCTGCTGAAGGCCTCTGCCTCGCAGGCCGAGGCCATCGCCGCGCTCGAGCCGATCCCCGGCAGCTTTCCCGACCTCTCGGGCCCGCTGCCCGCCTGCCGCTATGCCGATCGCTGCCCCCGCGCCGAGGCGCGCTGCCGGGACGAGAGGCCCGCCCTCTCGGGGCCGGCCGGACGCCGTGTCGCCTGCTGGAGGCCGAACGCATGACCCTGCTCGACGTGCGCAACCTGACCAAGACCTTCGGCGCCGGACGGGGCCGCAGGGTCGTCGCCGTCGACGACGTGAGCTTCACAGTGGCCAAGGGCGAGACCCTCGGGCTGGTCGGCGAGAGCGGCTCGGGCAAGTCGACGCTGTCGCGGCTGGTCTGCGGGCTTGCCCTGCCCGACAGCGGGACGGTGCATGTGGACGGCGCGCCGCTGGTGCCGGGCAGCGGCCGGGTCCAGATGGTGTTCCAGAGCGCGGACGAGGCGCTCAACCCGGCCTTTTCCATCGCGCGCAATATCGGGGTCGGTCTCGGCCTCAGCACTGCCACGGCCGATGACGCGATCCGTGGCATCGCGCAGGAGGTGGGCCTGCCGCTCGACCTTCTCGGGCGCAGGCCGCACCAGCTCTCGGGCGGCCAGCAGGCGCGGGCGGGCATCGCGCGGGCGCTGATCTCGAAGCCGGAGCTCCTGCTGCTCGACGAGCCCACGGCGGCGCTGGACGTGTCGGTGCAGGCGCTGGTGCTGCGGCTGCTGCACCGGATGCGCGGCGAGCTCGGCTGCGGCATGCTGCTGATCTCGCACGATCTCGACGTGGTGCGGCTGATGTGCGACCGGGTGATGGTGATCTACCACGGCCGCATCGTCGAGGAGGGGCCCGTCGCGCAGATCACCCGCGCGCCGCGCCATCCCTACACGCGCGCGCTGCTCGCCGCGACGCCCGGCGCCAGGCGTGCGCCCGCGCCCGAGCGGGCCGAGCGCATGGCCGAGCTGCGCGCGGATGCCTGCCATTTCCGCGCGTCGTGTCCCATGGCGACCGCAGCCTGCGGCCAGAGCCGCCCGCGCCTGGCGCAGGTGGGCGCCGGCCATAGCGCCGCGTGCCACGCGCTGGTCGAGGCGGCGGGCGCTGCCCCCGTCAGTGAATCTGCGGCGTGTTGACCCAGATGATACGGGCGGGCCGGTCGCTGGTGTTGCGGTAGCTGTTCGGCAGGTAGGCCTTGAAGAAGAAGGAATCCCCGGCGGTCATCCTGTAGACTTCGCCGTCGATGGTGAGCTCGATCTCGCCCTCGATGAGGTAGCCCGTCGCCTCGCCCTGGTGGGTGATGTTGTCGATCTTCTCGCCGCCGGGCTCGACCACATGGACATTCGCCTCGAGCAGGTTGCCCGCCGCCAGCGGCACCATGCGCTCGTACTTCACCCCGTGCCCGCCGCGCAGCGCGTCGCCCTCGACGATGATCCGGTCCTTCGGGCTCAGCACCATGCGGTGCATCTCGATCTCGAGGCCGAAGAACGAGGCGAGGTCGCGGTCGAGCGCGGTGACGATCCGGTTGAGCATGGTCAGCGACGGGGTGACCTTGCCCGCCTCGATCTTGGAGATCATGCTCTCGTTGTAGCCGACGAGCTCGGCGAGGTCCTTCATCCTCAGTCCCTTGAGGATACGTGCGTGCCGGACGCGGGCCGCGATCTGCAGAGCCTCCGCCTCCTTCTGGTCTTCCGGTTTCGCTGGCATCTGACCTGTCTCGCTGCTCGTCATTCGAGTTGAATGCTATGCCGATTAAATGCAAATGAATCAAGAACGGAGCGGAAATCCGTCGGGCGTTGCCGGGGCACCGCTTCAACGCCGCATCGCGGCGCCCCTGCGCCGGGCCGGTGGCGGAGCGGCGCGCGCATTCCCGGGAAAGCACATCGCGCTTGCATGAGCGCAGGTCATGGTTTCCGCGCGCGCAGCCGGTCGATCAGCAGCCGAAGCGCCGAGCTGAGGTTGCGCCGCCCCATGTAGCACAGGTGATAGCCGTCGAAGGGCGGGCAGTAGTCGGCAAGCACCCGCCTCAGCCGCCCGCTGTCGAGGTCCGCCCGCACCTCCGGCAGGGGCAGGAAGCCGAACCCGTGGCCGGCCCGCGCCGCCTCGAGCACGAGGCCCGGATCGTTCAGGATGAAGGGACCGGTCAGCTTCTTGACTACCTCGACGCCGCCGATTTCGAACTCCCAGTCATAGACCGGACCGTCGGAGCGGTGCCGCATCAGGATGCAGTCATGCGCGTCGAGATCGTCGGGATGCAGCGGCGTTCCGCGCCGCGCGAGGTAGTCGGAGCTGGCGATCGCGGCCATCTCGAGTTGCGGCCCGACGGGCAGGGCGATCATGTCCGGGCCCAGGTGTTCGCCCAGCCGGATCGCGCAGTCGAACCGGTCCTCGGCGAGCTCCGAGAGCCGCCCCTCGCTGCTGATCTCGATCCGCACCTCGGGGTAGTCGAGCACCAGCTGCGAGACCACCGGCCAGAGGATGTCGCGCGTCGCCGGGACGCTGGAGGTCACGCGCACGAGGCCTGAGGGACGCTCGCCGAGGGTTCGGATTTCCTCGATCCGGTTGCCGAGCTGCTGGAAACTGGGGCGCAGCGCTGCCAGCAGCTGCTCGCCCGCGTCGGTCGGGGTCACCTTGCGGGCGCTGCGATTGAGCAGCCGTACCCCGATCCTGTCCTCGAGCCGCCGGATCGTGTGGCTGACGGCGGATTGCGACACACCGAGCCGGTGGCCGGCGCGGGTGAAGTTGCCCTCCTCGGCGACGGCGAGAAGGGTCGAGAGATCGCCAAGCAATTCGCGGTCCATGCGGGCACCTCCTGTGGTTTGCGCCTGTGTGGGACAGCCCGCCGCATGACGCAAAGGAAAACCGCAGCCAGAGCATGAATCCATTTCATGGGCGCGATAAGGCGGGGCGATCTTATCCGGCCCCGGGTGCCGCTCCAGATTGGCAGGCAGACGCCACATCCGCATTGGAGCCCCCGACATGACCTCGCCGATCCCTTCGACCGATCCCCGCAACCCCGCTCGCCGCGAGCTGCTGCTCGCCGGCGCGATGGGCGCTGCCGCGCTTGGTGTCGCCTCGCTGAGCGCCGAGTCCGCGCTGGCGCAGGCAGACACAGAATGGGACAAGACCTTCCCGCAGAGCGACCGCGTCGAGCACGCGAAGGTCAGCTTCACCAACCGCTACGGCATCGCGCTGGTCGGTGATCTCTACCTGCCGAAGGATCGCGGCGACGCGCCGCTTGCCGCGCTGGCCGTCGCCGGCCCCTTCGGCGCCGTCAAGGAACAGGCCGCGGGCCTCTACGCGCAGGAGATGGCCGAGCGCGGCTTTGCCACGCTTGCCTTCGATCCCTCATACATCGGCGAGAGCGGCGGCACGCCGCGCTATGTCGCCTCGCCCGACATCAACACCGAGGATTTCATGGCCGCGGTCGACTTCCTCGGCCTGCACGGCGCGGTGGACCGCGAACGCATCGGTTTGATCGGCATCTGCGGATTTGGCGGCATGGCGCTGAACGCGGCAGCGCCCGACAAGCGGGTCAGGGCCGTGGCGGTGACCTCGATGTACGACATGAGCCGGGTGATCGCGCGCGGCTATTACGACGCGATGACCGACGCGCAGCGCGCCGAGGCGCTGACCGCGATGAGCCTGCAGCGCTGGGAGGACGCGGCATCGGGCGGCGCCCCTAAGCTGGCGGGCGGCCTGCCAGAAACGCTCGACGGCATCGATGATCCGGTGATCGCCATGTACCACGCCTATTACAAGACGGAGCGCGGCTATCACCCGCGCGCGCTCAACTCGAACGGCGGCTGGAACGTCACTTCGGGCCTGTCCTTCATGAACATGCCGCTGCTGACCTACATCGACGAGATCTCGCCCCGCCCGGCGCTGATCATCGCCGGGTCGGAGGCGCATTCGCGCTACTTCAGCGAAGACGCCTACGCCGCGGCCGCCGAACCGAAGGAGCTGATGATCATCGACGGCGCGGATCACTGCGATCTTTACGACCAAAAGGACATCATCCCCTTCGACCGGCTGCAGGCGTTCTTCGAGGGCCATCTGGCGTAACGCTCCGGGCAGATGGGCTTTCATCTGAGCCGCGCGCTGGACACCGGGCTCACGCGGGCAAGGGCGGGCGGACAGACGTCGCCTCTTGCATTCCACGCGGGCTGGCCCAGGGTCTTCCCGGCCATGCCCGCCGCGCGCCCGCTCTTCGCGGGCCGCGCCAACTGAAATCCTGCGGCGCGGCCGTTGCGCCCCGCCGTTCCACCAAGGGAGACACCCCATGAAGATCACCCGAGCCGGCACAACGCCCTCCGCCCCCGGTCCCGAGGCCTATTTCACCGGCACCGTGCGCATAGACCCGATGTTCCAGGCCGAGGCGCCGGGCCGCACCGGCGGCGCCCATGTCACCTTCGAGCCCGGCGCCCGCACCGCCTGGCACACGCACCCGGCGGGGCAGACGATCATCATCACCTTCGGCCGCGGCCGCGTGCAGCGCGAGGGCGGTCCGGTCGAGGAGGTCACCGCGGGCGACGTGGTCTTCTTCCCCGCCGGGGAGAAACACTGGCACGGCGCCGCGCCCGAGACCGCCATGTCGCATATCGCCATCCAGGAGAGCATCGACGGCACGGCGGTGACCTGGCTCGAGAAGGTCGCGGACGCGGATTACAACGGCTGAGGTCCAGCGGACCCCGGCGGGGGGGCCAGGATGACCCCTTTGCCGGGGCGGGCGATGTCCGGCCCGGTGAGGCTCCGAAGTTGCCATGGCCCTCCGGCGGGCGTCGGCGGGGCGGCAAAGGGACCTTGCGTCATCCTGCCGTGTGCGCAGGTGGCAAGGGGAAATGTCCCGAGGGGTTCGATGCGCGGTGCCTCGGTGTCTATTTTTCGTGCAAAAAACGCTCGGCGCGGGCCAAAAGCCCATTTTCTGGACAGGACGCCCGCGGGATTTCGCTCAGACGGGCTCGGCGAGGGCTCGCCGAGATCCCGTCCGGACACAGAGTTATCGTTTCCGTACAAAACTCATTGTGAGTCAATCGTTTCTAAAAAATTCAAAATCGCGCATCGGCGCGCATGTATCGGCACATCACCGCCTTCCGGCGGGATCTGTCCGCTTTTCCTGAGCGGATCCGGGGCCTGAGCGCCGATCCGCCAGCGGCGTGTCGGCGGCAAGTCACCCAGTCTTTCAAGCGAGGCTTCCAATCGAAAGGCACCTCTGGGTGGATGCAGCGTCCAATCGATTTTCAAGATGGACCAAGCATTTGCAAACCAAAGCAGCAATTCGGGACAAAGTTACAAATGAGCGTTGAAAACTGGGAAAATCTCGCGTTCGAAGGAGCGCAAGGCTTCGGAGCCGGTGCGACCGGCGGACGTGGCGGTGACGTCGTGAAGGTCACAAATCTCAACGGATCCGGCGAGGGATCGCTCCGTTGGGCCCTCGAGGATCTCGATGGCCCGCGCATTGTCGTGTTCGCCGTTGGTGGACAAATCGACCTCAAGGACGAAATTCAAATTAACGGTGACGTCACTCTCGCCGGGCAGACCGCGCCCGGGGGCATCACCGTCACCGGCGCGCGCCTGCGCGTGGTCGACAGCAACGTGATCATCCGGGGCATGAACCTGCGCCCGGGCGAGTCCCGGGATGGCTACGATCCCGACAACCGCGACGGCATCTCCGTCGGCAAGGGTGGCAGGGTGGTCGAGGACGTGATCATCGACAGCAACTCGATCACCTGGGCGGTCGACGAGAATACCTCGACCTGGAACCGGCCGAGCAACGTCACCTGGTCGAACAACATCATCGCCGAGGGGCTCGACCGCTCGATCCATCCCAAGGGCGAGCACAGCATGGGGATGCTGATCGGCGACGGGAGCGAGAACATCAGCATCATCGGCAATCTCTTTGCCAGCAACGACCAGCGCAATGCGGTGGTCAAGGATGCCTCCGAGCATATCGAGTACATCAACAACGTCGTCTACAACTATGGCCATCAGGGGCTCGAGGTCCAGGGCGGCAGCGTCCACGCGATCGGCAACGTGATGATTTCCGGCGCGGATTCCAACGGGCGCGCCGCGATCCGCTTCAACGACGGTGATGGCCGTAACGCCTTCTACGTCTCGGACAACAGCTCGGAGGTCGGCGGCACTGCCACCGACAAGATCAGGAGCGGCTATGTCTTCGATCCGGCCACCAAGGAGATCATCCCCAGCGAGGACGTCCGCGAGTGGGTGCTGTCGCACGCCGGGGTGATCATCGACGGCGAGCGCAGCCGGATCGACCAGCGCATCATCGACTCGGTGGTGGACGACGACGGGCGCATCATCGACTCGCCGGACGATGTCGGCGGCTACCTCGACCGCGGCAGTTCCTCGGCGCTGAGGGACAGCGACGACGACGGCATCCCCGACGCCTACGAGCAGCTGCTCGGCTCCGATGCCCACAAGTCCGACGCGCAGGGGGATGCGGACGGGGACGGGCTTGCCAATATCGAGGACTACATCAACTCGCTGCTCGATGGCTCGGGTCCGGCCCCGAGCCGCTACGCCGTCTCGGTCGACAGCTCCGACTTCGTCGCCGAAGACGCCGCGGGGCCCGACTCCTTCATCATCGAGGCCGAGGATTTCGACATCAAGGAAGGCTTCGACGTCGCGCGGCTCATGGCCGCCTCCGACGGCAAGGTGCTCAGCGCGCTGCGCGATGCCGAGGCGACGACCACCTTCAAGGGGGACTCGGGCACCTATGACATCGGCGTCCAGTACTTCGACGAGGCGGACGGCGTGTCCTATCTAGAGGTCCGTCTCAACGGCAAGGTGCTCGACGCCTGGCACTGGCGGGCGGATCTTGGCAGCAACCTCGCCAACTGGATGACCAAGACGACCCACGTGATCGACAATGTCGAGCTCGAGGCCGGCGACGAGATCATGCTGGTCGGCTCCGGCGACCGCGCGAACGAGCCGATGCGCATCGACGCGCTCGAGTTCACTGCGGTCGACACGGTGCTGGCCTGATCGCCGAACGGGTCTCGGACCTTCCGGGCGGCGTGCCTCTCGCGCCGCCCGCGGTGACATACGGATGCGGCTCCGTTCTGACCGAGGCTTGACGCGCGGGGGCTAAGGGCCACGGCGTTATTCCGGCCCGGACTCCAGCGACAGCGCGCCGTCGATGTCGAGCCGCAGCCGCCCCCGCTCGACCCGCAGCACGCGGACGGGTGCCTGCTTTTCCTCGAGCCGCCGTCGCAGCAGAAGCAGGCGGGTTTCGAGGTTGTCCTTGATCTCCGGCATCCGGCTGCCCGCGGCCAGTCGCAATTCGCGGTTGGTGAACTCGCTCCTGCCCTCGTTCAGGTGCCAGTCCAGCATCATGCGCAGCAGCATCCCGGCGACCCCCTTCACGATGTAGACGCCATCGACGAAGACGCTGTCGTCGTAGCCATGATGAAGCACGCGGACCTGCCGGCCCGGGGCAGGGAGCGGCCGGGGGCGCAGTCGCCCCGGCTCTGCCGCCGCCGCCTCCTGCTCGCTCGCCCGCAGCGCGGTCGCGGCCTGGGCCGCGAGGATCCGCAGCGCGGCCTCGTCCTCCTCGCGGAAGGCGAGCCGCTCGGGGCTCTCGACGAAGAGCACCCCGGTCAACACTCCCCGGGACATCATCGGGACGGCGATCTGGCTCATCGCCGAGGGCAGCTGCGGGAAGGCGACCGAGCGGGTCGCGTTTTCCGAGGCGTCTGCTTCGGCCTCGAGCGTGATCGCCTCTCCGAAGCGGCGGACCCTGCTCATGTCGCTGACCTTGATCGCTCGGCCGCTGGCCGCAGCCTCGCCGATCAGCCCCGCGCCGCCCGGAGCCTCGGAGCCGAGGCCCGAGCGCGCGTAACCCATGCTTCCGGTCGTCACCAGCGCCCCGGACGCGCCGTCGCGGATGAGCACCAGCGCCTGCTCGTGGCCGAGCACCTGCCGGACCCCCGCCAGCAGGCTGTCGATGATCCCGTCGGCGGCGGCCTGCATCTCGATCCCGGCGACAGCCTCGGCCAGGGCGGCCAGATCGACCGGGTCGCGGCGCGGGGCAGGGCGGCACTCCACCGGCGAGGGCACCTTCTCGATGGCGTGGACGCGGAAGATGTCGGCGCTGCGCAGCCGCATGACCTCGGACATGCCGACCTGCGCGCTGCTCGCCTTGAGCTGGCCGGCGATCCGCTCGAACAGCGCGCCGCTCTCCACAGATCGCTGGAAGCCGATGTCGAGCAGGTATTGCTCGCCGGTGGTGCCGTCGACGAGGATCAGCGTGACCTGCGTGTTTGCGCGCACGTTTGCCGCCGTCTTGGCGAAGAACTGGTTGGAAATCGCCACGTGGTCGTCATCCACCCGCAGCACGTGCGACAGGTAGGAGATGTTCGGCGTCCCGTCGGCGGCGGCGGTGGCGATGATCGAAGGGATGACGCCCTCGAAACAGGCCGAGAGATCGGCGAGGCGCAGGTTCATCGGGCACCCGTTCCGGCACTCATCCCGGCAAGCGGGCCGGGCGTCTGGTGGTAGATCTCGCGGATGCTCATCCGGGCGACCCGCGCGTCGCTGGCGGTGAGCCACTGCTCGATCAGGGGCGTCGCCACGCCGAGCGATTCAAGCTCGCGCGTCGCCGAGGCGATGAAGCGCCCGGCGCTCTCGCGATCCGCCGCGCCCGGCGCGCGCAGGACCGCCGCGCCCTTCAACTGGAAGCTGACATAGTCGGACGGGCTCACGAATGTGGCAGCAAGCTTTCCGACCTCGCGGATGCAGGTCTCGAGCCGCGGCCATTGCCAGGCCGAAAAGAGCAGGTCGATGGTCGCGCGATCCTCGTGCAGCGCGAACCCGATGCCGCGACCGGCCGCGGGTCGCCCGCCGCCGTCCGTCGCCGCGATGATGCACATCAGCGGCCGGTCGAAGAAGTCGAGAAGCCTGTCGTCAACGTTCAAGGCCGCAACCGCCGCTGGTCCGGAATCACTTAGCAATCTTTTAAGATATCCGGACCCGATTTGCGCATTCATTTAGGAACGCCGGTTTTCCAGTGGCGGTATTCAGGCGCCATCCCGGTCGGTGGCCCGCGAGCCTGCGGACCAAGCCGCACCGAGACACAGCAACAGGGCCGGACCCCGCGCCCGTCCAGAGGAAACCGACAGATGACACAGATGACCCCGATCAGGGACGACTACACGCTGAGCCAGAGCCAGATCGACACCTATCTCGCGCGGATCGGCATGGCGCGGCCGGTGCAGGCGGACCTGCAGAGCCTCACTCAGCTGCACCGCGCCCACCTGCTGACCTTCCCCTTCGAGGCGCTCGATGCCTTCATGGGCTGGCCCTCGGGCTTCACGCCCGCGGCCGCCTTCGACAAGATGGTCCTGCAGCGGCGCGGCGGCTGGTGTTTCGAGATGAACGGCCTCTTCGGCGCGGTGCTGCAGGGGCTCGGCTTCCGCGTCACCCGGCTTTGCGGCGGCGTGCACCGCGAGATGCTCGGGGACATGGCGGTCGGCAACCACCTGACGCTGCGGGTCGACCTCGATCGCCCCTACCTCGCCGAGGTCGGCGTGGCGGATGCCATCTTCGAGCCGGTGCCGCTTGCGCTCGGACCAATCCGCCAGCGTGGCTTCGACTTCGAGATCACCGAGGCGGACGGGGGCTGGCTGCGCTTCAACAACCACCCGCAGGGCATCGCGAGGAGCTTCGACTTCCGCCCCGATCACGCCGACGAGGAAGCGATGACCGCCGCCCATGCCTGGCTGATGCAGGACCCCGGCTCGCCCTTCACCAACGCGCTCGCGGTGATGCGGCATACCGAGGACGGCTATGTCGCGCTGCAGAACGACCAGCTGCGCCGCGTCACCTCCGGCAAGGTCTTCGAAGGGCAGGTGACCGGGGCCGCGCATCTGGCGGAGATTCTGGAGACGGTCTTCGACCTCGATGTCCCGAAACCCGAAGACATCTGGGCGCGGGTCCAGTCGCGCGTCCGGAGCGAGGCCGCCTGACACGCGCACCTGCGCCTTGTTCGCGAGGCGCAGGACCTTCCGTCCCGCGAAACGGGCTCTCTCCGTCAGGGAGAGGGCCCGAGCGTGGAAAGCAACCTCTTTGCGCGTGAATGTCCGAGATTGAACAAATGCAGGGTGCGCCGGGCGCAATATGGCCTGCAGGCGGTCTTGTGGATAACTTGCAACAGCTTCCGCCTGATGAATTGTCCTTATTGAATACCTTTTCGCGATCTTTCCGCATCGTCCTAGCATGGGCGACAAGTGGGGCACGAGAAACGGTGTAACGGGGAGCAGGGGATGAAGCGGGTACTGGTACTTTCGGTAATCTTGGCGCTCGGCGCTTGCGAGAACGCATCCTACAGTGATCGGACTCTGTCGACGAAGGACACGGCGAGCCTCGGTTTCTATCCCGATGATCAGCTTCTGGTTTCGGCCAAGATGCAGTTCCGGGAAAGAAACTACGGGAAATCCTACAAGCTGTTCAAGGAAGCTCTGGACGTCGTGCCGGACGATACCGAGGCATGGCTTGGATACGCGGCAAGCGCGGACATGCTGCGGCAATTCGAGCGTGCGGATTACGCCTATCGCCGCCTGCAGCCGGTCATCGGGCAACGCGTGGAATTCCTGAACAATTACGGTTACTCCATGCTGTTGCGCGGAGAGCTGGTGGCGGCCCGGAAATATTTCCTTGCCGCCTACGAAAAGGATCCGTCCAATCCGATCACCGCGAACAATCTCGAACTTCTCAGGAATTCGGTGAGTTCGCCGAAGCGCGCGGTCGGAGATCTGCGCGGCATCTGACGCGATATCTCCATGGAGGTGATATCGACGCTCGCGCAATTGGCCGCCGTCGGGCTTCTCGGCTGGGTGGCGGTCCATGACGCGCGGCATTTCCGCATCCGCAACGCCACCGTGCTCGCCATGCTCGGCCTTTATGTCCTGGCCCAGGGCGCGATGCTCTTCCCGACCCTGCCCGGCGATCTGCTGGTGGGCGGGCTGCTGTTCGGCGTCGGCTTCGTCATGTGGCTCCTTCGCGCCCTCGGGGCAGGGGACGTCAAGCTCATGCTGCCGCTGGGGATGATGCTCGGGGTGCAGGGCGTTCTTCCCTTCGCCGTCCTGCTCATGGTGCTGTCTCTGGTATTCTACCTGCTGATCGTCATCTTCTGGAAATTTCGCGCAGAAACAGGCCCTTGGGGGTGGTTCGCGCGCATGAAGGCCGAGGGGCGCGTGCCCTATGGCGTGCTTCTCGCGCTGGCGGGCGCGCCGGTCCTCTTCATACATGCTATTTGGAATGTTTGAATTTCGGCAAAAATGAGGTAAGCTGGTCTTACATTGAACGTGACTTTTGCCGCTTGTTCTGGCGCACCCCGTTGGTAACCAGTTCGGAAAGATGAATATGTTTAAAGGGTTTCGCAGGGCCGAGGACGGCTTCATTCTCATTTTTTCCCTGCTGCTGCTTCCACTTTTCCTTGGGTTCGGGCTGATTCTTTTCGATATCGGCCGGGGCAATAACGCGCACGCGGATCTCCAGGCGGCGGCTGACGCCGTGGCGCTGGCCGGTGCCCGCGAACTCGACGGTGGCGCCGATGCCCTGGACAGGGCGCGCAATGCGATGGCGCAGCTCGACAATTCGGTGACGCTGCTGCAATTCGCCAGCACCACGCCCATTTCCCTGAGATATGACGCAACGGATTCGCCGTTCTATGTCCGATTCCTCGACGAGATTCCGGAATTGGACACGACGCCGATCAACGCAGCATGGCTCACCAATCACACGACATCGGATCCCGCAGAGGCGGAATATGTCTTCGTCCAGGCGCAATCCGCGGATCTCGAGACGCTATTCGCGCGGGCGCTGAATGCCGTCGCCGGAGGTGTTCCGGTGGCCGCTGTCGCCGTGGCGAAAGCTGAATCGGCCGCCTGCGATATTCCGCCGCTCTTCATCTGCAATCCCTTCGAATATGATTCGTCCGGAAATTATGTCGGGGATGGCCTGCAGCTCGCGTTCCAGAATGGAGACCTGCACGGGCGCCTGATTCGCCTGCACCCTTCCGGAAATGAAACGCCGATGCCGGGCAACTTCGGATTTCTCGACGTGAGCGCCGCGAATGTCTCGACGGCTGAAAGTCCGAGTGGTGGCGCGCGCTCGATCAACGACTATTTCGCGGGGCGGCGGAACCAGACCTGCTATTCCTCTGACCGTGTCACCACGAAGCCGGGGGCCAGCAATTCGATCCGGAGCGGTATCAATACGCGGTTCGACATGTTCGCCGGTCCCTACAGTTCGGGCAGCGTCAAGGGGCAGGAGCCCTTCAATGTCCGCACGTCGCTCAACGTCAGGAAGGGCATCCTGCCGGCCACGCAGGGCAACAAGGTGGACAATTGCGTGATGAAAGGCGGTTCGATCAACAGCAAGGCCGTCATTGGGGACGATCACGTCTGGACACCGGGTGTCGGCTTCAATGCCAATGGGGTCACGGATTATGCCTATGGGCTGCCGGACAACCTCACGATGCAGGCGCCGGCGACCGGCGGCTCGGTTACTGCCGATGACGTGGCCGGGGCCTATATCGGCCGCGGCGCATGGAGCGGACAGACCTACCTCGACCGGAACTACGGCAGCTACGCGCCGGTCTACGCGGACATTCCAAGCTCATTCCCGGGAACGGTCGAGGGCTATTCGGGCCCGGGAACGGTCGGCGCGTCGCGCTATGACGTCTACCAGTACGAGCTGGGGACGCAGGTGACGGTGAACGGATCGCAGGTCCCGCTCTACGAGGTCCGCGCGCCGGGCAATCCCGCGGTCACGAATCCCTCGCCGAACGGCGAGAGCGGGGCCGCGCTGTGCAATCCGGACAACGTGGTGGACGAAGAGCTGCCGGACCCGCGCGTCCTGGTCGCGGCAATCATCGACTGCGGCACCAATGCGGACGAGAGCGGCCGCAGCGAGCTGCCGGTGAACAGCTATGCCAGCATCTTCATGGCACGACCGATGATGAGCTATTCCCCGGGTGTCGATATGACGATCGACGTCGAGATCATCGATATTACCGGATATGGCGGCAACGGAACGCTCGAGACTTTCATTCGCCAGGAGGCGGTTCTCGTCCGCTGAGTCGGGTCAAATCAATTGCTCTGGCGGCATATTTTATCTGACGATTCGTGAATTGATTCTGATTTGTGTCCTGAGAATTCCGGGATTCTCGACTTAAGAGCATCTCGAGGGGCAACGTTTCCATTGATTGTTGCTATATTCGTAATCAGTTTGTTCGAATTCGTGAAATCTGTTCCGCAATTTCAGATCCTGGTGCAAATCATATTTACTTGCTGTCGATATTGTGTCAGACTTTTGGTCATAAGGTGCAGATTGTTGGGCGCCTTTGATCCTGGAAGTCTTGTAACGATCCTGCGCTCGGAGTGAGCGCTCATTTTATGGAGAAACACATGTTTGTACGTTTGAAAATGGTTCCGGTTTTCGCCAAGGACATCGCGCAGCGTTTCCGCCGTGATGAAGACGGCCTGGCGCTCACCGAATATCTGGTCGTTCTGGGCCTGCTGATCGGTGGCGTCATCGCGGCGGTCACGCTCTTCGGTGACAACCTGAACATTGCCTGGACGCAGTGGGCAGGCTGGATCCTGACCAACATCTCCGCGCCGGGCTCGACGGTCACCACGCCGACTCCGTAACGACCAGGTCCGGTCGAGCTGCGACTGACCAAATCCGATGCGGGAGTAGCGCGAAGATACTGCTTCGCCCCGCATCGGATAACTCTCCCAACTCTTTTGAGTTCTCCGCCGGGCTCGAACGCCTTGCACAGGGCGCAAGACCGTGGAGCTTTCGGCCTCATTTCCGGCAAAGGTATTTCCCTTCAGGAGAAAACCCATGCGTTTCTCGGTAGTTCTCAGTTTCATTGTTGCAATCGCGCTCGCGGCGCTGGCCGTCTTCGGCGCGCGGGGTTGGCTCAACGACCAGCGCATCCTGCTGATGTCGTCCGATGGCCAGCAGACCCCCGCCAAGCCGGAACACACCATCGTCGTCGCGGGCGAGCCGATCTCCTTCGGTGAGCGGTTGATCCCGACCAAGCTGCGCGAGATTGCCTGGAGCGGCGAGATCGTGCCCGAGGGGGCCTTCCTGAAGGCCACGGATCTCGTGCCCGACGACAGCGACGAGAAGGCGCGTTTCGCGCTCACCAACATGTCCGTGGGCGAGCCGATCCTCGCCAGCAAGATCACCATGCCGGGGCAGCGCGCCAAGATGTCGACCGCGCTCAGCCCGGGGATGAAGGCGATCTCCATCCGCGTGAACGACGTGCTGGGCGTGGCCGGGTTTGTCCTTCCGGGCGACCGGGTCGACGTATTGCTGACCCGCCGCGGCGAAAACCAGGACTCCTATGTCGATGTCCTGCTCCAGGGGGTCCGCGTATTGGCGATCGACCAGATCGCCGACGAATTGAAGGACCAGCCGAGCGTCGTCCGCTCCGTCACGTTCGAGGTGAATACCTCCGAGGCGCAGAAACTGGTGCTTGGCGGAAACGTCGGCACGCTTTCGCTGGCGCTGCGCAATGTCGCTTCCAATGACATCGAGGCGAACGAGCGTATTACGCTGGCCGATCTTTCCGACTTCGACGTGGCCGAGGATTTGGTCCCGGTTCCGGTCCAGGCGGTCCCGGACGAGAATTCCAGGCAGCTGGACGAGATGCAAGTGTTGCTCAAAAGCACTCTTGACGGGATTTCCGATCGTCTGGGCAGCGTCGAGGATAAAATTGAGAAGTCAAAACCGGTTGAAATTGAGAAGGTAGTCGAACGTGTTGTGGTTGCGCCGCCGCCGAGAGCCGAAAAGGCCACGGTGACCGTGATCCGCGACGGACGACGTGACGAATACAAGGTCCAGCCAAGTTTTGCGGGCTCCCATGACGTCAGAATGAGCGGCGAGCCGGAACTTCTGACGGTTCAGCTGAAAGAGTAGGCGGGGAGCGCTGCAGGACGGAGGGCCGGGCAAGAAAATCGAGCAGCGGGACAAAGTCATGATTTGGTCGAGTTCACTTTCCAGGTGGTTGGTACGTCGAATTGAAAGGTCAGCGGTCATCCTGGCACTGGGGCTGTGTTCCCTTGCCGGGGTGCCGGGGGAGCTGGCGGCGCAAAGCCAGGACATCATCATCGACGACGGGAGCGTGTCGAAAGTGGTGCTTTCGCCCAGCACGACGCTGACGGTCAACACCAACCAGCCCTTCGCGGACATCGTCATCGGCGACACGAACATCGCGGACGTGTTCCCGCTGACCGACAATTCGCTCTACATCCAGGCCAAGACCGCGGGGCTCACCAACGTCACGCTCTACTCGAACGACAAGCAGTTGCTCGAAGTGATCGACGTCCGCGTGCAGGTCGACTTCAGCGACCTGGAAAACGTCATCCGCCGCACCGTGCCGAGCGCGCAGGTGGACGTGCTCAACGTCAACAACCGCATTCGCGTCTCGGGGCTGGTGAAGGACAACGTCGACCGCCAGCGCATCCTGCAGATCGCCTCGCAGTACTCGGCCGACCCGGTGGTCGATGCGCTCAAGGTCGCCAGCGCGCAGCAGGTCGAGCTCGACGTGCGCATCCTCGAGGTCGAGCGCAACTCGGGCCGCAGCCTGGGCGTCGACCTGACCGGCACGCGCGACAATGGCGAGACCGCCTTCGTGACGAACGGCGCGACCCTCGCGGCGCAGTCGGGCACGCCCTTCGGGACCGCCGTGGGCGAGCTGCTGGAGATCTCCGGCTTCGAGATCGACATCGTGATCAACGCGCTCGAGCAGAAGGGCCTCGCGCGGCGTCTCGCCAACCCCAAGCTGGTGACCACCAGCGGGATCGAGGCGAACTTCGTGGTCGGCGGCGAGGTGCCGATCAGCGTGGCGCAGGTGAACGAGAACGGCACCGCGGTGCAGAGCACCGACTACCGTGAATACGGTGTGCGCCTGAACTTCGTACCCGTGGTGCTCGACGATCAGCTGATCAGCCTGCGCATCATGCCCGAGGTCAGCGACATCGACCCCTCGGTCTCGGTGAACGGCCAGCCTGCCTTCATCTCGCGCAAGGCCGAGACCACCGTCTCGCTGCGCAACGGCCAGAGCTTTGCCATCGCCGGCCTGCTGCAGGCGAACAACGCGCGCAGCGTCGACCAGGTGCCGTGGCTCGGGCAGATCCCGGTGCTGGGCACGCTGTTCAGCTCGCGCAGCTTCGAGAAGCGCGAGTCCGACCTGGTGATCCTCGTGACGCCGCGGCTCGTGGCCCCGGTCGGCCCGGACACACCGCTGCGCTCGCCGCTCGACAACACGCGCTCGTCCAACGACATCGAGCTCTTCCTGCTCGGCATGCTCGAGGTCGACCGTGATCTCCTGCGCCGTTTCCGCGAGGGTGCCGGCGTCGTCGGCCCCTATGGCCACATGATCGATCTGGAGTTCGACGATGCCGTCATCGCAAAGAAATAAGGCTCTCTTTGCCGCCGGTGCGGTGGCGCTGCTGCTGTCGGCCTGCGGCCCGGCGGACTACCTGAACAACTGGGACACGTCCTCCGCGCGCAGCGGGGACGCCATGGAGGCCAACACCGCCATCCAGGAACTCGAAGCCTGGCCGCCCGCGGCCTACAGGACGACGGTGGGCTCCGGCGGCTAAGCCGACACGACAAGATCGCCGGACCCGGGTGCAGTCTTATCCGGGTCCCGCAGGGCAAATTTTTCGGCCCGAGGTGAATTTTTTTATGCGAGTTTTGATATGTTCAAGTGGAGACGCGGATTCAGGGGCGACGAACGGGGTGCTGTCCTCGTCGAGGCGCTCATCGTGTTTCCGGTGATGACCATCGTCACCTTCGGCCTGCTCGAGGTCGGCAACATCCTCTGGGTCCGCGAGCAGATGCAGGCAGGGCTGCGCGATGCCGCCCGCTACTGGTCGCGGTGCCGCCCGGAAACCGTCAATTTCACCTCGAGCTGTTCCGAGGCGATCGCGCGCAACATCGCCTTCTACGGCGGGCCGACCACGCGGACGACGCTCCGGGTGCCGGGCTGGGATGATGCGACGGAGATCACCATCTCGCCGGCAAAGGCGGACCTGCCGACGAACCCGGCGCCGGGCGATCTTGTCGTCGTCTCGGGGCAGGTCGTCTATTCCGGCTCGGCCGCCATGACGATGCTGTTCGGGGACGCGGTGACGATCTCCCACACGGTCGAGCTGAGGCAGATCGGATGGTGACCCTCTCCTCGCTTCCGCGGCGCTTCGTCGCCGACAGGTCCGGTCTTGCGATGACCGAGACGCTGATGATCGTGCCGGTCCTCATGCTCGTCCTGGGCGCGATGATCGAGTTCGGCATGTTGATGTACCAGTGGAACCAGACCGTGAAGGCGATGCAGGTCGGCGCGCGCCGTGCCGCGGTCTCGACGCCGCTCACCGACATCAGCACGCTGTCGCAATACGCGGCGGGGCTCGGGCAGGGCGACCCGGTGCCGCTGCCCACCTCTCCGAACCTGCCCCGTTCGGTCAGCTGCGGCGCCGGGGCGAGCCCCTGCAACGCCACCGAGCTCGCGCGGCTGATGACCGGCAGCGATGACGGCGGGTCGGGCATCACCGGGATCAGCGACATCGCCCCCTTCATCGGCCCGGAAAACATCCGGATCACCTACACGGAATCCGGCCTTGGCTACGTCGGGCGGCCCTTCGGCCCGGTGCTCACGGTCACGCTCGAAGTGCGGAATCTGACATTCGATTTTCTTCTGCTCGACGCGCTCATCCCGGCGCTGGGAACCTTCACGATCCCGGCGAACCCGGTGGCGGTCACCAGCGAAGACCTGTCCGATTGTGAAGGAGGTTGCTCATGAACATGACAGTCGACGGACCCAAGGCAATCGCCAACATTCCGATGGCGCGTATGCTGGTGCTGACCGGGGAGGGCGCGGATCGCTCGGAAGTCGAGACGCTGGTCGAGTTCTCTCCGCGCCTCACGATTTCGCCGCTCGACGCCGGGCGCCTGCCCGAGCAGCTCTCCGGAAACAGCGCGGACCTGATCATCGCCAACCTGCAAAGGCTGTCCGAGGCCGAGATGCAGCTGCTGTCGGACGTCCGGTCGCTGGCGCCGCAGCTTCCGCTCATCGTCGTCTCGCCGCAGCTCTCGACCGAGGAAACCCGGCGGCTCTTCAAGCTCGACATCCACGACTGGCTGCCCAAGCCGCTGCAGGCCGGCGACCTCATCGACAGCATCCAGAAGGCGATGCGGACGCGGCAGGTCAGCAGCAACCGCGTGCACGCGGTGGTCTCGGCGGTCGGCGGGGCCGGGGCCACGACCCTTGCGCTGAGCATGGCCGACAAGGCCGCGACGCAGTTCGTGCGCAAGAGCGGCACCGTCGCGCTCTTCGACCTCGACTTCTCGCTCGGCAATTGCGGCTACGCGATCAACATGGTGAATGAGTTCAACCTCGGCAGCGTCGCCGCGACGCCGCGCCGCGTCGATCCCGAGTTCATGCGGGTGATCCAGAAGAAGCACCAGAACGGGTTCTTCCTCTATTCCTTCAAGCGGCCCGAGCTGAACACCGAGCTCAACGGCTACGAGCTGGTGCTGCGGATGCTCGACGCGGTCAGCGCCGAGCACATGCACACGTTCCTCGACATCCCCTATTACGAGACCGAGTGGAAGGAGGACGTGTTCGCCGCGGTGAACAGCTTCACGCTGGTCTGCGAGCTGAACCTGCCCGCGATCAAGCACACGCTCGACCAGATCGCGCGCATCCGCGCGCTGCGGGGCCGCGACGTGCCGGTGCATGTGATCATCAACAAGCACGAGACCAGCCTCTTCGGCCAGCGCATCGGCAAGCGGCGCCTGCGCGAGCTCTTCGAGGAGACGCCGTTCCATTTCGTCCCGCTGGCGAAGGCGCAGGTCAGCCAGGCGCTCGACCGCGGCGTCCTGCCGAGCGAAGTGAGCCGCCGGTCGGGTTTCCTGAAGGCGCTGACGAAATACATGAAGGCGGTACAGATGACCGCGGAGATGGCGAAATGACACGATCTCGGCTCACGCGGCGGCGCCTGCTCGCCGCGGCGCTCGGCGGGGCGGTGGCGGCGACGGCGGCGGCGGCAGAGACCGCAAGCGTGCCGCGCAGCCACGGCCCGCGCAGCAGCGAGCTGGTGCGCTACGACGGTGCCGAGGCGCCGGGCACGATCATCATCTCGAACGCCGAGCGGACGCTGCTGCGCGTCCTCGGCAAGGGCCGCGCCGAGCGCTACCGGATCTCGGTCGGGCGCGAGGGCTTCACCTGGGTCGGCACGACCTACGTGGGCCGCAAGGAGGAATGGCCGGGCTGGCATCCTCCGGCCGAGATGCGCAAGCGCAATGGCTCGCTGCCCGATTACGTGCCGCCGGGGCCCTACAACCCGCTCGGGGCGCGGGCGCTCTACCTCTACAGCGGCGGGCGCGACACGCTCTACCGCATTCATGGAACGAATTCCGCCGGCACGCTCGGCGGTTACGAGACCTCGGGCTGCTTCCGCCTGTCGAACGCGGACGTGCTCGAGCTTTTCGGGAAAGTGGCGATCGGAACGAAGGTGATTGTGCGGTAACGCAGGGAGGGTACCCCTATGGCTGGGCGGTTTTTCAGGAAGTCAGAAGCGCCGGCGGTGTCGGCAGAGACGGTCGTCGCGTTGAAGACGCCGGAAAAGGCGCGGCCGGCGCAGGTGGCCACGGCCGCCTACGAGCCGCCGGATTTCGTCAACGAGCGCGTCACGCTGCACCGCTTCCTCATCGACAAGATCAACCTCTCGATCCTCGACACGATGGAAGAGAGCGAGATCCACGAGGAGCTACGCCCGCTGGTGCGCGGTTACGCCAAGGAGCACAATTTCCCGCTCAGCTCCGCCGAGCTCGATGCGCTGATCGTCAGCATCGGCGACGAGATGCTCGGCCTCGGCCCGATCGAGCCGCTGCTGGATGACGACACCATCAGCGACATCCTCATCGTCGGGGCGGGCACGGTCTTCGTCGAGCGCTTCGGCCGGCTCGAGCGCGCCAAGGTCCGCTTCAAGGACGAGGACCACCTGCTGCGGATCATCAACAAGATCGTCGCCTCGGTCGGGCGCCGGGTCGATGAATCCTCGCCGCTGGTGGACGCCCGCCTTGCCGACGGCTCGCGGGTAAACGTGGCGATCCGCCCGGTCGCGGTGGACGGGCCGCAGGTCTCGATCCGCAAGTTCGCCAAGCGCCCCTATTCGCTAGACCGGCTGGTCGACAACAACGCCCTCGCCCCCGGGATGGCGGCGCTGCTCGCCGCGGCGGTCGAGGGCAAGGTGTCGATCGTGGTCTCGGGCGGCACGGGCTCGGGCAAGACCACCATGCTCAACGCCCTGTCGTCCTACATCCCGCATGACGAGCGCCTCGTGACCATCGAGGACGCGGCGGAACTGCAGCTGCAGCAGCCGCACGTGGTGCGGCTCGAGACCCGCCCGCCGACGGTGGACGGGCGCAACGAGATTCTCCAGCGCGACCTCGTGAAGAACGCACTGCGGATGCGCCCGGACCGGATCATCATCGGCGAGGTGCGCGGCGGCGAGGCCTTCGACATGCTGCAGGCGATGAACACCGGCCACGAGGGCTCGATGTCGACGATCCACGCCAACAACCCGCGCGACGCCATCGCCCGCATGGAGCAGATGGTCGGCATGGCGGGGATGCCGATGAACCAGAACAGCATCCGCGCGCAGATCACCTCGGCTGTCGACCTCATCGTGCAGCTCGAGCGGCTGCGCGACGGCACCCGGCGCGTGACCTCGATTGCCGAGATCACCGGCATGGAGGGCGACGTGGTGCAGCTCCAGGAGATCATGAAGTTCAAGCGCACCGGCGTCGACGAGGAGGGCCGGATCCTCGGCAGCTTCCGCGCGACGGGCATCCGGCCGCGGTTCTTCGAGGACCTGCAGTCCATGGGGCTGCTGCTGACCACCGACTATTTCGATCCGTCGAAGGACCTCTGAGATGCTGAACGCCCCCATTGCCATCTACGGCCTGATCTTCGTGGCGGTACTGCTGGTCACCGACACAGTCCTGCGCGCGGTCTTCTCGGCGCGGCGCAACTCGCTCGAGGTCCGCAACCGGCTCGAAGCGCTGAAGCTCCGGAGCGGGGCCGAGGTCGCCTATTCGGAACTGCTGCTGCGCCGCGGGGTGACCGGGCAGGGCGGCCGCGAGGCGCTTCTTTCCGCGCTGCGACGCTTCTATGCGCAGACGGGGCTCGACATGCCCCTCGGCAAGCGCCTGCTGGTTCTCGTCGGCCTGTTCCTCGGCGGCTTCTTCGTCGGCCGGCTGGTCCTCGGGCTCGGCGGCGGCCTGCTCAACCTGGGCTTCGCCTTCGTGTTCATGCTCGCCCTGTCGGGGCTTCTGCTCGTCCGCCGCCGGCAGGCGCGGATCAAGAAGCTGACCAGCCAGCTTGCGCCCGCGATCGACATCATCGTGCGCAGCCTGAATGCGGGCCATCCGCTGGCATCGGCGATCGCGCTGGTGGCGCGGGAAATGCCCGACCCCATCGGCTCGGAGTTCGGCATCCTGAGCGACCAGATGACCTTCGGCCTCGAGCTCGACCAGGCGATGCTGAACATGATCGAGCGGGCCGGCGCACCCGAGCTCGGGCTGCTGGCGGTGACCGTCAGCGTGCAGCGCGGCACCGGCGGAAACCTGTCCGAGATCCTCGAGAACCTCGCCAAGATGATCCGCGACCGCCTGATGCTAAAGGCCAAGATCCGCGCGATCTCGGCGGAGGGGCGGATCACCGCATGGTTCATGATGGGGTTCCCGTTCTTCCTCTTCTACCTGATCAAGACGCTCGAGCCCGAGTATTTCGACCCTGTCTGGGACAGCGGTCACGGCCCGACGCTGGTCACCACGGGCCTCGTGATCATGGCGATCGGCATGCTGATCGTCCGCAAGCTGGTGAATTTCGATTTCTGACCGCAGGCAAGGCCGCGGAGGTGTGAGATGAACGAGAACCTGATCCTGATCGCGATTTTCGTCGCGGTGCTGATCGCGAGCTTTGCCCTGCTGACCGCGCTCATCCAGCGCAAGGACGTGCGGCGCAACATCGAGGATACGCGCCGGCGACGGCGCAGCGAATCCGAGATCGACGAGCTGCTCGGCACCGGCAACGAGCGGCTGCGCTACTATCTCGACGTGGTCCAGAACGGCCACAAGGACAGCCTCGAGATGCGCCTCGTGCAGGCGGGATACCTCTCGAGTTCGGCGATCGCCAAGTTCCAGCTGCTGCGCTTCGCGGCGTCTCTGTCGGTCTTCCTCGGCGTGCACCTCGGGTTGCAGAAGGTCGCGCCGGGCGTGAGCAGCTCGATGCTGCTCGTGCTGGCCGCCATGGCCGGCGGGCTGGTCTTCATGCTGTGCTCGATGATCCTCGAACGGATCGGGCTGAAGCGGATGCGCGAATTCCGCAAGATCTTCCCCGACTTCATGGATCTTCTGCTGGTCTGCGTCGACGCCGGGCTCAGCATCGACGCGGCCATCGACCGGGTGACCCGGGAATTCCTGCAGACCGTCCCGGATTTCGGCGTGCAGCTCTCGATCATCAACCTCGAGGTCCGTGCGGGGCGTCCGCTCCACGAGGCGCTGAACAATTTCGCGGGGCGCGTCCGGATCGAGGAGGCCCGCACGCTGGCGGTGCTCTTCCGCCAGTCCGAGGAACTGGGCGCGAGCGTGAGCCGCACGCTTCGCACCTTCGCGAAGGAAATGCGCGACATGCGCATCGTGAAGGCCGAGGAGAAGGCGAACGCGCTGCCGGTGAAGATGCTGTTCCCGATGGCCGTCTGCATGTTCCCGGTCAGCCTGCTCATCGTGCTGGTCCCGATCATGATGACAATTCTCGAGATCATCCAGACGCTGTCGCCGGGCTGAGGACGCGCATCACGTCTCGTGCGCCGAGAGAAAGGCGCCGGCGGTGAGCCGGCGCCTTTGGCGTTCTTGCGCAGGAGAGCGCCGCTACCGGCGGTCGCGCCGCTTGCTTGCGGCGACGTTGCGCCAGGCGAGTTCCAGCAGGTCGAGCGAGAGCACCGGCTCGCGTTCGAGGTAGCGGCAGGCGGCGAGGATGTGGCGCAGCAGGAAACCGGGATGCGCGCCCGAGGTCACGAAGCCCGCGGTCTCGTACTTGTCCTCGTAGAACCGCTCCATCACCTCGGGCTCCCAGGCGATGCCGACGTCGTGGCAGGCGCTGCGGAAGATCTGGAAATAGTCGTCCTTGCTGGGCGAGGGCACGTGGATCTTGAAGTAGATCCGTCGCAGCGCCGCGTCGTCGCCCATCTCCTCGGGCATCATGTTGGACGAGAACACCACGAGCTGGTCGAAGGGCACGCTGAACTTCTTGCCGGTGTGCAGCGACAGGATGTCGAAGCCCTTTTCGAGCGGCACGATCCAGCGGTTCAGGTAGGCCTGCGGCGGCTCTGCCTGGCGGCCGAAGTCGTCGAGCACGAAGACCCCGCCAAGCGCCTTGAGATGCATCGGCGCCTCGTAGAAGCGGGCGGTGTGCTCGAACGAGAGGTCAAGCATGTGCAGCATGAGCTCGCCGCCGGCGATGACCACGGGGCGGTGGCAGGGCACCCAGCGCATGTCGCCCCGCGGCTGGTCCTCGGGCAGCTCGGCCGCCTGGTGCAGCGTCTCGTCGTGGAAGCGGATGATCTGGTGCCCGACGAGGATGGCATGGGGAAAGCTCACCACGTCGCGGAAGGACTTGCCGAGCGCCTCCGCCAGCGAGGTCTTGCCATTGCCCGGCTCGCCGTAGAGCAGCATGGACCGACCGGAGTTCGCCGCCGGCCCGAGCTGAGCCTTGAGGATGTCCGGGATGACGAGGTGCGACAGCGCCAGGTCGAGCTCGGAGCGGTGGATTTCCTCGTGGTTGATCGACTGGCGCCGGATCTGCGCCTCGAAGGCGTCGAGCGTGACCGGGGCCGGGCCGATGTATTGCGAGACGTTGAGGGCATCCAGCGCCCAGGCCTTGCCGAGATTGGTGAGCGTGTAGCGGATGTCCGACTTGATGTCGGCGGAGTCGAGCCCCTGCGCCTCGACCAGCATGAGGGCGGTCATCTGCTTGATGATCTGCCGGCAGACCAGTTTCGGCAGCTTCACCACGTCGGCGATCTGCGCCGGGGTCAGGGTCCCGCCCGCGTGCATGACCTTGCAGAGGTGGTTGATCAGGAAGCTCTCGGAAAGCCCGGTCTCCTCGACTGTCTTGGGCGACGGCGCGGGAAGGAACAGCCTCCCCGCGAGCGGCGTGGCGGCGGAAGGCTCGGGCCGCGCCGGTGGGGTGATCACCTCGTCCGTGGCGATCGGCTCGTCGGTGGAAAGTGCGGTGTCGGCGGAAATTGCCATGTCGCCGGACCGGGCCGCTTCGGCTTCAGGTGCCGGGGTCTGGCTGCGGCTCCCGGAAGCGGGCGCGTCCGAGGACTTGAAAAACAGTTTCACGATGGAACCCTCCAAAAAATGTCACTCGCGAAATCGTGGTCTGAAATAACTCTATCTCGGCCAGACTAATCCGGATTTGCGAATTCACGTAGGAAAAACTGCATATCTCGTGAAACGGCCGCGCCGGGGCCCCGAAAAGGGCCGCGTCGCCGTCTCGCGCGGCCGGGATCAGCGCCGCGAAGCCCGGTCGAACGCGCGGGTCACCGCGCCTCGAGGCCCTCGAGCAGGGAGGTCTTGGCCTCCTGCACGTGCGACCGGACGAGCCGCGCGGCGCGGTCCGCGTCGCCCGCCTCGCAGGCGGCGAGGATTTCCCCGTGCTCGGCGACCGCCTTCTTCTGCCCGTCCGACAGCAGCAGTTGCGAGCGCAGGTAGCGGTCGCTGAGCGTCAGCATGGTCTCGACCACGCCGATGTAATGTTTCTGCCGGTCGGCCGCGTAGAGGGCGCAGTGAAAGCGCCGGTTATGTTCGATCCACTCGACCGGATCGGAGGTGGCGGCGAAGGCGAGGTGGGCTTCGCGGGCGGTGTCGAGGTCCTGCGGGCTCAGCAGCGGCACCGCGCGGCGGATGGCGTCGCTTTCGACAAGGGCGCGCAGGTCGAAGATTTCCTCGATGTCCTGCGTCAGGAGCGGCGCGACGACCGCGCCGCGATAGCGCCGGGTCTCGACGAGGCCGAGGTGCTCGAGCCGCGCGATGGCCTCGCGCACCGGCACCCGGCTGACATTGAAGGCGCGGGCGATGTCTTCCTGCCGCAGCGGGGTGCCGTGCTTCATCTCGCCAAGGACGATGGCGCGGCGCAGCGCCTCGAACACGATGTCCGAGGCCGAGCGGGTCAGGGAAATGTCTATGCTCTCGAAACGCATCGCGGCTCCTTTGCTGCGACCTGCCACGGAACGCGCGGCGGGACAACTGCCGGTGAAAGGGACTTTCCCCGCCATATTGGATCCAATATCCAAAATGGGAAAGCCGGTTCCCGCGAGTCGCCCCGGGCGCGCGCGGGCCGGGCAAGCACAGCGGAGAGCAAGATGCGCAGCAGCAAGGTCATTCACGTCGTCTCGTGCCATGCCGAGGGCGAGGTCGGCGATGTCATCGTGGGCGGCGTCGCCCCGCCGCCGGGCGCGACGCTCTGGGAGCAGCGCCGCTGGATCGCCGAGGACCAGACCCTGCGCAACTTCGTGCTGAACGAGCCGCGCGGCGGCGTCTTCCGCCACGTGAACCTGCTGGTGCCGCCGAAGCACCCCGAGGCGCAGGCCGCATGGATCATCATGGAGCCCGAGGACACGCCGCCGATGTCGGGCTCGAACTCGATCTGCGTCGCGACGGTGCTGCTCGACAGCGGGCTGATCCCGATGCAGGAGCCGGTGACCGAGATGGTGCTCGAAGCGCCGGGCGGGCTGGTGCGGGTGCGGGCCGACTGCGCGAAGGGCAAGGCCGAGCGCATCCATGTCGAGAACCTGCCCTCCTTCGCCAGCCGCCTCGACGTGCCGCTCGAGGTGCCGGGGCTGGGCGAGATCCGCATCGACACGGCCTTCGGCGGCGACAGTTTCGTGGTGGTCGATCCCGAGGCGCTGGGGGTCGAGCTGGTGGCGGACCGGGCGCGCGAGATCGCCGAGCTCGGCATCCGCATCACCAACGCGGCCAACGCCCGGTACCGTTTCGAGCACCCGGAAAAGCCCGACTGGACTCACCATTCCTTCTGCCTCTTTGCCGGGAAGGTCCGGCGCGACGGTGCCGATCTGCGGGCGCAGTCGGTGGTGGCGATCCAGCCCGGCAAGCTCGACCGCTCGCCCACGGGCACGGCGGTCTCGGCGCGGATGGCGCTCTTGCACGCGCGCGGCGAGATGGGGATGGAGGACCGGCTCACGGGCGAGTCGATCATCGGCTCGGAATTCACCGGGCGCATCCTCGGCACCCGGACGGTCGGCAGGCTCGAGGCGATCCGCCCCGAGATCAGCGGCCGCGCCTGGATCACCGGCACGCACCAGCACATGCTCGACCCGTCCGATCCCTGGCCGGGCGGCTACCGGATCTCCGACACCTGGCCGAAGCTGTTCTGAGGAAATGCCGCGCCGGAGATCGCGTCTCCGGCGCGGCGAAGGGCAGGGGTCAGAACCGGTCGGCGCGGAAGGGCGAGAGGTCGATCTCGGGCGCGCGCCCGGCGCAGAGCGCGGCGACCAGCTGCGCCGTGCCGGCCGATTGCGTGAGGCCGAGGTGGCCGTGGCCGAAGGCGTAGATCACGTCCGGCGACTTCGGCGAGGCCGAGATCACCGGCAGGCTGTCGGGCATCGACGGGCGGAAGCCCATCCACTGCCGGCCACCCGTGGGCTCGAAACCGGAGAGGAACCTCGCGGTCTTCTCCACGAGGATCTCGGCACGGCGGAAGTTCGGCGGCAGGTCGAGCCCGCCCAGTTCCACCGCGCCGCCGACGCGCAGCCCCTCGCCGATGCGGGTCACGACGAAGCCGTGGTCGCTGAAGGTGAGGTGGGTGCGCAGATCGAAACTGGCGCTGGGGAAGGTGGTGTTGTAGCCGCGCTCGGTGTCGAGCGGGATGCGGTCGCCGAGCGAGCGGGCAATGCGGCGCGACCAGGCCCCGGCGGCCAGCACCACCTTGGCGGCACGCAGCGTGCCGTTGCCAGTCTCGACCTCGACCCCGTGCTCGAGCGGGCGCAGCGCGCGGATCTCGGTGATCTCGATTGTGCCGCCGCCCGCGACGAAGGCCTCGGCGACATGGCGCGTCCAGACCGCCGGATCGACGGTGTTCTTCCACTCGGGCGTGTAGCCGGCATGGGTGAAGCGCCGCGCGACTCCGGGCTGGATCTCGGCGATGGCCTCGGGGCTTTCCAGCAGCTCGAACTTGACGCCGTGCCGGCGGCGCAGCTCCCAGGACGGCAGGCTCGCCGCGTAGGAGGCCTTGCCCTCGTAGAGCTGCATCTGCCCCTCGCGGCGCATCAGCGTCTCGCCCGAGACCTGCGAGATCAGCCGCTCCTGCGCCTGCTGCGAGACCTGCATCAGCTCGGACTGCGCCTTGACGGCGGCCGCGTAGCGGTCCTTGCGGCTGGCGCGCCAGAACTGCAGCAGCCAGGGGGTGAGCTGCAGCGCGTAGCCGGGGCGCAGCGACAGCGGGCCCAGCGGATCGAGCAGCCATTTCGGCGCCTTGCGCATGATGCCGGGGGTCGCCAGCGGCTCGACGTCGGCATAGGCGAAGGCCCCGGCATTGCCCACCGAGGTTCCGGCGGCGACGCCCGCGCGGTCGAGGATGCGGACCTTGCGGCCCTCGGATTGCAGCGCCAGCGCGGCGGTCACCCCGATGATGCCCGCGCCGATGACAAGAATTTCAGTGTGCTTGGCCTCAGCCATCGCGGACCTCGAAATGCGCAGTAACTGGACGGCCCCCGCGCCACTGTGCCGGGCGCGGGGCCTTGGATCAGAGGGTGATGCCGTTCTTGAACGGATCGGCCGGATCGAAGAGCAGCGTGCTCTCGGCCATCACGTAGGCCCGCCCGGTGATCGAGGGGATCACGCCGCCCCTGGGGCCTTCGGCGTAGGACAGCCGGTAGGTGCTGCCGATGACGCTTTCCTGCACGATCTCCTCGCCCGCGCCGAGACGGCCGGAGGCGGCAAGGCAGGACAGCCGCGCCGAGCTGCCGGTGCCGCAGGGCGAGCGGTCGTAGGCGTCGTCGGGGCAGAGCACGAAGTTGCGGCTGTGCACGTCGGCGCTGTCCGCCGGACCGTAGAAGATCACGTGGTCGATCTCGCCGCCGGTGTCGCCCGCGATGCCCTGCGCCTTCAGCGCGGCGCGGGTGGCGACGGTCATGTCAGTGAGCTGGCGGATGTTCGACGAGACGACCGGAACCGGGCTCGGGTCGACAAGGAAGAACCAGTTGCCGCCATAGGCGACATCGCCGGTGACGGTGCCGAGCCCCTCGACCTCGACCGAGACGCCCGCCTGCGTGCGGCGGCTCTCGACGTTGGTGACGGTGACGGTGTTGGCGTCGAGGACCTCGACGGTGACCACGCCCACCGGGGTCTCGATCCTGTGCTTGCCCGCGCCGATCCGGCCCATGTGCGCCAGCGTGACCGCGAGCCCGATCGTGCCGTGGCCGCACATTCCAAGCACGGCCTCGGCGTCGAAGTAGATGACGCCGGTCACGCACTCGGGGTCGACCGGCTCGACGAGCAGCGCGCAGACCATGGCGACCTGCCCGCGCGGCTCGAGGCTGACCGAGCGGTAGAAGTCACGGTGCTCGGCGGCGAGCTTCGCGGCGCGCTCGGCCAGCGGCCCGGACCCGAGGTCCGGACCACCATCGAGGATCACCCGCGTGGGCTCGCCCCCGGTGTGGCTGTCGATCACATGCATTCGGCGATCACTCCGCCCTGCTTGGACCAATTCGCGAACCAGCGGTTGAACTGGTGGAACTGCGCCTCGCAGAACCCGGCCTGCGACGGCGACAGCGCGTCGGTCTCGTTGATGTTGAGACGGTACTCCTCTTCGCCTTTGAGCACCATCAGGTGCTTGAAGTACAGCACCAGATCGACGCCCTCGTCGAATTTCGCCAGCACCGAGAAGGCCTCGGCCAGCTCGCGCGCGCGCATGTCGGCCTCGGGGCAGCCGGTCGCGGCGCGGCGCGACAGGGCGACCTGCAGCAGCGCCTCCTTCGGGAAGATCGTGCCGATGCCGGTGATCGCGCCCACGGCGCCGCACTTGACGAAGCCGTGGTAGACCTCGGTGTCGACGCCGACCATGAGGATCACGTCATCGTCCTGCGAGGTGATGTGCTCGGCCGCGTAGCTCAGATCCGCCTTGCCTCCGAATTCCTTGAAGCCGATCAGGTTGGGGTGCTCGGCGCGCAGGGCAAAGAACAGGTCCGCCTTGGTGGCATAGCCGTAATAGGGGCTGTTGTAGATGATCGCGGGCACGTCGGGCGCGGCATCGAGGATCGCCTTGAAGTGGTTGCGCTGCGCGGCGACCGAGAGGCCGCGGGACAGCACGCGCGGGATCACCATCAGTCCCGCGGCGCCGACCTTCTGGGCGTGGGCGGCATGGGCGACGGCCGACTTGGTGTTGATCGCGCCGGTGCCGACGATGACGGGCACGCCCGCCTCGGTCAGGCGCGCGACGCCTTCCATGCGCTGCTCGTCGGTAAGCAGGGGCCAGTCACCGCAGGAGCCGCAGTAGACGACCGCGGACATGCCCGCCGCGATCAGGTCCTTGCCCTTCTTCACCAGCGCGTCGAAATCCGGCTGGCGGTCGGGGGTGCAGGGGGTGAGCAGGGCGGGGATGGTGCCGAAAAACGCGTCTGTGTTCATGGGGATGTCCGTGGGGTGGGTCAGGGTGGAAGGGCTTGCCGGCGTGACGCTCACGCGCGGCGCGATGGGGCGGGCGAGGCCACGTTGGCAAGTGTCCAGCGCGGCGGATCCGCGGGGGCGCGCCCGGTGCAGGCGGTCTCGGCGCAGTTTGCCAGCGAGCCGAAACGCACCGCGCGGTTGCTGAGCCCGGGGGCATAATGGGCATATTTGCCCGAGTTGGTCATCAGGACCTTGGCCGAGGGCGGGAAGACCGGCTCGGAGATCGAGCACCAGCAGAGGTCGGGCACCAGCCTGAGTCCGGCCGCCTCGAGCCGCGCCTTGACGCCGCTCGCGGTGATCGCCTCCAGCGTCGCCCGGCCGAGCGTGACGATGGCCGCCACATTGGGGTGCACCTGCCGGCGGTCCATCAGGTCCGCGAGCGCAGCACATTCGCTGGCCGAGAAATGCGGGCTGCCGAAGGCGACGAGATCGACCTCTGCCGCGCCCTTGTTGAACTCGCGCCAGAGCCGGGCGAAGTCCTCGGGTCCGATGCTGACACGGTCGGCGTCGGGCGTGGGGGCAAGGCCCGCCTCGGGCGTGATCCCGGCGACGTGCAGCATCGGCGAGGCCGAGGTGGTGCCATAGGCGGCGCAGAGCGCCTTGAGGTCGTCCTCGGAGGGCGCGCTCTCCTCCAGCCCGCGGATCAGCGGAATGCGGTCGGGCGCGGCCTGGCCCGCCAGCCAGCCGAGCATCGGCCAGAAGGCATCGTCGGCCCCCTCGGGCCGGGTCACGTCGATGATCCGGCGCGGCGCGCGGTTCTGCGGCAGGTAGACCCCGGCGCGGGCGGCACGCCCGGTGAGCGCGATGCAGAGGTCCATGAAATCCGCGTGCTTGACGGTGCGCGCGCCAAGCACGCTGTTGGCGTAGATCACCGCGTTGCTTTCCGCCCAGGCGATGTCCTCGCCCTCGGCGGGGCGATCCGCCAGCAGGTAGGGCGCGCAGGTGAAGCTCGGGCGCGCGCCCATCTCGACATAGGCGTCGGCAAGCTGGCTGGCGGGCAGGCCGAAATCCTCGGCCACGCCCTGCGCGCGCCAGTTGGCGTGATCGACCGAGATGGCGTTCATCGTCGTCGGCACGCGCACCCGGCCGCCCTTGTCGGCCATGGCGCGGGCGAAGGTCAGGAAGGCGGGGCTGGCGTAGATGCAGCCGTCGATGTGCACGCGGCTGACGTCCACGAGCTCGGTCGCGCCCTGCGCCACGGCCATGGTGGTGATGATCTCCATCGCCAGCCGGGCGGCCTCGCCATGGGCGCCGTCGAGGAAGGCGCGGTCGGCGTCGGTGAGCTCGAGCGTGGTGCCTTCCGCACCGGAAAGCTCCCGGTCGAGCCCGCCCGCGCGCAGGCGGGTGGGGGTGATCTCGGCGTGGCTCTCGCGGGCCAGCGCGTCATAGGTGTCGGCCGAAAGGCGCAGCACAGCGATCTCGTGGCCGAAAAGCCGAGCCGCGACCAGCGCGCCGAGCGTCAGGATGTCCTCCCCCTCGCGGAAGACCAGCGCCTTCGGCGCGGCCCCGGCAAAGGCAAGGCCCAGCAGCACGCCGCTGCCGGTGCAGGAGCCGCGGCTCGTGGGCATCATCACCACGTGGCCGGCAAGGCTCTGCCCGTGCTGGGGGTGCAGTGCATCGATGATGCGGCCGGTCACGGGATCGACCCCGCCCCAGACGCTGAGCCCCTCGTCACACAGAAGGATCGGTCCCTGCACCGTTGCGGCAACAATCGATCTCTGCATGTCGGCTCCCTTCCGTCGGTCGGTTTTTGCGCTGCGGACCCGGATCGTCTGGCAAAAAGGGAACAAAACCGTTCCTTTTCGCCTGTCCGGATTGCTACTGTTGCGTTCAACGCAAATATTTGCATAAACGATCACACATGGTAAGAAAAGAAAAATTATGACCGAAACGGAAAAAGACCCGGAGGCTCTCCCGGCGGATGACTGGGAGGCGGAGCGCCAGCAGTTGCGCAGCGAGCTGGGCACGCGGATGAAGGCGGTCCGGCAGGGCTGCGGCTTCACGCTCGAGGTCGCGGCGCAGCGCACTGGGCTCGCGCTTTCGACGATCCACAAGATCGAGAACGGCCGCGTGTCGCCGAGCTACGAGAACCTCGTCCGAATCGCGCGGGCCTATGACATCGGCATGGAGCGGCTGTTCTCGGCCGACCACGAGGCGCTCCAGACCACCCGCCTGACGGTCACCCGCGCCGGGCAGGGCCGCAAGGTCCGCTCGAAGAACTTCGAATACGAGGTGCTCTGCAACGCGCTGGCCGAGAAGAAGATCATCCCGCTGGTCACCAGGGTCGAGCAGCGCCCGCCGCTGAAGCGCGAGGAGCTGGAATCGCACGACGGCGAGGAGACGCTCTACGTGCTCTCGGGCCGGGTCGAGCTGACCGTCGAGCACTACGAGACGGTGATCCTCGAGCCGGGAGACTGCGCCTATTTCGACAGCACCATCAAGCACGGGCTGCGCGCCGTGGACGACACCGAAACCAAGGTCTTCTGGGCCTGCACCTACATCGACGTGGACAAGTGATCCGGCCCCGGCCGGGGCGCCTGTCCGCCTGAACCATCCCTGAAGGAGAGCGCCAGACAATGGCCGAGCAGCACATCATTTCCGTCGACGGGCTCATGACCCGTGTTCAGGCGATCTTCGAGAAGAGCGGGCTGAGCCGCGATAACGCCCATGCCGTGGCCCACGTGATCGTGGCCGGCGAGCGCGACCACTGCAAGTCGCACGGCATCTACCGGATCGAGGGCTGCCTGCGGGTCCTGGCCGCCGGCAAGGTCTCGCCGGACGCCGTGCCGCAGGTGCATGACGCCGGCAAGGCGGTGATCGAGGTGGACGCGGGCGGCGGTTTCGCCAACCCGGCCTTCGACGCCGCCAAGGACGCCCTCGTGGCGCGCGCCCGCGAGACCGGGCTGGCGGCGCTGGTGATCCGCGACTGCCTGCATTTCTCGGCGCTCTGGCACGATGTCGAGGCACTGGCCGAGGAGGGGCTCGCCTCGCTCTCGATGTGCCCGAGCTATTCCTTCGTGGCCCCGGCGGGCGGCAAGGAGCCGCTGCTCGGCACCAACCCCATCGCCTTCGGCTGGCCGCGCCCGGGCCCGCATCCCTACGTCTTCGACTTTGCCACCAGCGTCGCGGCGCGCGGCGAGATCGAGCTGCACCGCCGCGCGGGCACGCCGATCCCCGAGGGCTGGGCGGTGGACAAGGACGGCAACCCGACCACCGATCCCGACGCGGCGCTGGCGGGCGCGATGCTGACCTTCGGCGCGCACAAGGGCTCGGCGATCTCGACCATGGTCGAGCTGCTGGCCGGCGCGATGCTGGGCGAGTTCATGAGCAAGGAGGCGCTCGACTTCATGGGCGGTGGCGGGCTGCTGCCGCGTCACGGCGCGCTGGTGCTGGCGCTCGACCCGCAGACCTTCGCGGCGCGCTCGGGCCGTGATCCCATCGCCGAGGGCGAGAAGCTGCTGACCGCGATCAGCGGGCAGGGCGCGCGCCTGCCGTCCGAGCGCCGCTTCACCGCCCGGGCCAAGGCGCTGACGGACGGCATCGCGCTGAGCACCGCCGAGATGGCGCAGCTCGACAAGTTCGAGGCCGAGGGGCTCGCCGCGCTGGAGGGCTGAGCCTTCCACGCCGGAGAACGGCAAAGGCGCGGGATACCTCCCGCGCCTTTTTTCATGTCCTGCGGGCCGTGGCCCGGGGGGAGGAGAGGGGACCGGCCGCGCCGGTCCCGACCGTCTCAGCGCACGCTGGCGAGGAACTGCCGGGTGACCTCTTCCTGCGGCGCGCCGAAGATCTGCTCGGGTGCGCCGATCTCGGCCATCACGCCCTTGTGGAAATAGGCCACCCGGTTCGACACGTCGCGGGCAAAGGCCATCTCGTGCGTGACGCAGATCATCGTCATGCCTTCCTCGGCCAGCATCTTCAGCGTCTCGAGCACCTCGCCCACCAGCTGCGGGTCGAGCGCCGAGGTCACCTCATCAAAGAGCATGTAGTCGGGCGACATCGCCAGCGCGCGGGCGATCGCCATGCGCTGCTGCTGGCCGCCCGAGAGCCGCGTCGGGAAGGTCTTGAGCTTGTCGCCGAGGCCGA
Organism: Salipiger sp. H15; assembly: GCF_040409955.1. Lineage (NCBI taxonomy): Bacteria > Pseudomonadati > Pseudomonadota > Alphaproteobacteria > Rhodobacterales > Roseobacteraceae > Salipiger > Salipiger bruguierae. Next base: position 1,366,377 of record NZ_CP123385.1, read on the forward strand.
CGTGGCGCAGCTGCTTCTCGGCGATCGCCTCGGCCTCGCCCTTCGACATGCCGAGCACCTTGCGCGGTGCCAGCGTGACGTTCTCGAGCACGGTCAGGTGCGGGAAGGCGTTCCACTGCTGGAACACGATGCCGATCTTCTGGCGCAGCTTGTTGAGGTTGGTGGACTTGGCATGCACCTCGGTGCCGTCGACGAGGATGCGGCCGCTGTCGATCGGCTCGAGCCCGTTGATGCAGGTCAGCAGCGTGGACTTGCCCGAGCCGGAGCCGCCGATCACGGTCAGCACCTCGCCCTTGGCGACGGTCAGGTCGATGCCCTTGAGAACCTCCATCTGGCCAAAGGACTTGCGGACATTCTGGATCTCAATCATTGGACCACCGTTTCTCGAGATAGCCGCCGAACCGGGCCAGCGGAAGGCTGATGATGAAGTAGAAGGCGCCGCAGAGCAGCAGCAGGAACATCGGCTCCTGCAGGCGGGTGATGAGGATCTGCGTCGACTTCAGAAGCTCGGTGACCTGCACCACGTAGACGAGCGCGGAGTCCTTCATGACGCCGAGCGCGAGGCCGATCCACGACGGCAGCGCGACGCGGGTCGCCAGCGGCATGACGATGTAGCGCATGTCCTGCCCCCAGCTCATGCCGAGCGAGCGCGCCGCGCGGCGGGTGGTGGCGGGCACCGCGTCGACGCCGCCACGGACGATCTCGGCGCAATAGGCGGCGGTGTAGAGCGAGAGCACCATGCAGGCCACGGTGAGCCCGGACATCTGCAGCTTCAGCACCATGCCCATGAAGGCATTGGCCAGCACAAGCTGGATCAGCAGCGGGATCGAGCGGAAGATGTCGAGAACGAAGGTCAGCGGCGCGGCCAGCACGGCGCCGAGCTGCACCCGGACCACGCCGAAGACGATGCCGAGCACGGTGCCGATGGTGACCGAGATCGCGGTGACCAGGATCGTCATCCCCGCGCCCTTGGCGAGGAAGATCAGGTCGTTTGCGGTGAGGGCGGTGTCGAACATGCTGTCTCCTCCCTCAGTAGCGGAACAGGCGGGCGGCAAGCAGCCGCGCGCCGAGGGTGATGACCTTGGTGATCGCGTAGAAGATCACCGCGGCGATGGCGAAAAGCTCGAAGGTGCGGAAGGTCAGCGCGTTGAGATCCTGCGTCACCCCGTAGAGGTCGGTGTTCATCCCGACGGTGACCCCGAGCGAGGTCATCAGGATCGCCCAGACCATCTGGTTGGTCATCGGCAGGAAGGAGATGCGCAGCATCTGCGGCAGGATGATGAAGCGGAAGGCCTGCAGCTGCGACATGCCGAGCGAGCGGCCGGCGCGGGTCTGGGTGTCGGGGATCGCCTTCAGCGCGCCGCGGAAGTTCTCGGCGAGATAGCCGGCGTTGTTGAAGGTGATGCCGATGAGCAGCGACACGAAGGGCGAGAAGTGGATGCCGAAGCTCGCCACGCCGAAATGGGCCATGTAGATCTGGAAGAGCGCGGGCGTGTTGCGCGCGATCTCGACCCAGGTGGTGGCGATGGCGGCAAGCGGGCGCGAGCCCGAGAGCCGCAGCAGCGTCAGGATGACGGCAAGCAGGATGCCGATCACCATCGACAGGACTGCGACCTCCATCGTGACGACCGCACCATCCAGCATCTGCGGAAGCTTGGCCAGTGCCTGCTTCCATTGGAAGGTGTAATCGAACATGTGCGTTAGGCGCCTGATAGAGCGAAAGGAAAGGGGGCGCGGGAGGGGCCGCGCCGCCGGTCGGTCCGGTCAGGGATCAGCGGTAGACGCCGCCCACGGTGAGGTCGGGCAGCTCGCCGCCGACCCACTTCTCGTAGAGCTCGGCGTAACGGCCGGTGCGCACCTGCTGGTTCACGAAGAGGTCGAGGTAGTTCAGCAGCCCGTAGTCGTCGCGCTTGGCGAAGAGGGCGACGTAATCGGTGTCGAACGGAGCCTTGCCGACCACCGAGATGCCGCCGAAGTTGCCCGACTGCACGTTGGCCTGCGCCACGGTCGAGGTCGAGACGGTGGCGTCGAGCTGGCCCTGGCTCAGCGCGAGGAAGACGTCGGCCTGGGTCTGGTAGGGGCGGAAGTCGCCCTCGCCCCATGCCTCGACCTGCGCCTGCAGCGCGATCGCCTCGTAGGTGCCGGCGACGGCGCCGACGGTGTGGCCCTTCATGTCCTCGAAGGAGGCGATGCCGGTGGAGTCGTTCGCGGTCACGGCCATCTCGAAGGCGAAGTAGGGGACCGAGAAGCCGACGGTCTTGGCGCGCTCGAGCGTGTCCGAGGTCGAGGCGACGCCCACGTCGACGCGGCCCGACATCAGCGCCGGGATGCGCTCGGGGAAGGGGGTCTCGACGATCTCCGCCTCGACGCCGAGCGCCGCCGCGAGGTCGTTGCAGTAGTCGACGTCGAAGCCGATCGGCGTGTTGCTGTCGTCGCGCATGCCCATCGGCGGGAAGTCGAGCACCACGGCGCAGCGCAGCGTGCCGGAGGAGATGATGTCGTCGAGCTTGTCGGCCTGGGCGGTGCCCGCGAGCGCGGTCGCGGTCAGCATTGCGGCGGTGAGCGTAAGGGTCTTCATTCGGATGTCTCTCGCTGTTGAAGCCGTCGGCAGAGGGGGCCGACTTATTTTTTCGTGCAAGATTTTTCCTAAATGAAAAATACTAGCCTGTGAAGAAAATATTTGGTACTGCGGTGAAGAACTTTCTAACGCGCTGAAATCCCCTCGCGATCGCTGCGACCAGTGGCCTCCGGGGTGCCGATCGCGCCGGTGTCCCCGCTGGCAGGGCGGAGCAGTGCCCGGCGGCGGCGAGGCAGCGTGTTGGACTCATCCCCTGACCGAAAGGACATCTCGATGCTCGACAAATCCGTCTTCACCCCGCACGGCAAGCACCTGATCGCGGGCGAGTGGGTGGCCGGCGAGACCACATTCACCTCCGAGCCGGCGCACGGGCCGAGCCATGACTTCTCGGTCGGCACCCCGGCGCTGGTCGACGCGGCCTGCAAGGCCGCCGAGGAGGCCTTCTGGACCTATGGCTACACCACCCGCGCCGCCCGCGCCGAGTTCCTCAATGCCATCGCCGACGAGATCGAGGCCCGCGCCGAGGCGATCACCGAGATCGGCACGCAGGAGACCGGCCTGCCGGAGGCGCGGCTCCAGGGCGAGCGCGGCCGCACCACCGGCCAGCTGCGGCTCTTCGCCAGCCACATCCTCAAGGGCGACTACCTCGACCGCCGCCACGACGAGGCGCTGCCCGAGCGCAAGCCGCTGCCGCGCCCCGACATCAAGATGGTGATGCGCCCGATCGGCCCGGTCGCGGTCTTTGGCGCTTCGAACTTCCCGCTCGCCTTCTCCACCGCCGGCGGCGATACCGCCGCGGCGCTGGCCGCCGGCTGCCCGGTGGTCGTGAAGGGCCATGGCGCGCACCCCGGCACCGGCGAGATCGTTGCGGAAGCCATCCTCGCCGCCATCCTGAAATGCGGCATGCCCAAGGGCGTCTTCTCCCTCGTTCAGGGCGGCAAGCGCGACGTCGGCCAGGCGCTGGTGCAGCACCCGCTGATCAATGCGGTCGGTTTCACCGGCTCGCTCGGCGGCGGCCGTGCCCTGTTTGACCTCTGCGCGCAGCGCGAGGTGCCGATCCCCTTCTTCGGCGAGCTTGGCTCGGTCAACCCGATGTTCCTCCTTCCCGAGGCCGTGAAGGCGCGCGGCGCCGAGATCGGCACCGGCTGGGCCGGATCGCTCACCATGGGCGCCGGCCAGTTCTGCACCAACCCCGGCATTGCCGTGGTGGAGACGGGCCCCGAGGGCGACGCATTCGTCGCCGCCGCCGCCGAGGCGCTGAAGGGCGTGTCAGCCCAATGCATGCTCACCGACGGTATCGCGAAAGCGTATAAGGACGGTAAATCCCGCTTCGACGGGCGCAATGCCGTCAAGCCGGTGCTGACCACCGACAGCGAAGGGCGCAGCGCGCTGCCCAACCTCTTCGAGACGGATGCGGCGAATTACCTGCAGGATCATGCACTTGGCGAGGAGGTCTTCGGCCCGCTCGGCCTCGTGGTGCGGGTCTCCGGCGCCGACGAGATGCAGGAGCTCGCCAAGGGCTTCGAGGGCCAGCTGACCGCGACGATCCACATGGACGAAGGCGACACGGCCCTCGCACAGCGGCTGATGCCGGTGCTCGAGCGCAAGGCCGGCCGGGTGCTGGTCAACGGCTTCCCGACCGGGGTCGAGGTCTCCGAGGCGATGGTCCACGGCGGGCCTTACCCCGCGAGCACCAACTTCGGCGCCACCTCCGTGGGCACCCTCTCGATCCGCCGCTTCCTGCGCCCGGTCAGCTACCAGAACCTGCCGGACGCCCTGCTGCCGGACGATCTGAAGTAAGCCGCCAGGCCGAAACGCGCCCGCGCCGCCCCGACGGGTGGCGCGGGCGTTTGCGTTCGAATTTGCGTATTTGGAAAGAGAAGAAGACCAGGTCGCCGCGCCCCGTCTTCCATATGTTCCAAATATCCCGGGGGAGCCCGAAGGGCGGGGGCGGAGCCCCCTTCCGGTCGGTCAGCTCAGCCTGGCGAGCAGCTCGCGGAGCTTGCGGGCGTCGCGCTTGCCGAGGCGGCGTTCCAGCGCGGCCTCATAGGCCTCGGCCGCGCCACAGAGGTGGCGGAAGGCCTCCTGTCCGGGCGGGCGCAGCGACAGGCGCTCGCTGCGCCGGTCTTCGGGGCTGGTGACTCGCGAGAGGAATCGCTTTTCCTCGAGCGCGCGAACCGCACGCGACACCTTGGTCTTGTGGATCGAGGCGCTGTCCGAGATCTCCTTGGCGCTCATGTCGCCGTGGCGGCCGAGGTGGAAGATCACCCTCCACTCGGTGCGCAGCATGCCGTAGCGATCGCGGTAATTCCTTGCAAACACGTCGCTCTGCGCCTCGGCCGCCTGGTTGAGCAGGTAGGGCGTGAAGGCCGAAAGCTCGAAGAAATCATCGGAATCGCGGTCCTCTGCCGAATTCTTGGTCATCCTGAGAATCCCCCTTGTTAGTTACAAAAGCAACTAACAACATGTCAGCAATCAGTCGAGGGAGGACTTCGCAGATGAACGACCTGAGCAAGATCTCGGGCCTGACGCGCGCCGCGGGGATCTCCGCGCTGCACGAGGGTTACATGCCCGGCTTCGGCAATGATTTCGAAACCGAGGCCCTGCCGGGCGCGCTGCCCGACGGGATGAACTCGCCGCAGCGCTGCGCCTACGGGCTCTACGGCGAGCAGCTCTCCGGCACCGCCTTCACCGCGCCGAGCCACCAGAACGAGCGGACCTGGTGCTACCGCATCCGCCCGGCGGTGAAGCACGTCGGCCGCTTTGCCAAGATCGACGTGCCCTACTGGCAGTCGGCGCCCAACGTCGATCCGGACGTCATCAGCCTCGGCCAGTATCGCTGGAACCCGGTGCCGCATGCGCAGGAGAGCCTGACCTGGCTGACGGGCATGCGCACCATGACCACGGCGGGCGACGTCTATACCCAGGTCGGCATGGCCAGCCACATCTACCTCGTCACCGCCTCGATGCAGGACGAGTATTTCTATTCCGCCGACAGCGAGCTGCTGGTGGTGCCGCAGGAGGGGCGGCTGCGCTTCTGCACCGAGCTCGGGGTGATCGACCTCGAGCCCAAGGAGATCGCCATCCTGCCGCGCGGCCTCGTCTACCGGGTCGAGCTGATCGACGGGCCGGCGCGCGGTTTCGTCTGCGAGAATTACGGCCAGAAGTTCGACCTGCCGGGGCGCGGCCCGATCGGCGCCAATTGCATGGCCAACCGCCGCGACTTCAAGACGCCGGTTGCCGCCTTCGAGGACCGCGAGGCGCGCAGCCGCGTGGTGATCAAGTGGCAGGGGCAGTTCCACGAGACCTGGATCGGGCATTCGCCGCTCGACGTGGTGGCCTGGCACGGCAATTACGCGCCGGTGAAGTACGACCTGCGCACCTACTGCCCGGTCGGCGCGATCCTCTTCGACCACCCCGATCCCTCGATCTTCACCGTGCTGACCGCGCCCTCGGGTGTCGAGGGCACCGCGAACATCGACTTCGTGCTGTTCCGCGAGCGCTGGATGGTGGCGGAGAACACCTTCCGCCCGCCGTGGTACCACAAGAACGTCATGTCCGAGCTGATGGGCAACATCTACGGCGAGTATGACGCCAAGCCGCAGGGCTTCGTGCCGGGCGGCATGAGCCTGCACAACATGATGCTGCCGCACGGGCCGGACAACGAGGCTTTCGAGAAGGCGAGCTTTGCCGACCTCAAGCCCGGCAAGCTCGACAACACGATGAGCTTCATGTTCGAGACCCGCTTCCCGCAGCACCTGACGCGCTTCGCCGCGCGCGAAGCACCGCTGCAGGACGATTACATCGACTGCTGGGACAGCCTGAAGAAGCGCTTCGACGGCACGCCCGAGGGCAACTGGGACTGACGGTCGCGGGGGAGGGGGCGCTGCCCCCTCTTGGCCTTCGGCCAATTCACCCCCGGCGTATTTGGAAAGAGAAGAAGGGGCGGGCCGCCCCGGAAGGACGAGAATGACCCTGATGACGAGCTGGGTGGCAGGGGCGAACGAGCCCGGCTGCGATTTCCCGCTGAACAACCTGCCCTACGGGGTCTTCGATGACGGCCGCGGCGCGCGCATGGGCGTGGCGATCGGCGCTTGCGTGCTGGACGTCGGCGCGGTGGATCACGGGCTCGACCCGGCGCTCTTCGCCGCGCCGTCGTGGAATGCGGTGATGGCGGCGGGGCCACAGGTCTGGGCGGCGCTGCGGGCGCGGCTGATCGAGCTGCTCGGCGACGAGGCGCAGCGCGCGGCGGTCGAGCCGCATCTCGTGCCGCTGGAGGGCGTGGCGCTGCTGATGCCCTTCGCGGTGAGCGAGTACACCGATTTCTACGCCTCGAAGAACCACGCCTTCAACGTCGGCACGATGTTCCGCGGCCCCGAGAACGCGCTGCCACCGAACTGGCTGTCGATCCCCATCGGCTACAACGGCCGGGCGTCGTCGGTGGTGGTCTCGGGCACGGATGTGACCCGTCCCTGGGGCCAGCTGAAGGGGCCGCAGGACGCGCTGCCGCGCTTTGCGCCCTGCGCGCGGTTCGATCTCGAGCTCGAGATGGGGGCGATCGTCGGCACGCCGTCGCGCGGCATGGTCTCGGTCGCCGAGGCGGACGAGATGATCTTCGGCTACGTGCTGCTCAACGACTGGTCGGCGCGCGACATCCAGGCCTGGGAATACCAGCCGCTCGGGCCGTTCCAGGCCAAGGCCACCGCGACCAGCATCAGCCCCTGGATCGTCACCCGCGCGGCGCTCGAGCCGTTCCGCACCTCCACCCCGGCGCGCGAGCGCGAGCTCCTGCCCTATCTCCGTGAGCCCGGCCCGATGCTCTACGACATCGACCTCGAGGTGGCGCTGGAGCCCGAGGGTGGCGAGGAGCTGGTGATCGCCCGCACCAACTATCGCGAGATGTACTACTCGGCGCCGCAGCAGCTCTGCCATCACACCACCAGCGGCTGCGCGATGCGCACCGGCGACCTCTTGGGCTCGGGCACGATCTCGGGCACCACGCCCGGCAGCCGCGGCTCTCTGCTGGAGCTGAGCTGGGGCGGCAAGGAGCCGCTCGAGCTGCCCGGCGGCGCGACCCGCAGCTTCCTCGAGGACGGCGACAAGCTGACGCTTCGGGGCGCCGCGCGGGGCGACGGCTATCGCATCGGCTTCGGCGCGTGCTCGGGCAGGATCCTGCCCGCCGTGCCGCAGCCCGACTGGACCAAGGATTGAAGGAGGCCCCCATGGCAAAGGCATTCGCGTCGCAAGGCGACATGGAAGAGAAGAAGATCAGCTTCACCGAGGTGGGCGAGGGGCTCTATGCCTTCACCGCCGAGGGTGATCCCAACACCGGCGTCATCATCGGCGACGAGAGCGTGATGATCGTCGAAGCGCAGGCCACCCCGCGGCTGGCGCGCAAGGTGATCGACTGCGTGCGCTCGGTGACCGACAAGCCGATCAGCCACCTCGTGCTGACCCATTACCACGCCGTGCGCGTGCTTGGCGCCTCGGCCTACGGCGCGCGCGAGATCATCATGTCCGACGCCGCGGCCGCGATGGTCGAGGAGCGCGGGCAGGAGGACTGGGACAGCGAGTTCGGCCGCTTCCCGCGGCTCTTCCAGGGCCACGAGGAGATCCCCGGGCTGACCCGTCCGACCACCACCTTCAGCGACCGCATGACCGTCTACCTCGGCAAGCGCCGGGTCGACATCCTGCAGCTTGGCCGCGCGCATACCGCCGGCGACGCGGTGATCTGGGTGCCCGACCAGGAGGTCATGTTCACCGGCGACATCGTCGAGTTCCACTCGGCCTGCTACTGCGGCGACGGCCATTTCAACGACTGGCCCGAGACGTTGGCCAACATCGCCAGCTTCGAGCCCAAGGCCATCGCGCCGGGCCGGGGCGACGCGCTGGTGGGCGAGGCGAAGGTGATGCAGGCGCTGGAGAACACCGCCGATTTCGTGCGCTCGACCTACAAGCCGGTGGCCCGCGTCGTGGCCCGCGGCGGCTCGCTCAAGGAGGCGTGGGACGCGGTGCGCGCCGAGTGCGATCCGAAGTTCGCCGACTATGCGATCTACGAGCACTGCCTGCCGTTCAACGTCGCCCGCGCCTATGACGAGGCCCGCGGCATCGACACGCCGCGTGTCTGGACCGCCGCGCGTGACCAGGAGATGTGGGCCGCCCTTCAGGGCTGAGCCGAACGACGACCCCAGCGCGGCCCGGCGGAGGAGCCGGACCGCGCGCCCAAGGGAGGAGAGACCATGCCCGCATACAGCTACGCCCCGCAGCCCTTCGTGCGCCCGCCCGAGCTTGACGGCGGCGCGACCGGCGCGCCGGTCGCCATCGTCGGCGCCGGGCCCATCGGCCTTGCCATGGCGATCGACCTCGCGCTGCACGGCATCCGCTCGGTGGTGCTTGACGACAACAACGTGGTCTCGGTGGGCAGCCGGGCGATCTGCTGGGCCAAGCGCACGCTCGAGATCTTCGACCGGCTGGGCGTCGGCGAGCGCATGCTGGCGAAGGGTGTCACGTGGAAGGTCGGGCGGCTCTTCCATGGGGGCGAGGAGGTCTACAGCTTCGACCTGCTGCCCGAGGACGGCCACAAGTACCCGGCCTTCATCAACCTCCAGCAATACTATGTCGAGGAGTACCTGCTCGAGCGGGCGCGCGAGTTCCCGGATCTCATCGACATCCGCTTCCTGTCGAAGGTGGTGGGCCATTCGGCCAGCCCGGAGGGCGTCACGCTGACCGTCGAGACCCCCGAGGGCAGCTACGCGCTGGCGGCGGACTGGCTGCTTGCCTGCGACGGTGCGAAGTCGGCGACGCGCGAGCGCATGGGGCTCGACTTCACCGGCCAGACCTTCGAGGAGCAGTTCCTCATCGCCGACATCGAGATGGAAGACAGCCCCTTCGGCGATCACGGCATCGCCGAGCGCTGGTTCTGGTTCGACCCGACCTTCCACCCCGGCAAGTCGGCGCTGCTGCACGCGCAGCCCGACAACATATACCGCATCGACCTGCAGCTCGACCTCGGCGCCGATGCCAAGGTGGAAGCCAGCGAGGAGAAGGTGATCCCGCGCATCAGGGCGATCGTCGGGGACAAGCCGTTCCGGCTCGACTGGCTGTCGGTCTACAAGTTCCGCTGCATCAAGCTCGAGCGCTTCGTGCACGGCCGCGTGGTCTTCGTCGGCGACAGCGCCCACGTGGTCAGTCCGTTCGGCGCGCGCGGCGGCAATGGCGGCATTCAGGACGTCGACAACCTCGGCTGGAAACTCGCGGCGGTGCTGAAGGGCGAGGCGGAGGAGGCGCTGATCGAGAGCTACCACGAGGAGCGCTCGCACGGCTCGGCGGAGAACATCCTCAACTCGTCGCGCTCGACCAACTTCATGACCCCGAAGACGCCGATCGAGGCGCTGTTCCGCCGCGAGACCCTGCGCATGGCGCATGACCAGCCCTTCGCGCGGCGGCTGATCAACTCGGGGCGGCTGTCACTGCCCTGCTCGCTGGAAGGCTTCGCGCTGCAGACGCCGGGCGAGGGCAAGCTTCGCCCGGGCCAGCCGATGCTCGACGCGCCGGTGGGCAATGGCTGGCTGCTGCCGCTGCTTCAGGGGGAATTCACGCTGGTCGGCTTCGGCGAGATCGACCTGCCCGACGTGGGTGTCCGCCGGATCGGCATCGGCCAGTCGGGCAAGGGCTACGAGACCCGTGACGACCACGGCGGCTACGCGCTGCAGCGCTACGGCACAGGGCTTGCCTATCTCGTGCGGCCCGATGGCCACGCGGCGGCGGTGTTCCACGGCGAGGTGCCGGAAGCGGCGCTGAAAGAGGCGCTCGCCCGCGCCATGGGCAAGAGCTGCGAAAGGGAAATCGCGTGATGCGGCAGGTGTATGACATGGGGCTCGGCGCCCGCGGCGACGAGGTCTACGAGGCGCTGATGACCGCGCACGAGGGGCTGAGCGAAGAAGAGAGCCACGCGCTCAACGTGCGGATCGTGCTGCTGCTGGCCAACCGGATCGGCGACGCGGACGTGCTGAAGGACATCTTCGAGACGGCGCGCTCCTATGCCTGAGGCGGTGCTCTACGATTACTGGCGCTCCACCGCGAGCTGGCGGGTGCGCATCGCGCTCAACGTCGCGGGGATCGACTGGGAGAGCCGCCCGGTGGACCTGCTCGTCGGCGACCAGCGCGGCGCGGAGCATCTTGGGCGGAACCCGCAGGGCCTTTTGCCGGTGCTCGAGATCGACGGGCTGCGGCTGACCCAGAGTCTCGCGATCCTCGACTATCTCGAGGACACCGGGCGCGTCTCGCTGCGCCCCTCGGAGCCGGCGCAGGCGGCGCGGATGCGGGCGATCGCGCAGGCCATCGCCTGCGACCTGCACCCGGTGTGCAACCTGCGCGTCGCGGCCCATGCGGTCGCGCTGACCGGGCGCGACGAGACCCGCGCCGAGTGGATGCGCCATTTCATCCGTCCCGGGCTCGAGGCGGTCGAGGCGCTGCTTGACGAGGCCGGGCCCTATTGCAGCGGACCCACCCTGACGCAGGCCGACCTCTGCCTGATCCCTCAGCTCTACAACGCGGCGCGCTGGGGCGTGCCGACCGGCGACCTGCCGCGCATCACCCGCGTGGCGCGGGCCTGCGAGGGGCTCGGCGCCTTCCGCAAGGCCGCGGCCGAGGCGATGCAGCCCGCGGCCACCTGATTTTCAACCGCACATTCACCGGGCACGGGCGGAGGAGCCCGCGTCCCCGCAAGGGAGGATCCCCTCATGACGATCACCAACACCTTCAAGAAGACCGGTCTCGCGACCCTCGCGCTGCTGGCCATGTCCGGCGTGGCGCAGGCCAAGGACATCGAGCTGGCGCTGTCGAGCTGGCTGCCGCCGCGCCACCCGGTCGTGGTCAACGCGATCAAGCCCTGGGCCGAGAAGGTAGGGGAAGTGACCGAGGGCCGCGTCTCGGTGCGCGTGCTTGGCAAGCCGCTGGGCAGCCCGCCGGCGCATTTCGACATGGCGCGCGACGGCGTCGCCGACATCACCTACGGCCTGCACAGCTTCACCGAGGACGACCGGTTCGCCGGCGCGCAGCTGGGGCAGTTCTCGTTCCTCGGCGATGACGCGGTGAGCGCGTCGAAGGCGTTCTGGACCGTCTACACCGAGGACCTGAACGCGCGCGAAGAGCACGCGGGCACCCACCTGCTCGGCCTCTTCATGCACGGGCCGGGCCTGCTGCACAACAACCTGCGCAAGATCGAGACCCCCGCCGACCTGCAGGGCATGAAGATCCGCGTGCCCGGCGGCTACGTCGCGGGGCTGACCGAGGATCTCGGCGCGACGCCGCTCTTCATGTCCTCGCCCGAGGTCTACGAGAAACTCTCGCGCGGGGTGATCGACGGGGTGGCCTTCACCTACGAGGCGCTGACCGCGTTCAAGCTGACCGACGATCTGAAATACGCGATGACCGTGCCGGGCGGGCTCTACAACACCAGCTGGTTCCTGGTGATGGACGAGGACAAGTGGAACGAGATCTCGCCCGAGGACCAGCAGGCGATCGACGCGATCTCCGGCGAAGCCTTCGCCGAGCTGGTCGGCAAGGCCTGGAACGACGCCGACGATGCCGCGAAGGAAAAGATCGACGCCGCCGGCATCGAGCTCTACGCCGCGCCCGCGCCGGTGCTCGAGGCGGTGAAGGCCGCCGCCGCGCAGCATGAGACCGCCTGGGCCGAAAGCCTGCCCGAGGGCGAGGACGGCGCGGCCGCGCTGGCGCGCTTCCGCGAGATGACCGGCGTCGACATGTCGGCGGCGCAATGATCGCGAGGCGTCTCGAGACGATCCTCCTGGGGTTGGCGGCAACATTGCTGCTGGCCCTCATGGCGGTGACCGGGATCGACGTGGTGGGCCGCTACCTGCTCAACGCGCCGCTCTCGGGGGCCTTCGAGCTGACCGAGCTGATGCTCGGCGCGCTGGTCTTCGTGGCGCTGCCGCTGGTCAGCCGCGCCGGGGCGCATGTCGAGGTGGACCTGCTCGTGGACGCGATGCCGCGCCCGGTGCGCAAGGCGCTGGGGGTGTTTGCCGCCGTCGTCTCGGCGGCGGTGCTCTGCTGGTTCGCCTGGACGCTCTTCGGGATGATGATCGACCAGTGGCACGAGGGCGCGCGCTCGGTCTCGCTCGGCGTGCCGCTGGCGCCCTTCGCGGCGCTGGGAGCGCTGGCCTGCCTCGCCTCGGCGATCTTCGGCCTCATGCGGGAGCTGAGCCATGACTGAATCCCTGATCGCCATCGCCATCCTGCTGGTGCTGGTCTTCGCCCGCGTGCCCATCGCCTTTGCCATGGCGCTGGTCGGCGGCGCGGGCTTTGCCTGGCTGCGCGGCTGGGAGCCCGCCGGGTCGATGATCGGCGCCGCGGTCTTCGAGACCGGGCTCAGCTACTCGCTGTCGGTGGTGCCGCTCTTCATCTTCATGGGCAACGTGCTCGCGGGGTCGGGCATCGCGCAGGGGCTCTTTGCCGGGGCCGACCGGGTGTTCGGCCGGATGCGTGGCGGGCTCGCGCTGGCGGCGGTGCTCTCCTGCGGCGGCTTCTCGGCGGTCTCGGGCTCGTCGCTGGCCACCGCCGCCACGATGAGCCGCGTCGCCATGCCTCCCATGCGCCGCTTCGGCTACGCCGACAGCCTTGCCGCCGGGTCGATCGCCGCGGGCGGTACGCTCGGCATCCTCATCCCGCCCTCGGTGATCATGATCATCTACGGGCTGCTGACCGAGAGCGACATCGGCAAGCTCTTCATCGCGGGGCTGGTGCCGGGTGCCATCGGCATCCTCTTCTACCTCGTCGCGGTGATGGTGGCGGTGCGCCTCGATCCCTCGCTCGCGCCCGAGGCCGGCGGCTCGCAGCCGATGACCCGCCGCGACAAGATGGGCGTCGCGGGCACGCTCGGCCTCTTCCTCTTCATCATGGTCGGCATCTACGGCGGGTTCTTCACCCCGATCGAGGCCGCGGGCATGGGCGCCATCGCCTCGCTCGTGCTTGCGCTCGGGATGCGCGCGCTCGACTGGAAGGGGTTCGTCTCGGCCTGCCGCGAGACGCTGCTGGCCTCGGCGATGATCTTCGCGATCATCATCGGCGCCGAGATCTTCTCGGCCTTCGTCAACTTCGCGGGCCTGCCCGACGCGCTGGTCGACCTCATCTACGACGCCGATGTGAACCCCTGGACCGTGGTCTGGATCATGGTGGTCATCTACCTGCTGATGGGCTGCGTCTTCGAGAGCCTGTCGATGATCCTGCTGACCGTGCCGGTTTTCTACCCGATCATCGCGCAGCTCGACTTCGGCACCGGCCCGCTCGCCGACCCCGAGGCCGTCCTGATCTGGTTCGCCGTGGTCGTCGTGGTGGTCACCGAGGTGAGCCTGATCACGCCGCCGGTCGGGATGAACGTCTTCGTGCTGCGCTCGGTCATGCCGGACATCGCGCTTTCGACCATCTTCCGGGGCATCATCCCGTTCTGGCTCGCGGACCTCGTGCGCCTCGCGCTGCTGGTGCTCGTGCCGTGGATCTCGCTATGTCTGCTCTGACACCGCAGGACGCCGGGGGCGCCATGACCGACGACATCGCCGATTTGCCGAGGCTCGCGCCCACCACCCAGTCGCTGCCCATCGCGCTCATCCGCGCGCGCGAGACGCTGCTGCGCGAGCTGCGCCCGATGCTGGCCGAGGCCGGGGTGAGCGAGCCGCAGTGGCGCATCCTGCGGGTTCTGATCGAGAGCGGCCCCTGTTCGGTGCAGGGGCTGGCCGAGGCGGCCTGCCTGCAATCCACCTCGGTGTCGCGCATCCTGCAGTCGATGGTCGAGCGCGGGCTGGTCGAGCGGGTGCAGGACCGCGAGAACCGCCGTCGGCAGGTGGTCACGGTGAGCGAGGAGGGCCGGGCGCTGGTCGCGCGCTACACCCCCGTCTCGCGCGCGATCACCGACGGCTTCGCCAGCCGCTTCGGCGCGGAGCGCTACACGCAGCTGGTGGCGCTGCTCGATGCCTTCATCTCGGACTGCGGCGCGCCCGGGGACTGACCGGGCGCGGGACGGGTCAGGCGAAGGCGCCCTCGAGCGTCGCGACCACCTGCCGGAACCGGGCGCCCTCCTCGCGCAGCCCCGACCAGATCAGCGCGATCTCGGTCGCGGCCTGCGGTGTCGAGATCGGCACGGTCACCAGCGGGCGGCCGTCGTAGCAGAGGCTGCTCGGCGGGCAGGAATAGCTGATCCCGACGCCCGCCCCATGCGCCGCCAGCGAGCGCATCATTTCGAGCGATTTCACCCGGTGCCCGACGGTGGCGCTGAGCCGCATCGCCTGGAAGAGCCGGTTCATGAACCCCTCGGACAGCTCCTCGGAGAAGAAGATGAGCGGATGCGCGGCCAGTTCCCCCAGCTCGAGCGAGGCCTTCCGCGCCAGCGGATGGTCGGGCGACAGGAAGGCGACGGGCAGCACCTCCTTCAGCACCCGGCGCGCGAACCTGCCCTCGAAGCCGACGTCATAGGAAATCGCCACGTCGATGCGCCCCTGCCGCAGGTCGGCGGCGAGATCCGAGAACCGGGCCTCGACGCCCCGGAAGGTCTCGCCCGGCAAGGCGCAGCGCAGGGCCCCCAGCGCTTCGGCCAGATAGAGCGGCGCGATGTCCTCGAAGCAGCCGACGACGAAGGGCGGGGCGGTGTCGGGCGGGTTCTCGATGTCGCGCGCCTGCGCCAGCAGGGCCTGCACCTTCGCCAGCAGGCCGTGCCCGTAGGGGGTGATCTCGACCGGCGCGCCCTTGCGGCGGACGAAGACCGGCCGCCCGAGCCGCTCCTCGATCCGCGTGATCGCCACCGAGAGCGAGGGTTGCGAGACGTTCAGGTGCCGCGCGGCCTCGGTCAGGCTGCCAAGCTCAGCAACCGCGATCAGGTACTCGTACTGGCGCAGCGTGTTATATAGCATGAAGCTACAAATAACATGTGCATATATTATTGGAAGCTATCTTCTTCCGCGCCTAGGCTGGCATGGAAACAGAGGAAACGCCCATGCACGCATTGCTCACACAGGACACCGTCGACGCCTTCCAGCGCGACGGGGTCGTTCTCATCAAGGGCCTGTTCGCCGATCACGTGGAGGATATCCGCGCCGGGATCGAGCGCAACATGGCCGAACCCGGACCCTATGCCGCCGAGAACCTCAAGGAGGGCGAGGCGGGCCGCTTCTTCGACGACTACTGCAACTGGGAGCGCATCCCCGAGTTCGAGCGCGTGGTGCGCACCTCTCCCGCCGCCGAGGTCGCGGCGGACCTGATGCGCTCGGGCCGGGTGCAGATGTTCCACGACCACGTGCTGGTCAAGGAGCCCGGCACATCGAAGCCGACGCCCTGGCACCAGGACGGCCCCTATTACTTCGTCGATGGGCTGCAGAATGTCAGCTTCTGGTCGCCGGTCGATCCGGTCACCGACGCCAGCCTGCGCTGCGTCGCCGGCAGCCACCTTTGGGAAAAGCCCGTGCTGCCGAAGCGCTGGCTGTCCGAGACCGATTTCTTCCCCGACAGCGACGCCTACATGCCGGTGCCCGATCCCGACGCCGAGGGCATGGAGATCCGGGAATGGACCATGGAGCCGGGCGACGCGGTGGCCTTCAACTACGCCACGCTGCACGGCGCGCGCGGCAACACCTCGACCTCGCGCCGCCGCGCCTTCTCGCTGCGGCTGGTGGGGGACGATGCGCGCTACGTCGAGCGCCCGGGGCGCACCTCGCCGCCCTATCCCGGCCACGACATGCAGCCCGGCCAGCCGCTCCGCGAGGACTGGTTCCCGGTGCTCTTCCAGCGTTGATCAGCCGCCGTTGGCCGCCCTCCGCGCGAGGGCGGCGACAAGGTCGGTGCGGGTGACGATGCCGATGAGGCGCCCGCGCTCGAGCACCGGCACCGCGTCGACCTCTCCCGCGGCGAGGACCGTCAGCAGCTCGCCGATGGGCGTGTCCGCCGTGGCGCGCGGCCCGGCCACCTTCATGATGTCGCCCGCCGTCACCGGCGCCTCGCGGCCCCGGTCGACGAGGCGGCGGAAGGCCGCGAGATAGCCGCGATCGAGCCGCAGCGCATCCTCGCGCGCCCGCGTGATGAGGTGGATCTGGAAGATCACGCCGAGGAACCGCTGCCCGGGCCCGACCACCGGCAGCGAGGTGAAACGGTGCCGCCGGAAAAGCTCGGCCACCTCGGCAAGCGCGGTCTCGGCGCCGATGGTGATAAGATCCCGCGACATGATGCTGGCCGCCGTGAGCGGGCCGGTGTGATGCGTGGCCGCCTGCAGCTCCGCCGCGCCGATGAGCCGCGCCAGATCCTCGGTGCCGAGGTTGAAGGACTGCCGGTAACGCTCGAGGATCGTTGTCAGTTCCTGCTCCGACAGCCCCAGCCGCTCGGCCGCTCCGGGGGCGTGCCCGCCGAGGCGCGCGGGGTCCTCGAACTGCCGCAGCGGGTAGTGCCGCCCGGTCAGCCGGGCATAGGCGATGGCGATCAGCACCAGCGAGGCGGTGCCGAGCGCGACCGGCGCGAGCGCAAAGCCGTAGCCGAGCCGGTCCACGGCCTCGGGGCTCAGCGCGGCGGTCATGGCAACGGCCCCGGCGGGCGGGTGCACGGCGCGGCAGAGCATCGTCGCGGCGACGGCGAGCCCGACCGCCAGCGCCACCCGCAGAACCGGGTCGGGCACGTGCAGGCAGACGGCGACCCCGACCAGCGCGGCCACGGTGTTGCCGACGATGGCCGACCACGGCTGCGCCAGCGGGCTGTTCGGCACGGCAAAGAGCAGCACGGCGCTCGCGCCGAACGGGGCCACGAGGTAGAGGCCGAGGTCGAGGTCCGCGACCGGCGACAGGAAGAGCCCGGTGAGCGCGAGGCCCACGAAGGCCCCCACGGCGACGCGCAGCGCTTCGGCGGGGCGGGTCCGGGCCACGGCCGGTCCAAGGGATCGTAACTGTATCAAGGGCTTCCCCGGTCTTGTTGCTATGGCCGCGTCGGCATCGCGGCGGGATCCGGCGCGGTGCCGTAAGGGCTGGCGATGCCTTCTAATGAAGCGTTTTCTTGCTCAGGGATAGAGGCCGGTCCCGGAAATTCCTCACAGCATCCGCCGTCCGCGACCGTAGCGAAACGGCTTGCCCCGGCCCGCGCATGTGTCATTCTTGGGCGGCCCCAACTTTTCCCATCAGGACAGCGCATGGTCCGCGACTACTCGGCATTCCTTCCCGGCGGCGGCTCCGTGCCCCCCGAACGTCACGCGCTCTCGGCGCTCGAGGCGCTTGGCTGGGGCCCGTTCTTCGCCCGGCAGATCGACGCGGCGGCGCTGACCGAGACGCCGCCGGTGCGCGTGCTGTCGGTGCACCGCAGCGGGCTGCAGGTCGCGGGGGACGGCATCGAGGAGCTGATCCCGCCGGGCATCGACGCCACGGTCGGGGACTGGCTGCTGCTCGACCGCGCCCTGCCCAAGGACAGCCGACTGCTCGAGCGCAGCAGCGTCATCAAGCGGCGCGCGCCCGGCCACGACTGGCAGGTGCAGCTCATCGCCGCCAACATCGACACGCTCTTCATCGTCACCTCCTGCAACCAGGACTTCAACCCGGCCCGGCTCGAGCGCTACCTCGCGCTGGCCTTCGAGGCCGGGAGCGAGCCGGTGATCCTGCTCACGAAAAGCGACCTCGCCGATCCCGCGCCCTACGTTGCCGAGGCGCGCGCGCTGTCGGACCGCGTCGAGGTGCTGGCCATGGACGCGCGCGGCGGCGCACCGGCAGAGGCGCTGTCGGTCTGGTGCCGGCCGGGGCGGACGGTGGCCTTCGTGGGCTCGTCGGGGGTTGGCAAGTCCACGCTGACCAACGCGCTCTCGGGTTCGCTCGACATCGCCACGCAGGCGATCCGCGAGGACGATGCCAAGGGCCGCCACACCACCACCCACCGCGAACTCCACCCGGTGCCCGGCGGCTTCCTGCTGCTCGACACGCCGGGGATGCGCGAGCTGCAGCTGACCGACGCGGCGGCGGGCATCGCCGAGCTCTTCGAGGACATCGAGGCGCTGGCGGCGGAGTGCCGCTTCGGCGACTGCGCGCACGAGACCGAGCCCGGCTGCGCCGTGCGGGCGGCGCTGGCAGAGGAGCGGCTCGATCCGGCGCGGCTGGCACGCTGGCAGAAGCTCAAGGCCGAAGACGCCTTCAACTCCGCCAGCCTGTCCGAGCGGCGGGTCAAGGACCGCGCCTTCGGCAAGATGGTCCGCAAGGTGATGAAGGACAAGAAACGCACCCGGCGCTGAGCCGGGGCCGCGTCAGAGCAGCAGGTGCGCCAGCACCAGCGCGCCGCTCCAGCCGAGCAGCAGCAGGCCGAGCGGGGTGCTGATCCGGCGGCCCCAGGCGAAGTTCTTCTCGACCGCCATCACCCCGCCCAGCAGCAGCATCCAGCCGAGGTTGCCGGTCCCGACCACGAACATCAGCAGCATCAGCGCCCAGCAGCAGCCGACGCAGAAGAGCCCGTGCCGCCAGCCCAGCCGTGCGGCATTCCGCCGGTCACGGCGGCCCTGCCAGTGCTCGATGACGAAGCTCATCGGCATGCGGCAGCGCTCGAGGCAGCGGCGCTTGAGGTCCGAGAACTGGAATAGCCCAGCCACCGCGATCACCCCCGCGCCGAGCGCCCAGCCGTTGAAGATGAGCCAGTTGCTGCGCTGCGCGAGCCGCTCCAGCCCGAGATCGGCGAGATGCGCCGCGAGGCCGAAGACCAGCCAGGCCGCGAGGTAGCCGACGATCACCAGCCCGACCAGCATCAGCCGGTCGGGCCGTCTCTGCACCAGCCGCGCGTAGAGGTCGAGGATCGGCAGCGTGGTCGGCAGCATCATCGCCGCGAGCATCAGCACCCAGCCCGACACGTAGAGCGCCGCCGGGACCAGCGCCTCGCCGAAGGGGAGCGCTCCGCAGATCGACCCGGCGAGGCCGATGTGCATCCAGTCGCCGTGGTCGAGGTAGCGGCCGTAGGGGCCCTGCGACCAGAGCCACAGCAGCAGCCAGGCCAGGCCCGCAAGCGACAGGCCGAGCCCGTAGAAGGCCCGGCGGTGATAGCGGCTGCGCATCGCCCGGCCCCGGTGTCAGGCGGATTCGAAGCGGAACATGCCCTGGATCGCGTTGGTTTTCTCGATGTCGAGCTCGATGCCGACGCCGGGATCGTTCACGCGGAAATACTCGGCCTTGGAGACGTAGGCGGGCGCGCCGGGGATGGTGGTGAAGATGCTCTCGTTCAGCGTGGTGACCTCGCCGGTGGGGCCGCGGTAGGGCTCCATCTCGGCCTCGAGCACGCCGTCGATCTTCAGCATGCCCTTGCCCTCGTTGAGGGTGAAGGTGATGTCGGCGCGCTTGGGTTCCAGATCCTCGCCGATGAGCTGCGCCAGATCGGCCAGCGGTCCGCCCCTGCGTCCCTGCAGCAGGTCGATGGCCGCCGCGCTCTGCTCGTTGCTGGCCTTGCTGTCGATGTAGAGCTGGCGCTTCCAGTTCCCGGCGAGCACGTTGCCGGGGATCTTGCCGACACCGGCGACGATCACGCCGCTCATGTCCACCCCGTCGACCTCGCCCGAGTTGATGCGATAGGCAAGCGTCGCGTCGCAATAGCCGTTGTCCGGATCCTCCCCGATCCAGCAAGGGCAGAGAACATTGCAGTTGCAGACCTCGAGAAGGTCGCCTTCGATCGAATATCCCATGAAAATTCCCCCTATATGTGCTGCCCCCAGAGGCAGCGGCAGGACGAAGCTGCAAAGGTCGCGACAGGCGCGACGCAATGATGCCCGGGGATCCTTGCCTGCGCGCAGTCTACCACGAAACGCGGCGGATTTGTACCGTCCGGCTCCGCTCGGCGGCGGGCGCGCGGGAAATGGGCGATTGACCGTGCCCCGGCATCGCCTATGCTCGCGCCACGTCAGGGGAGTCCCGCCACGGGGACTGAGAGGCTGACAGGCGCGCGTGCCGCGCCGGTGATGCGACCCTTTGAACCTGACCCAGTTGACGCTGGCGTAGGAAGACCGAAGGGCAATCTTCTCCATGCATCGCGGCTGGGGTGGTCCTTTCGGGCCACTCGGCCCCTTTGCGCCTCCGCGCGCCCGGGCCCGGGCGGCCCCGTCTGCCTTCCCGCGCGTCCTCCGGGTCCCGATGGAAGGGAGGCCGAGTGGAGACGAATTCACACATCCTGCGACACCGCCATGGCGGTCGGATCTCGGTGCTGGGGGCCGGGGTCGCGGGGCTCTGCGCCGCCACGGCGCTGGCCGGGCGCGGCTTTGACGTCGAGCTCATCGCGCCCGAGGATGCGCCACCGCCTGCATCGCTGCTGGCGGGCGGGATGCTCGCCCCGTTCTGCGAGGGCGAGAGCGCGCCGCCCGAGATCACCCGCCGGGGACAGGCCGCGCTTGGCTGGTGGCGGGCGCGGACGCGCAGCTACTCGGCCACCGGCACGCTGGTCATCGCCCCGCCACGCGACCGGGCCGAGCTCGAGCACTTCGCCCGCGCGACACAGGGCCACGTCCGCACCGATCCCGCCGCGCTCGAGCCCGAGCTCGCGGGGCGTTTCGCCACCGGCCTCTTCTTTGCGGAAGAGGCGCACATCGACCCGCGCCTCGCCATGGACGAGCTGCGCGCGGCGCTCGAGGCCCGAGGCGTGCCGATCCATGGTGGCCCGGCTTCGGGGCGGATCGTCGACTGCCGGGGCCTCGGCGCCCGCGACCACCTTCCGGACCTGCGCGCGGTGCGCGGAGAGATGCTCGAGCTGCACGCGCCCGGGGTCAAGCTCACCCGCACCCTCCGCCTGCTGCACCCGCGCTTTCCCTGCTACATCGTCCCGCGCGGGCAGGGGCGCTACATGCTCGGCGCCACCATGGTCGAGAGCGCGCGCCCCGGCGGGATCACCGCCCGTGCCGCAATGGAGCTGCTCTCGGCCGCCTACACCGTGCACCCCGGCTTTGCCGAGGCCGAGATCCTCGCCACCGGCGCCGGGCTGCGCCCCGCCTTTCCCGACAACATCCCCGCGATCCGCGAGACCGGCGACCGCATCCACCTCAACGGCATGTATCGCCACGGCTTTCTCATGGCCCCGGTGCTGGCCGAGGAGCAGGCCGCGCGCCTTGCCGCAGACCCCACCAAGGAGGCGCATCATGCGCATTGATCTCAACGGCGAAAGCCTCACCACAACCGCGCCGACGCTCGCGACGCTGCTCGCCGAGCGCGGCTTCGATCCGGCCTCGGTCGCCACCGCGCTCGACGGCGCCTTCGTGCCACGCGGGCTGCGCGAGCGCACCGCGCTGCGCGACGGCGCCAAGGTCGAGGTCCTGTCGCCGATGCAGGGGGGCTGAGCGATGTTCTACGGCACCGATCTTTCGTCCCGGCTGATGCTGGGCACCGCGCAATATCCCTCGCCCGCCGTGCTGGGTGAGGCCGTCGCCGCCTCGGGGGCCGAGGTGATCACCGTCTCGCTGCGCCGCGAGGGGGCGGAGGGCGCGGGGTTCCGGGATCTTCTCAGGGCCACAGGCTGCCGCATCCTGCCAAACACCGCCGGCTGCCACAGCGCGCGCGAGGCGGTGACCACGGCGCAGATGGCGCGCGAGATCTTCGGCACCAACTGGATCAAGCTCGAGGTCATCGGCCACGCCGACACGCTCCAGCCCGATCCCTTCGCGCTGGTCGAGGCGGCGCGCATCCTCTGCGCCGAGGGGTTCGAGGTGTTTCCCTATACCACCGAGGACCTGATCGTGGGCGAGAAGCTGCTCGAGGCGGGCTGCGAGGTGCTGATGCCCTGGGGCGCGCCGATCGGCTCGGGGCAGGGGCTGCGCCACCGCGAGGCGCTGCGGACGATGCGGGCGCATTTCAAGGGTGTGCCGCTGGTCATCGATGCCGGGATCGGCGCGCCAAGCCAGGCGATGGAGGCGATGGAGATGGGGTTTGACGCGGTGCTGCTGAACACCGCCGTGGCCCGCGCGCTCGACCCGGTGGCCATGGCCCGCGCCTTCGGGCAGGCGGTCTCGGCGGGGCGGCTCGCACACACGGCGGGGCTGATGGGCCCGCGCGACATGGCCGTGGCCTCGACCCCGGTCTTCGGCATGGCGGAGCTGGCATGATGAAACTCGACCCGTTCTACCTCATCGTCGGCCATGTCAGCGCGCTGGAACTGCTGGTCCCGCACGGCGTCAAGCTGGTGCAGCTGCGGCTCAAGGACCTGCCCGAGACCGAATTGCGCCGCCAGATCGCAAGGGCGCGCGACATCTGCGCCGTCCATGGCGCGGAGCTCGTGGTCAACGACCACTGGCGCCTCGCGCTCGACCTGCGCTGCCGCACTGTCCACCTCGGGCAGGAGGACATGGAAAGCGCCGATTTCCCTGCGCTGCGCCGGGCCGGGGTGCGGGTCGGGCTCTCGACCCATGACGAGGCCGAGCTCGAGCGCGCGCTGGCGCTGGATCCGGCCTACGTGGCGCTGGGGCCGGTCTACCCGACGCTGCTCAAGCAGATGCCATGGGCGCCGCAGGGGCTTGCGCGGGTGCGCGACTGGAAGCGCCGGGTGGGCGACCTGCCGCTGGTCGGCATCGGCGGGCTGACCCCCGAGCGCCTGCCGGGTCTCTTCGCCGCCGGCGCCGACAGCGCCGCGGTGGTCACCGACATCCAGCAGGCCGCCGACCCCGAGGCGCGCTGCCGCGAATGGATCGCCGCGACGCGCCGGGTGCCGGCATGAGCCGCTACGCGCGGCAGACCTGCCTGCCCGGCGTGGGCGAGGAGGGACAGGCGCGGCTGACCGAGGCGCGGGTGCTGGTGGTCGGGGCCGGGGGGCTTGGCTCGGCGCTGCTGCCGCTGCTGGCGGGGGCAGGGGTCGGCGCGCTGCGGATCGTCGATCCCGACACGGTGGAGGAGAGCAACCTGCACCGCCAGACGCTCTACCGCATGGAGGACATCGGCCGTGCCAAGGCCGCGGTCGCCGCCGAACGCCTCGCCGCCCTCAACCCCGATTGCGTTGCCACCGCGCTCGTCGCGCGGCTCGACCCGGTGCTCGCTCGGGCGGAAATGGCCGGCGCGCAGGTGGTGGTGGATGCCGCCGACAGCGTGGCCGTGACCTATGCCCTCTCGGACCTCTGCCTTGCGGCGGGGGTGCCGCTGGTCAGCGCCTCGGTGGTCGGCAGGGCGGGCCATGTCGGCGGCTTCTGCGGCGGCGCGCCGAGCTATCGCGCGGTGTTTCCCGACCTGCCGGGGCAGATGCAGAGCTGCGCCAGCGCCGGGGTGATGGGGCCGGTGGTCGCCAGCCTCGGCGCGTTGCAGGCGCAGATGGTGCTCGCGGTGCTGCTGGGACAGGCGCCCTCGCCGCTGGGGCAGATGCTGACGCTCGACGCCGCGAGCTGGCGCGTCTCGGGCTTCCGCTTCGACGCCGCGCCCGAGCCCGAGGCGGCGCTGCCGCGGATTGTCGGCCTCGGAGAGATCACCCGCGCCGACCGGGTGATCGAGCTGCGCGGGCCGGACGAGGCGCCGGACCTGCCCGTGCCCTGGGCCGAGCGAGGGGGCGCGCCGGTGCAGCCCGGAGAGGGCGGCGGGCGGACCGTCTTTGCCTGCGCCACCGGCCTCAGGGCCTGGCGCGCCGCGCGCGCCGTCGTCGCGGCGGGGGGGCGCGAGGTGGCGGTGCTGGCGACGGGGTGAGGGCGCTAGGCGCCGGAGCCGTCCCGGCGCAGCAGATAGGTGTCCATGATCCAGCCGTGCCGCGCGCGCGCCTCGGCGCGGCGCGCGGCAATCTCGGCCCCGACCTCCGCGAGCGGACCCGCGCAGAGAAGCTGCGCCGGGCTGCCGAGATAGGCGCCCCACCAGATGCGCAGCCCCTCGGGATCGAGCGCGCGGAAGCTGCAGTTGCCGTCGAGCATGACGACCAGCGTCTCCTCGCCTTCGGGCCAGCCCTCGTCGCGCAGCCGCCGCCCTGTGGTGATCCGCACCGCGCCGTTCACCTCGTTCAGCGGGATGGCATGGGCGGCGGTCAGCGCCTGGATCGCGGTGATGCCGGGGATCACCCGCAGCGCCGGGCGCGGCTCGAGCCGTCCGGCGATGCGGATGGTGCTGTCGTAGAGCGACGGGTCGCCCCAGACCAGCAGCGCCACCGGCCCCTCCGGCGCGGGCTCGAGCGCGGCGCACCAGCGCCGGCCGATCTCGTCATGCCAGGCCTCGACGCGGGCGGCATAGGGCAGGTCGGGGTCGCGCTCGGGGTAGTCAAAGACGCGGATCTCGGCCTGCGTGCCCGAGGCATCGAGGATCGCCCGGCGCAGCGCCAGAAGCTCCTCCTTGTCCTCGCCCTTGCGCGGCAGCAGCACCACAGCCGCATCGCGCAGCGCCTGCATCCCGCCCAGCGTCACGTGGCCGGGGCTGCCGGTGCCGATGCCGACGAGCCAGAGATCGCGGATCATGATTGGTTCTTTCCCTTGGGTGCGGTCCGGACCCCTCGCAGGGCCCGGACCCGTGCTCATGCGCTTCTCAGGCCGCGTAGAGCCGCGGCGCGAAGACCCGGCCGAACCCGGTGTTGCGCAGCGATTTCGCCGCGGCGAGCGCCGCGAGATCGGCCAGCGGCTCGATCAGCAGAACCAGCATGTAGGCCCCGCCGAAGGTCACCACCGACTGCAAGGTCGCGGCCGAGACGCCCTGGCCGTAGAAAACCCAGAAGGCGACCCAGGCCACGACACCCGCCTGGAAGGCGCCCGAGAGCTTCAGCACGTCGGCGTAGCTCAGATCGACATAGGCCGTGCCCTCGGGCACCACCCGGCGCGCCAGCGCCGAGGTGGCAAAGAGCGGCACCAGCAGCGTCGTGACGTTGACGAAATACATCGGCAGGTCGGTGGGCGCGAAGAAGAGCCCCTGCACCAGCAGGCCAAGCGCCAGACCCAGCGCCGCGGGCGCGACGCCGAGCAGCAGGAAGAGCGTCGAGCCGAGGATGAAATGCACCTCCGAGACGCCGACAGGGAAATGCGGCAGGACCTCGAAGAAGACGAAGGTGCCGATCGCCGCGATCAGGCTGCGGGCGGTGAAGAAGATCAGGTCGGTGCGCGCGATGTCACGCGCGGCCTGCCGGGCGGTGAAGCCCGCGGCGCCTGCCGCGGTGACGGCGGCGAGGGCCATCTTGGCGCCGTCGACGACGCCGGGTTCGATATGCATGTGCGTTCCTTTTTCAATGTGCTGCCCCTCCGGCAGCGGGTGGCCCCTGGGGGCGGGAAAGGCGGTCGCATGGTAGGTCTCCTGGCTCGCGGGTCGCGGCGCCTCGGTCCTTCCCGGCAGGTCTGCCAGTGGGTCTTCCTCGGCACTCTCCGCCTACAGTTGCGGGGGCAGCCCGGGCCTCTCACCCGGTTCCCTTGCGCCCCTTGCGGGACACCATGCGGGGTCTTGGCTCAGCGGGTCTCTGCGGGGCTGCGGTCCTCCTCTGTCGGGCAGTCTCGGCGGGGTCCGGAGGCAGGGGCCTCCTCCGCCGCGATGAGGTGAAAGAAGGTCCCCGTGACGCGGCCCCGGCGCGAGCCGGTCTCGGCCACCGCCGCGCCATCGGCGTCGGAAACGGCGGCGAGCGGCGCGTCGGGCTGCTCGAGAATGGTGGAATAGTGGAACTCGTGCCCGCGCAGCGCCGTCCCCGCGTCAAAGCCGGCCATCGGCGCGCAGAGCACCGCCCGGCGGTAGCCGAGGTGGAACTTCCGCGCCGCGTAGCTGGTCACCAGCCCGAGCAGCCCGGCCATCCGGTGCCGCGTGCCATCCTTGTCGATCAGCGCCTCTCCCAGCGCCATGTAGCCGCCGCACTCGCCATGCACGGGCTTCGTCTGCGCATGGTGGCGCAGCCCGGTGCGGAAACCCTCGGCCTCCGCGAGCCGCCCGGCGTGCAACTCGGGATAGCCGCCTGGCAGCCAGACGAGGTCGGCCTCCGCCGCCGGCGCCTCGTCGGCCAACGGCGAGAAGGGCAGGATCTCGGCCCCCGCCGCGCGCCAGCCCTCGAGCAGGTGCGGGTAGGTGAAGGAGAAGGCCGCGTCCCGCGCGAGCGCGATGCGCTGCGCCGGGGGGCGGGGCAGCGGTGGCGGGTCCTGCGGCAGGGGCTTGCCCGCGGCGGCGGCGCGGATCGTGCCGAGGTCGACATGGGCGCGCAGGAAGTCGGCATAGCCCGCGATGGCCGCCTCGAGGTCCGGGTGCTCGGCCGCCTGGATGAGGCCGAGGTGGCGCTCGGGCAGGGTCAGGTCGCCCCGCCGGGGCAGCACGCCCAGCACCGGCAGCCCGGCGCGCTCCATGCCCAGCCGGGTGAGCCGCTCGTGCCGGGGCGAGGCGACGCGGTTGAGGATCACCCCGGCGAAGGGCAGGTCGGGCATGTACCGGCGGAACCCCAGCGCCGTAGCGGCGGCGGATTGCGCCTGCCCGCCCACGTCGAGCACCAGCACCACCGGCCAGCCCATGGCCCGCGCCGTCTCGGCGCTGCTGCCGAAGCCCTGCTGGCCGCGCGTCGCGACCCCGTCGTAGAGCCCCATCGAGCCCTCGGCGAGGCAGATGTCCGCCCCCGCCGCCTGTCCGGCGATCGCCTGCCAGAGCCCGGGCCCCATGGCCCAGCCATCGAGGTTGAAGCTCGGCCGCCCGCAGGCCGCGTGGTGGAAGGCCGGGTCGATGTAGTCGGGGCCGGACTTGAAGGGCTGCATCGCGAGCCCGTCCTCGGCCAGCGCCCGCAAGAGGCCCAGCATCACCGTCGTCTTGCCGGTGCCCGAGGAGGGCGCCGAGACCAGCAGGCCGGGAACCTCAGCCATTGTCCTGCACCGCTTTCTGCACCTCGGTCTCCGGCGTCCAGCCGCTCCACGGGCTCTCGGCGTTCTGCGGGCGGTAGCGGCGGTCGTAGTCCGGCGCGTAGAGGCAGCTCTCGTCGAACCCCTCGCCCGCCAGCGCCGGGCCGACGAGGATCAGCGCGGTGCGGGTGATGCCCGCGCCCACCTTGCCCTCGATGTCCGACAGCGTGCCGCGCAGGATCACCTCGTCGGGCCAGCTGGCGCGGTAGACCACCGCGACCGGGCAGTGTGATCCGTAGGCGGGGGTCAGCTCGGCCGCCACCCGCGCGATGTTCTGGATCGACAGGTGCAGGGCCAGCGTCGCCCCGGTCGCGGCGAAATTGGCCAGCGTCTCGCCCCGGGGCATCGCGCTGGCGCGGCCCGCCGTGCGGGTCAGCACCACCGATTGCGCAAGGCCCGGCAGGGTCAGCTCGGCGCCGAGCGCGGCGGCGGCGGCGGCGAAGGCGGGCACGCCGGGGGTGACCGAGACCGGGATGCCGAGCGCCTTCAGCCGGCGCATCTGCTCGCCCATCGCCGACCAGACCGAGAGATCCCCCGAATGCAGCCGCGCCACGTCCTGCCCGGCGTCATGCGCGGCGCGGATCTCGGCGATGATCTGGTCGAGGTCCAGCGGCGCGGTGTTCACGATCCGCGTGCCGGGCGGGCAATGGGCAAGGATCGCCTCGGGCACCAGCGAGCCGGCATAGAGGCAGACCGGGCAGGACGCGATGAGGTCGCGGCCGCGCAGGGTCAGCAGGTCGGGCGCGCCGGGGCCGGCGCCGATGAAATGGACGGTCATGGGTCGGGTCCTTCCGCCAGCGCGCAGCTGGCCATGCGGTCGAGGGAGTGGATGCGCGGGCCGAGCAGCCGCGCGCCGGGTCCGGCACCGGCCAGCGCGGCGGCCTCGGCCACGGAGCCGGTGCCGCGCTCGGCAAGCACGCGGGGGGATCGGGTTTGCGTGTGCTGCGCCGAGAGATCTGCGGGGGTGATGGCTTGCACGGGCAGGTTCAGCGCGCGGGCAAAGGCGGTGAAGCCCGGGCTCGCGGCCTTGTCGAAGGCGGCGGCAAGGCAGGCGGCGTCGCGCCCGTCGCGCGCGCGATCGTAGGCGTCGCGCAGGCTCGCCTCGCCCGCGCCCTGCCGGAATCCGAACCCCGCGACGATCATCTCACATGGCTCCATCGGTGGCTCCACTGCAGGATCGGGAAGGCCGACTTCCAGCCGCGCTTCGGTCCGATGGGCACGGGGGAGGAGAGCTCGATGCGCATCAGATCGCCGCCGAGACGCGCCTGCGCCGCGATCAGCAGCGCCTCGGATTCCAGCGTCACCGCGTTGGCGACGAGGCGGGTGCCCAGGGGCAGACGCGCTTCCAGCCAGTCCAGCAGCTCCTGCGAGAGGCCGCCGCCGATGAACACCGCGTCGGGGCGGTCGAGTGCGTCCAGCGCCTCGGGGGCGCTGCCCTCGACCACCTTCAGCCGCTCGACACCAAGCCGCGCGGCGTTGGCGGCGATGCGCGCGGCGCGGTCGGGGCGGGGCTCGATGGTGGTGGCACGAAGCGTCGGATCGCAGAGCAGCCACTCGATGGCGATCGAGCCCGAGCCGCCGCCGATGTCCCAGAGGTGCTCTAAGGGGCGCGGGGCCAGCGCCGAGAGGGTGAGCGCGCGGATGGGCCGCCTGGTGATCTGCCCGTCGCTCTCGAACCAGTCATCCGCCCGGCCGGTGGCGAGCGGCAGCACCGCGCCCGCCCCGGCAACGCTCACGGCGGCGCAGACCGGGTGGGCGAAGGTGCGGTCGGGCAGCGCGTCGGCACGGACCGGGGTCAGCCGCTCGCGCGGGCCGCCGAGCGCCTCCATGACGGTCAGCTCCGAGGCGCCGAAGCCCTCGGCCGCGAGATACGCCGCCAGCGCGCGCACCGCGTCCCCGTCGCGCAGCAGCACGACCAGCCGCCGCCCCGGCGCAAGCTGCGGCCGGAGGCGCGAGAGCGGCGCGGCGTGCAGGCCGGCGCAGTGTGTGGCCTCCAGCGGCCAGCCCATGCGCGCCGCGGCGAGCGAGAAGGCGGACCGCCCCGGGAAGGCCCGCCACTCGCCCGGCTCGAGATGCCGCGCCAGCACGGCGCCCGCGCCGAACCAGAAGGGATCGCCCGAGGCCAGCACTGCCACCCGCCGCCCGCGCAGCGCCAGCAGCTTCGGGATGCCCTCGGCGAAGGGCACCGGCCATTCGATCCGGTCGGTGGCAAGGGGCAGCAGCGACAGGTGGCGCGCCGGGCCCATGACGATTTCCGCCTCGGACAGGGCGGCACGGCTTGCGGCGCAGAGCCCGTCCGGGCCATCTTCGCCGAGCCCGACGATGGTGAGCCACGGAGCTTTCGACATGACCGCCTCAGACATGGACCCGAACCTGCTGGTGCTCGGCGGCACGCTCGAGGCCGCGCGGCTCTGCCGCGTGCTGGCCGCGGCCGGGCTGCGCGGCACCGTCTCCATGGCCGGGCGCGTGGCCAATCCGGCGGCGCAGGCGCTGCCGCTGCGGATCGGCGGCTTCGGCGGAGTCGAGGGGCTGGTGCGCCACCTGAAGGCCGAGCGCATCACCCATGTCATCGACGCGACCCACCCCTTCGCGGCGCGGATGAGCGCCAATGCCGTCGCCGCCTGCGCGGAGGTCCGCGTGCCGCTCATCGCCCTGAGCCGCGCGCCGTGGCAGGAGACCGCCGAAGACCACTGGACCCGCGTGCCTGACATCGCCGGGGCGGTCGCCGCGCTGGATGGGGCGCCGCGGCGCGTGATGCTTGCGGTGGGCCGGATGCACCTGCCTGACTTTGCGGCGAACCCGCAGCACGCCTACCTGCTGCGCCTCGTCGATCCGCCGCAGGAGCGCCCGGAGTTCCCCGAGCATCATGTCATCGTCGACCGCGGTCCCTTCACGCTCGAGGGCGACATGGCACTGATGCGCGCGCATGGCATCGAGCTGGTGGTCTCGAAGAATTCGGGCGGCGAGGGGGCCTTGGCCAAGATCGCCGCGGCACGGGCGCTCGGCCTGCCGGTGATCATGATCGACCGGCCCTGCGTGCCCGAGCGGACCGAGACCCATGACGTCGAGGGGGTGCTGCGCTGGCTGGATCATGTTGGCACCGACCTTGGCGTGTAGACGAAAGGCGCGCCCGCGCGGGGGATGAGCCGCGTTGCCGAGGAGCCGACGATGACCACGGTGCGCATGTCCGCCATTCCGGGCTCGCAGCGGTCCAGCGGCACGACGCGGATCTCCTCCTCGGGGGTCGAGACGGCGCGGGCGAAGATCACCGGGCGGGCGTCGCCGCAGCTTTCCTGCAGCACGTTGAGCACCCGCGCGAAGCCCTCGGGGCGGGATTTCGAGCGGGGGTTGTAGAAGGCCATGGCGAAATCCGCCTCGGCGGCGAGGCGCAGGCGGCGCTCGATCAGCGCCCAGGGCTTGAGGTTGTCGCTGAGGTTGATGGCGCAGAAGTCATGCCCCAGCGGCGCGCCCGCGCGGGCGGCGGCGGCGAGCATGGCGGTGATGCCGGGCAGCACGCGGATGTCGAGCTCGCGCCAGGCCCGCGGCCCGGCCTCGACCGCCTCGAACACCGCCGAGGCCATGGCGAAGACGCCGGGATCGCCCGACGAGACCACCACCACCGAGCGGCCCTCGCGGGCCATCTCCAGCGCGTGCCGGGCGCGGTCGATCTCGACCCGGTTGTCCGAAGGGTGCAGCGTGAGGCCCGGGCGCGGGGCGACGCGGGCGACGTAGGGGATGTAGCCCACCACGTCCGTGGCCTCGGCGAGCGCGGCCAAGACCTCTGGCGTGACCAGCGTGTCGGACCCGGGGCCGAGCCCCGCGATGACCAGCCGCCCGCTCATGGCCGCCGCCCCTGTCCGTGCACCAGCACGATGGAGAAATAGGGGGTGACCCGGCCCTCGGCCTCCGAGAGCCGCTGCACGCGCTGCTCGGGCATGGCCGCGTATTCCACCAGCCAGGCGGCGTCGTAGCGGCCCGCGGCTTGCAGGGCGCGGCGGACCTTCTCGATGTTGCGGCCGATCTTCATGATGACCAGCGCGTCGGCGCGGGCGATCTGCCGGGTGAGCTCGTCCTCGGGCAGGGTGCCCATGAGCGTGCTCATCACGTCGTCGCCCCAGGTGATCGGCTGTCCGGTGGCGCACCAGGCGGCGGCCATGCCGGGGATCGCGGGCACGACCTGCAGCGGCACCTGCCCCTCGAGCCGGGTGAAGAGATGCATGAACGAGCCGTAGAAGAACGGGTCGCCCTCGGCCAGCACCAGCACCTCGTGCCCGGCGTCCGACAGCGCCCTCAGCTTCGCGGTGCAGTCCTCGTAGAAGGCCGAGAGCAGGGCGTTGTAGCGCGGGTCCGAGAGCGGGATCTCGGTGGTCACCGGGTAGTCCATAGCGATC
Source organism: Salipiger sp. H15 (assembly GCF_040409955.1). NCBI lineage: Bacteria > Pseudomonadati > Pseudomonadota > Alphaproteobacteria > Rhodobacterales > Roseobacteraceae > Salipiger > Salipiger bruguierae. The sequence goes on from NZ_CP123385.1 coordinate 1,398,127, forward strand.
TCGACCACGTCCTCGCGCAGCATCCCCTCGACAATGCGCCGCGCCTGCCCCTGCCGTCCGGCCTTGCGGAAATAGGCGACGTGGCGCGCCGCCCGCAGCAGCCGGTCGGCGCGCACCGACATGAGCTCGGGATCGCCCGGGCCGAGCCCGACGCCCCATATGGTGCCCTGCACCTGAACCTGCGCCACGGGGGCGGTGCCGATCTCGCCCTGCACGTTCATTCGGCGCGGCTCGCGAGCGCGTTGATCGCGGCGACGGTGATCGCGCTGCCGCCGAGCCGGCCTTCGACGATTGCGCAGGGGGCGGGTTGCGCCTGCCAGAGCGCCGCCTTGCTCTCGAGCGCGCCGACGAAACCGACCGGGCAGCCGATGATCGCCGCGGGGCGCGGGCAGGCCGGGTCCTCGAGCATGTTCAGCAGGTGGAAGAGCGCCGTCGGGGCATTGCCGATGGCGACCAGCGCACCGCCGAGATGCGGCCGCCAGAGTTCCAGCGCCGCGGCCGAGCGGGTGTTGCCCATCTCCTGCGCCATGCCCGGCACGGCGGGATCGTGGAGCGTGCAGATCACCGGGTTGCCGGCGGGCAGGCGGGGGCGGGTGACGCCCTCGGACACCATGCGTGCGTCGCAGAGGATCGGCGCGCCCTCCGCCAGCGCCCTGCGTGCGGCTGTCGCGAAGCCCGGCGAGAAGCGGATCCGCGCCTCGAGCCCGACCATGCCCGCCGCGTGGATCATCCGCACGGCGACCGGCTCCTCCTCGGGGGTGAACCGCGCGAGGTCGGCCTCGGCGCGGATCGTCGCGAAGCTCTGCCTGTAGATGGCCGCGCCATCCTTTTCGTAGTCATAGGGCATCAGGGCATCCCCGGAAGAAGGGTGGGAAGATCGTCGATCTGGGCGGGCGAGAGCCCCTCGAGGTCGGGCGTGTCCGCGGGCGCGCCGTCCCGGATCAGGTCGAAACCGCCGTCGCGGCCGACCAGCGTGACCGGCGCGGCGCGGGGAAAGGCGCAGCCCTTGGCGCAGCCCGAGACATGCAGCGGCTCGGCGAGCCTCGGCGCGAGCCGGGTGGCGAGCGGGCGCGTCTCGACCGTCGCCTGCGGGCAGAAGGGGGTGCCGGGGCAGGCATGGGCGGCAAGGAGCGGATCGCCGGGGGCGGTGACGAAGCCCGGAGCATCGGTGCCGGGTCGGGCCCCGGTGAGGCAGAAGAGCCGCCCGGTCATCAGCCGCATCGCCTCGGCCCCGCTGCGCGCGACGAGGTCAGCAAGTGCGGCTGCGTCGATCGCGCCGAAGGGCGCGCCGAGGATTTGGCCGTCCTCGGTGCGGCCGGGACTGGGCGCGGGACCGGCGGCACGCGGTGCGGCCTGCTGCCATTCCGGCGGCAGCGCGACCCGTTTCAGGTGCCGCGCCATGCGCCCGGACTCCCTGCCGCCCGTGGCGACGAACCATGCGGCCATCTCCGCCAGCGCGTGCATCGCCTTCGCCTCGGTCACCGGAAGACCCTTGGCCGCCCCGTCCGCCCGCAGGATCAGCCCGCCGCCCAAGCCAGGCTCGAACCGGAAATCCGCCGAGCCCGCCGCCAGTTGCCCCCGCGCGCCGCTGTCGAGCGCAAAGCCCATCTTGCTTGGCAGCGGCGGCAGCGCCGGAAGCGCCGCGAGCATGGCCCCGTGCAGCCGGTCGGTAAGGTCTCCGGGCCGCCAGTCCACCGGCATCAGGATGTTCCGCCGCGCCTCGACCACCGGGTCCGCGTCGATCAGCCCGAGCGCGCCCAGCCCCTCGAGCAGCGCCGGGAAATCCTCCTCGGACACGCCGCGCACCTGCAGGTTGGCGCGCGAGGTCAGCTCCAGCGTGCCGTTGCCGTGCCTCCGGGAGAGCGCGCAGAGCGCCGCCACCTGCGCCGCGCCCAGCTCGGCCCGGAACGGCCGCACCCGCACCACCAGCCCGTCGCCGGACAGCATCGGGCGGTGCGCCCCGGGGCACCAGCCCCTGACCCGCGGCGCGCTCATGGCTCAGCCCCCGGCCCGGCCAGCGCCGAGTTGCGCCGGGTCTGCCAGAGCCCGGCCTCGCGCAGAGCGTGGAACCGCGCCAGCATCGCGGCATGGGCGCCGGGGTTGGCCGCGCGCAGGAAGGCCTCGGTCGCCGGATCGCCCAGCGTCGCCGCATGGTAGAGGTCGAAGAGATGCGGGCCGACCGCCCCGGCAAGCTGCGCGAAGGCCGCCATGTGCTCGAGCGTCGCGGCGATCTCGGCGGCGCCGCGGAAGCCATGGGCGCGCATCCCGGCGATCCACGCCGGGTTGGCGGCGCGGGCCTGCACGACGCGGGCGATCTCCTCGGGCAGGGCGCGGGCGCGGGGGCGCGCCGGGTCGGTCGCGTCGAGGTGGTAGAGCGTGGCCCGCCCGCCGGTCACCGCCTGCGCGGCGGCGAATCCGGCCTCGTGCGCGGCGTAGTCGGCGGCCAGCAGCAGGTCGGTCTCGGGCAGGTCCTGCGGGTGCACGAAGGCCTCGGCCCCGGCCACCCGCGCGCGGATCCCGGCCTCGTCCCGCACCGCGCGCGCGCCGTCCAACGCCCAGGCCGAGGCGGCAAGCCAGGCCTCGCCCGCCGCGCGCCGCGCTGCCTCGCCGGAGCCGTCGAGCGCCGCCCCCATGCCGAGCCCGAAGCTGCCCGGCGCGGGCCCGTAGACGCGCGCGCCCGGAAGAGTCCCGGAATAGGGGTTCCAGTCCGTCGCCTCGTCGCGGGCGGCGAGCGCGGCGATCACCTGCCCGAAGAGCCCGGTCAGCACCGGGAAGACATCGCGGAAAAGGCCCGAGACCCGCAGCGTGACGTCGATCCGCGGGCGGTCGAGCTCGGCGACCGGCAGTATCTCGAAGCCCGAGACCCGGCCCGACCCCGCGTCCCAGCGCGGCTTCACCCCGAGGAGGTGCAGCGCCATGGCGAACTCCTCGCCGGCGGTGCGCATCGTCGCCGAACCCCAGAGGTCGACCACCAGCCCGCGCGGCCAGTCGCCGTGGTCCTGCAGGTGGCGGCGCATCAGCTCCTCGGCGAGCGCCACCCCCTGCGCAAAAGCGGCGCGGCTCGGCACGGCGCGCGGGTCGGTGGTGAAGAGGTTGCGCCCGGTCGGCAGCACGTCGCGCCGCCCGCGGAAGGGCGAGCCCGAGGGGCCGCCGTCGATCCGCCGCCCGTCGAGCGCGGCGATGAGCGCGGCGCGCTCGGCATGGGCCGAGGCGGCGATTTCCGGCTCCGCCCCGCCCGCGGGCAGGCGCCCCCAGACGTGCAGCCCCTCGCCGAAGCGGCTCTCCTTGACGTCGCAGACGAAGCGGTCGATGCGGGGGATCGCCTCGGCGGCGGAGGTGGTGCCGTCCAGCCCGAGATCGGCCTCGAGTCCGCGCGCCCGCGCCTCGGCGCGGATGTCCTCCTGCAGCCGCGCGCGGCGGCGCGGGTCGAGCCCGTCGGCGGTCGAGAACTCGTCGAGCAGCGCCTCGAGATGCGCCAGATGGTCCGGCGTCCCGCTCTCGCGCAGCGGCGGCGGGACGTGGCCGAGGGTGAGTGCGCCGATCCGCCGCTTGGCCTGCGCCGCCTCGCCGGGATCGTTGACGATGAACGGGTAGAGCACCGGCAGCGCGCCGGTCAGGGCCTGCGGCCAGCAGTGATCCGACAGCGCCACCGACTTGCCCGGCAGCCATTCCAGCGTGCCATGCGCACCGACATGGACAAGCGTGTCCACCCGGGTCTGAAGCCAGAGATGGAAGGCGACATAGGCGTGGCGCGGCACGCGGGAGAGGTCGTGGTACTCGTCCGCGCGCTGCTCCGGGGTGCCGCGCTCGGGCTGCAGGGCGACCACCGCGGTGCCGAGCTCGACCGCGGCGAGGCGGAAGGCGCCGTCCTCGGCGGAGGCATCCTCCTCGGGTGCGCCCCAGGCGGCGGAGAGCTGGTCCTGCATCGCTGCCGGAAGGCGGGCGAGCATGGCGCGGTACTCCGCCAGCGGCAGCCGGAGTTCGCGCGCCTGCAGCCGCCGTTCCAGCCCGCCGCAGTCCTCGGGAATGGAATAGCCGGCGGCCCGCAGGTCATCGAGGATGGCGCGGGCCGAGGCCGGGGCGTCGAGGCCGACCGCGTGGCCGAGGTTCCAGTCCTTGCCGGGATAGGTCGAGAGCACGATCCCCACGCGGCGCGCGGCGGCGGGCGTCGCCGCGAGCCGCAGCCAGCCCATGACCCGCGCGACCGCGCTCGCGATCCCGGCGGCATGGGGGTGGTGCAGGGCGCGGGCAAACTGCAGGTCCGGGTCGCGCGCGTCCGGCCGCTTGAACGAGACGACCCCGGCCAGCAGCCGCCCGTCGACCTCGGGCAGCACCACGTGCATGGCGAGGTCGGCGGGGGAGAGCCCGCGCTCCGCGCCGGTCCAGGCGGCCTCGGTCGAGGTCGCGAGCGCCACCTGGAAGACCGGCACGCCCGCCACGTCGAGCGGCGAGCCCGCCGTCCCGCCGGCGCTGAAGGCGGTGGCGTTGACGATGGCATCGGGGGCGAGCCGCGCCACCTCGGCGCGCAGCGCGGCGACCGTGGCGGGGTCCTTCAGCGAGGGCGCAAAGAGCCCGATCACCGCGCAGCCCTCTGCCCGGAACGCCTCGAAGAGCGCCCGCACCGGCGCCATGTCCGCCGCCGCGAGATGGGCGCGGTAGAAGACCAGCAGCACCCGCCGCCCCTTCTTCTCTTTCCAAATACGCCGGGGAGCGCGAGGGGCAGCGCCCCTCGCATCTTCGCCCGCCAGCGCCTCGAGCGGCTCCGCGCCGGTCTCCGGGGTCCATGTCCCGGCCTGCGGCAGGGCGGGCGGGCTGCGCAGCGGCGCGGCCGCCAGCCCCGAGGCGAGCGCCAGTTGCGCCAGCGCCGCCCGCGCGGCCTCGGGCCCGCCGCTGTCGCAGAGCTGGGCGAGGCGGCGCAGGGTCGAGAGCGGCAGGGTCGAGACCTCGTCGAGCGCCGGGTCGGGCCGTCCGTCGCCCGGCAGCACCGCCAGCGCGATGCGCCTCTGCCGCGCCAGCGCCTGCAACTGCTGGAGCCCGTAGTCCCAGTAGGCCCGCCCGCCGATCAGCCGCACGAGGATGCCCTTCGCCCCCGCGAGCGTGCGCTCCACGTAGGTGTCGACCGACAGCGGATGGCGCAGCTGCGCAAGGCTCGCGAGCCGCAGCGAGGGCAGGGCGCCCTCCGGCCCGCCGCCCGAATGCCAGGCGTCCGCAAAGGCCCCGAGGTCGCTGTCGGAGAAGGAGAGCACAACCAGGTCCGCCGGATCCTGCATCAGATCCGTCGGGGTCTCGAGGTCCTCGAGCCCGTGGCTTTCGCGGAAGACGACGTGCATCGCGGCCTAGCCCACCACGTCGAGCGCGGCGCGGCTCAGCGCGGCGCGGATCTCGTCCTCGCGGATGCCCTCGTGCTCGGCGATCACCACCAGCCGCCCGGCGCGGGGCTCGCCCGGGCGCCACGGGCGGTCGTACTGGTGGCGCACCCGCGCGCCCACCGCCTGCACCAAGAGCCGCATCGGCTTGCCGCTCACCGCGGCGTAGCCCTTCACCCGCAGGATGTCGTGGCTGCGCGCCAGCGCCTCGATGGCGTGGACCAGTTGCGCCGGATCGCCGAGCTCGGGGAGATCGACGGTGAGCGACGCGAAGTCGTCGTGATCGTGGTCATGCGGCGTGTCGTGGTGGCTGGGGCGCGCCTCGAGATCGTCCTCGGCAGCCGCCCCGAGCCCGAGGATCACCCGCGGGTCGATGGCACCCTCGGCGACCTCGATCACCGGCAGCGGGCGCGGTGCCTCGGCGGCGATGACCTCGCGCGCACGGGCAACACCCGCGGGCCCGGCGAGGTCGGGCTTGGTCAGCAGCACGAGATCGGCGCAGGCGATCTGGTCCTCGAACACCTCCGAGAGCGGGGTCTCGTGGTCGAGGCTCTCGTCGGCGGCGCGCTGCGCGTCCACCGCCGCCACGTCGGGCGCGAAGCGGCCCGCCGCCACCGCCTCGGCATCGGCCAGCGCGATCACCCCGTCGACGGTGATGCGGGCGCGGATCTGCGGCCAGTCGAATGCCTTCAGCAGCGGCTTCGGCAGGGCGAGGCCCGAGGTCTCGATGAGGATGTGGTCGGGGCGCGGCTCGAGCGCCAGCAGCGCCTCGATCGTCGGGATGAAGTCGTCGGCGACGGTGCAGCAGATGCAGCCGTTGGCCAGCTCGACGATGTTCTCGGCCGGGCAGTCGGGCAGGGCGCAGCCGCGCAGGATTTCGCCGTCGACGCCGACGTCGCCGAACTCGTTGACCACCACCGCGAGCCGACGCCCGCCGGGGTTGTGCATCAGGTGGCTCACGAGGGTCGTCTTGCCCGAGCCGAGAAAGCCGGTGATCACGGTGACGGGGAGTTTCGATAGATCGGCCATGTCAGCTGTCCTCTGCGCGGTGGGGGTCGGTGTGGGTGAGCGGGGGGATCCGGGCGACGCAATTGCGCTTGAAATGCTCGGGGCGCTGGCGCCACGGGATCACCCCGTCGGGCGCGGCGTGGTACTGCGCGGCCCCTGCAAGGATCATTTCGGGATGCGCCGCCTCGTCGACGTTGGAAAAGACGTAGGTCCATTTCCCCGCCCCGCCGCGCAGGGCCACCGTGCAGCCGTGGTCGCAGTTCTGCAGGCATTCGGTCGCGGTGATCCGCAGCCCGTCGGGCCGCTCCAGCGCGGTGATCCCGTCGTAGAGCGCCCGGCCGGGCCGCCGCTCGTCCCGCGGGTCGGCCCCCGCCCGGCGGCAGGTCACGCAGACCAGCAGCTCGGTGTCGCTCTGCTGTGGCGTGTGCGCACAGTCCTTCATTCGTGTCGCCTCTTTGTTGGGCGCACAGGGGTAACGGCGGAATGGATCCCGGGCACGGGAACACCCCGACACCGGCACACCCCGTCCGGTCTCAAAAGTCATGGCTGGCAGGTCTCCCGGCTCACGGAATTCCGGGCTTTCGGCCCGACGGACGCTCTGCCTTCCCAGCCTGTCGGCCAGTGGCTTTCCGAGCGCCCTTTCCCGTTCACGGTCGCGGGGGCGGCTGTGCCTGGCCGCGATCTCTCGCGGCTGCACATTCCCTTTTCACCCGTTTACACGGGCACCAGCGTGGGGTCAGATCGCCCGGAAATCCGCCCCCTGTCAAGACCGGAGAGAGCAGCATGAGCGACGAGGCAAACATCCGCCACGCCGAAAAGATGAAGAAAATCAAGGCCGCGCGGGACCGGATGATGGAAGGAAAGACCGGTGAGAAGGGGCTGATCCTCGTCCATACCGGCCCCGGCAAGGGCAAGTCCTCCTCGGGCTTCGGGATGATCCTGCGCTGCATCGCCCATGGCATGCCCTGCGCCGTGGTGCAGTTCATCAAGGGCAACTGGGTGACCGGCGAGGCGAAGATGATCCGCGAGAAATTCGCCGACGAGTGCCGCTTCTTCGTCTCCGGCGAGGGCTTCACCTGGGAGACGCAGGACCGCGAGCGCGACATCGCGGCGGCGCAGCGCGGCTGGCAGATCGCGCAGGCGCAGATCCTCGATCCCGAGGTGCGCTTCGTGCTGCTCGACGAGATCAACATCGCGCTGCGCTACGGCTATCTGGACATCGACGAGGTGGTCACTTTCCTGCTCGAGCGGAAGCCGCCGATGACCCACGTCTGCCTGACCGGGCGCAACGCCAAGCCCGAGCTGATCGAGGCGGCGGATCTCGTGACCGAAATGACGTTGGTCAAGCACCCGTTCCGCGACGGGATCAAGGCGCAGCAGGGCGTGGAGTTCTGAGCTCTCGGGAAGTGAGCGCCGCCTCAAGCTGGTCCCAGCGGTCCGAGGGCGGCAGGCCGAGGCGGATCCAGCTTTCTGAGTAGGGGAAGACCCGCGTCCAGATCCGCCGCGCGGCGAGATGCTCCTGCGCGGCCCGCGCGTCGGGGGTGGCATAGGTCCGGAAGAGCGGCGAGCCGCCGACCAGCTGCCATCCCGCGCCGCGCGCCAGCGCATCCAGCTTTGCGGCACCATGCGTGAGGCGGGCAGTCGTCTCCGTCTGCCAGTCCTTGTCCAGAAGCGCGGCCGAGGCGATCTCGATCGCCGGGCCCGAGACCGGCCACGGCCCCGCGAGCTCGGCCAGCCGGTCGCCGAGCGCGCCATGCGCCAGTGCGAAGCCGAGCCGCAGCCCGGCGAGCCCGTAGAACTTGCCGAAGGAGCGCAGCACGACCACGTTCGGCAGCTCGCTGCCGAGGCGCGGCGCGAGGGACAGCCCCGGTTCGGGGTCGCCAAAGCTCTCGTCCACCACCAGCAGCCCGACGCGCCCGGCCAGCGCCGCGAGCGCCTCGGGAGGGGTGCGCCGCCCGTCGGGATTGTTGGGGTTCACCACCACCGCAAGGTCGGCGCCGGCGAGTGCGTCGAGGTCGCGGGCCTCGGTGACCTCCCAGCCGCCCGCGCGCAGTGCGGCGGCGTGTTCGTTGTAGGTCGGCGCCAGCACCGCGGCCCGGCCTGGCGCGCGCAGCATCGGCACGATCTGGATCGCCCCCTGCGCGCCGTTCACCGCGACGATGCGGGCGGGGCAGCCGTAGGCCGCACGGGCGGCCGCGATCAGCCGGGCCATGTCGCTCCTGCGCGGCAGCACGGCCCAGGCCTCGGCAGGGATCGGCGGCACCGGGTAGGGATCGGGGTTGATCCCGGTCGAGAGATCGAGCCACGCCGCCCGGTCGCCGCCGAAGCGGGCCATGGCGGCGTCAAGGTTGCCGCCGTGGTCGCGGGCGGTGCTGGGGATCGGGTCGGCGAGGCTGTCCATGCGGCTCACCGGAACAGGATCAGCGCGGCAAGCGCAAGGGCGCAGAGCGCCATCGCCCGCCGGTAGAGCGCCAGCGCGCGGCCGAGATCGCGCGGGTCGGGGTCACGCGCGCCGCCATTGAGCCAGGGCTCCTCGGCGACCCGGTCGCCGTAGACGCGCGGCCCCGAGAGGCGGACGTCGAGCGCGGCGGCCATCGCCCCCTCGGGCCAGCCGGCATTGGGCGAGCGGTGCTTCGGCGCGTCGCGCAGCATCACCCGGAGGCCATCGCGGGCGCGCCGCCCGGAGGCCAGCGCGAAGACGAGCCCGGTCAGCCGCGCCGGGATCCAGTTCACCGCATCGTCGAGCCGCGCCGCGAGTTTCCCGAAGGCCTCGTAGCGGTCGTTCCGGTGGCCGATCATCGAATCGAGCGTGTTGACCGCCTTGTAGGCGGCGATGCCGGGCAGCCCCGCGACAGCGCCCCAGAAGAGCGGCGCGACGATCCCGTCCGAGCTGTTCTCGGCAAGGCTCTCGGTCGCGGCGCGGGCGATGCCCGCCGCATCCAGCCGCTCGGGATCGCGCCCGACGATCATCGACACCGCCCGGCGTGCCTCGGCCATGTCGCCCCGCGCCAGCGGCCTTGCCACGGCGGCGACGTGATCGTGCATCGAGCGCATGGCGATCAGCGGCCAGGCCAGCACCGCGCCGAGGAGGCTGCCCGCCAGCGTGTCGGGCAGCAGCGCCTGCGCCGCCAGCGCGGGCAGGGTGGCAAGGGTGACGACCAGCGCCGTCGTCAGTGCCCCGAGAACCAGCCTGCGGGTCCGGCCGCCGCGGTTGAGCCGCGCCTCGAGCGCCGCGATCGCCCGGCCGAGCCAGGTGACCGGGTGGCCAATCCGGGCGTAGAGCCATTCCGGCCAGCCCAGCAGCAAGTCGAGCGCCATGCCGCCCAGCATCATCAGCGCAAAGCTCATGGTGCGCCCGTCCCGAAGGTGAGAACGCCCGCGAATCCGGCCTCGGCCAGCGCCGCCGCGCCGTGCCTTGGGACTGCGCCGGGGGCGAAGATCAGCCCGCGCGCCGAGCCGGTATGGGCGCGCAGCCAGCCGAGCGCGCCGAGCTCGCGGGCAAGCCCGGACGTGGGATCGCCTTGGGGGCCGCGCCGCGCGGCGCAGCGCCCGGCGGAGGCGCTGGCGAGTGCCGCCGCCCGGCCCAGATCCCGGTCCCGCGTCGCCCTTTCCCAGTCGAGGACCAAATCCGAGACGTCGTCGAAACCGTTGTCCGCCGCGTCGGTTCGCTGCGGCGGCCCCCAGAAGCCGCCGAGGATCGTGCAGGCGGGCGGCGGGGGAAGCTCGCGCAGGATGTGCCCCTCGCGCGAGGCCCAGAGCAGCGTGTCGGGCGCAGGGTACATCAGCGGATCGCTCGCGCCCTCGACGGCGAGGCAGGCGGCGGCGAGCGCCTCGGCGCTGCCGTCAAAACCCGCGGAGCGTGCCAGCGCCACCAGCGTCGCGGTCGAAGCCCCCGCGCCGCCGCCGAGCGGGGCATCGCGCGAGGCGCCCGGAAAGCGCGGCGCGATCCCGAGCGCGCGGGCGAAGCGCTCCAGCTGGCCCGGCTCGAAGGGCGGCGCGCCCTCGCCGGGGGCCGACACCCCGAGGTCCGGGCAGGCCACCGTCACCAGCGCCACGGGACCCTCCGGCCCCATGCGCCCCTGCAGCCATTCGCCGAAATGGCCGGCCACGCTCACCTTGCGCCAGCTCATGCCCGGCCCGCCTCGATCACCGCGAAGGGCCCCTCGGCGCCGCAGCGCAGCCGGGTCACCGAGAGCGGCGCGATCTCGAAGGCGAGGCCCGCGTGCAGCGCCCCGGTCACCTGCGACAGCGCCGCGCGGATCACCCCGGCATGGACCAGCAGCACCACCGGTGCCGCGCCCGCCGCGGCCCGCAGGCCGTAGCCGCGCAGCGCCGGGGCGGTGCGGGCGCAGAGATCCGCGAAGCTCTCGCCCCCCGGCGGGGTCCAGCGGGCCAGCTCCGGTCCCTCCATCGCGCCGAGGTCGGGCAACTGGTCATACGCCAGCCCGTCCTGCGCGCCGAAATCCTGCTCCCAGAGCAGCGGGTCCTGCGTGGCGGCGACCTCTGGCCAGAGCGCCGCGGCGGTCTGCACGCAGCGCAGCGCCGGGCTGCTGACCAGCAGGCCGGGACGGGGCAGGCTCGCACGCAGCGCGGCGAGTCGGTCGGGCTCGATCCGGGCGGGCAGATCGGTGCGCCCGCAGAGCCGTCCGGGCTCGGCGATGGGCGCGTGGCGGATCAGGATCAGCTCTCCGGAGCCGGGTGTTTCGTGCTGCAACGGACTGCTTGCCTCTTTCCTTTTCGCGGCATTGATGCTTTCCCATGCGGAAATGACAAGGTCGATACTCATCACGGGCGGGGCACGGTCCGGCAAGTCCACGCTGGCGGAACGCAAGGCGCTCGGCCCTCGCGGCCGGGCGGTTTATATCGCGACGGCAATGATTTACGAGGGCGATGACGAGATGGTGGCGCGCATCGCCGAGCACCGGGCGCGGCGCGGGGAGGGCTGGCAGGAGCTGCATGCGCCGCTCGATCTGGCCGCTGCGCTCAGGTCCAGCGACGGCGATCTGCCGCGGCTCGTCGACTGCCTGACGCTCTGGCTGACCAACCTGATGCTGGGCGGCAAGGACTGGCGCGCCGAGGTGCAGGCGCTGGTGAAAGAGATCGCCCGCCAGCACGCGCCGGTGGTCTTCGTCAGCAACGAGGTCGGCGCGGGAATCGTCCCCGAGACTCGCCTCGGCCGCGAGTTCCGCGACGCCGCGGGATGGATGAACCAGGCGGTTGCCGCCGCCTGCGACGAGGTCTGGCTGGCGGTGGCAGGCTATCCAGTGAAGGTGAAACCCAATGAGCATTCTTTCTGACATCCCCTCGCTCGCGGCCGTTGCTGCGCTGGTGGAGACGCTGCCCGTGGCGGATGCCGACGCGGCGCGGGCGGCGACGCAGCGCCAGATGGCCCTCACCAAGCCGCCGGGCGCGCTCGGCCGGCTCGAGGACCTGGCGATCTTCATGGCCGGCTGGCAGCGCACCGAGCGCCCGCGGATCAGCCGCGCGCAGGCGCTGGTCTTCGCCGGCAACCACGGCGTCTGCGCGCAGGGGGTGAACCCCTTCCCGCAGGAGGTGACGGCGCAGATGGTCGCCAATTTCGAGGCGGGCGGCGCGGCGATCAACCAGCTCTGCCGCGCGACCGGGGCTGAGCTGTCGGTGGTGGCGCTCGACCTCGACCACCCCACGGCCGACATCACCGAGGCCCCGGCGATGACCGAGGCCGAGACGCTCGCCGAGATGCGCCGCGGGGCCGCGGCGGTCTCGCCCGAGGCGCAGGTGGTGATCCTCGGCGAGATGGGCATCGGCAATTCGACCATCGCCGCGGCGCTGGCCTGCGCGGGGTTCGGCGGCCCGGCCGAGGGCTGGGTCGGGCGCGGCACCGGCTCGGACGCAGACGGTCTGGCGCGTAAGGTCGAGGCCGTGCGCCGCGCCTGCGCGCGCCATGCCGGGGCGCAGGGGCTTGGCCTGCTGGCGGCGCTTGGCGGGCGCGAGCAGGCGGCGATCTGCGGCGCGGTGCTCGAGGCGCGGGCGCGGCGCATCCCGGTGATCCTCGACGGGTTCATCTGCACCGCAGCGACCGTGCCGCTCTTTGCCGCCGATCCGCGCCTGCTCGACCATTGCCTCGTCGGCCACGTCAGCCGAGAGCCGGGCCATGCGCGGCTGCTCGAGGCCATGGGCAAGACGCCGGTGCTGGCGCTCGACATGGCGCTCGGCGAGGGGTCGGGCGCGGCGCTTGCGCTTGGCGTGCTGCGCGCGGCACTCGACTGCCACAACGGCATGGCGACCTTTGCCGAGGCCGGGGTCGCGGGGGGATGAGCGCGCCGCGCGCCCGCCTGCGCGAGCTGCAGGTGGCGGTGATGCTGCTGACCCGGCTGCCCGCCGGGCGGATCGAGGGCGAGGCCCCCGCGCTGCGCGCCGCCCGCTGGGCCTTTCCGCTGGTCGGGGTGCTGGTCGGCGTGACCGGCTGGGCGGCTTTCGCCGCGGCGCAAGTGGCAGGTGCCTCGGCGCTGCTGGCGGCGCTGCTCGCACTCGCCGCGCATGTGCTGGTCACCGGGGCGCTGCACGTCGACGGGCTGGCGGATTTCGCCGACGGCATGGGCGGCGGGCGGGACCGGGCGCACTGCCTCGAGATCATGCGCGACAGCCGCACCGGCAGCTACGGGGTGATGGCGCTGATCCTCGCGAGCGGGCTCTGGGTGGCGGCGCTGGCGCAGCTGGGCGGGGAGGCCGGGCCGGCGCTCTTCGCTGCTGTCGGGGCGCTGAGCCGGGTGGCCATGGTCGCGCTGCAGGAGGCGCTTCCCGCGGCCCGCTCCGACGGCATGGGCCGCCTCGCCGCAGGGCGCAGCCGCGGCGGGTGGCTGGGTGCGCTTGGGGCGCTCTGTCTGGCCGTGGTCCTCACCGGAGCGGTCGGGCTGGCGGTGGCCGGGGCATGTGCTCTCACGGCGCTCGCCGTCGGAGCGATCGCGCGGCGCAGGCTGGGCGGCTTGACGGGGGACGTGCTGGGGGCGGCGCAGCTGCTCTCCGAGGTCGTGTCCTGGACGGTCCTCGCGATGCTGCTCGCCGTCTGAGCGCAGACCTCAGGCCGGCGCGCCTTGCGGCGCGGGGGCGAGCCGCGACGGCGGGCTCAGCCCGTCCTCGGTGGCAACGAGGTCGAACTGCGACAGCGGACCGAAGCTGGCGGGCTTCACCTGTCCGAACTTCGAGCGGTCGACGACCAGCACGCTCTGCTGGGCGCGGGCCATGGCCGCGCGCTTCAGCGCCGCCTCGCGGAAGGTGGTGCAGGTTGCGCCGAGCCGCGCGTCGACCCCCGCCGCCGACAGGAAGGCCCAGTTGATCGCGTAGAGGTCGAGCGTGATGTCCTCGCCCGCCGGGTAGAACGAGGCGGTGGGCGCGTGGTAGACGCCGCCCAGCATGACCAGCTTGATGTTCGGCTTGCGCACCGCCATGTCGGCAATGTTCAGGGCGTAACATATTACTGTCAGTTCCATGTCATTCGGCACCATGGCCACAAGGTGGGGCAAGGTGGTGCCGCAATCGACGAAGAGCGTGTCCTTGGGCTGCAGCAGCGGGATGCAGGCGGCGCAGGCGGCGCGCTTGGCGGCCTCGTTCATCTCGGCGGCCTGCGCCAGCTCGTAGGGCGCGCGGCGCAGGGAGTCCTGCGACAGGACGATGTGACCCCCAAGAAACTGGAAGGTTTCGGGAGACTCCCGCATGTCGCGCCGGATCGTCATCTCGGACACGTCCAGCAATTCCGCGGCATCGCGGATGTGCAGGGATCCGCTTTTCAACACAGCATCTTGCAGCTGCTGAAGGCGGGCTTCCTTCTTGCTGGAGGGCTTTCCGCGGGGGTCGTCGCTGGTCACGTGTGGGAACTCCTCGATGACGAATGTTTACAAAATAACAAAAAGAGTTGCAATCGAAACATCGGGGAGTCATTACTGCGGCACCGCAGGGGCACCGCCGCGCCCGCGGAGACTTTCAGGATGAGGGCGTTTTCATGGGCGACACAGCCGCGCCGATCGACATGACGGGGCACAAGGCCGCCGCGTCTCACGAGCGCAACCCCGGCATGCCGCTGGATCTCTCCGCGATCAACGCGGTGCAGGTGAATAGCTCCGCCTCCGAGCGCCGCGCCGCCGCGCTGCCCGGCCGCCGCGCGGTCAAGGGCGACGCGCAGAGCGCCTGGCTGCTGAAGGCGGTGACCTGCATCGACCTGACCACACTGAACGGCGACGACACCGAGGGCCGCGTGCGCCGGCTTTGCGCCAAGGCCGCGCAGCCGGTGCGCCGCGACCTGCTCGAGGCGCTGGGGATGGGCGACCGGCGCATCACCACCGGCGCGGTCTGCGTCTATCACCGTTTCGTCGCCGCCGCCGTGGATGCCCTGCAGGGCACCGGGATTCCCGTCGCCGCCGTCTCGACCGGCTTTCCCGCCGGCCTCTCGCCGCATGCGACCAAGCTCGCGGAGATCGAGGCCTCGGTGAAGGACGGCGCTGAGGAGATCGACATCGTCATCACCCGCGAGCACGTGCTGACCGGCAACTGGCAGGCGCTTTACGACGAAATGCGCGACTACCGCGCCGCCTGCGGCGAGGCGCATGTGAAGGCGATCCTCGCGACCGGCGACCTGAAGACCCTGCGCAACGTCGCCAAGGCCAGCTACGTGTGCATGATGGCGGGGGCGGATTTCATCAAGACCTCGACCGGCAAGGAAGGCGTCAACGCCACGCTGCCCGTGTCGCTGACCATGGTCCGGGCGATCCGCCACTACCGCGAGATGACCGGCATCAAGATCGGCTACAAGCCCGCCGGCGGCGTGTCGAAGGCCAAGGACGTGCTGACCTACTTCGCCCTGATGAAGGAAGAGCTGGGCCACGACTGGCTGCAGCCCGATCTCTTCCGCATCGGCGCCTCGTCGCTGCTCGGCGACATCGAGCGGCAACTCGAACACCGCGTGACCGGCGCCTACAGCGCCGCGCACCGCCACCCGATCGGATAAGGCAGATGACCGTAGCGAGCTATTTCGACAGCATGGATTACGCACCGAGCCTTGAGGACGACAAGAGCGCCCGCCAGTGGCTGGAGGCGCATGAGGGCCGGTTCGGCCATTTCATCGACGGGAGCTTCACCGCGCCCGCCGAGGGGTTCGAGACCCTCGAGCCCGCCACCGGCAAACGCCTCGCGCAGGTCTCGCAGGGCGGGGCGGCCGACATCGACGCGGCGGTGCGCGCGGCGCGCAAGGCGCAGAAGGGCTGGGCGGCGCTGCCCGGCCACGAGCGCGCGCTGAAACTCTACGCGCTGGCGCGGATCATCCAGCGCCACGCGCGGATCCTGTCGGTGGTCGAGGCGCTCGACAACGGCAAGCCGATCCGCGAGACCCGCGACATCGACATCCCGCTGGCGGCGCGCCACTTCTACCACCACGCGGGCTGGGCGCAGCTGCAGGAAAGCCAGTTCCCCGGCTACGACCCGGTGGGCGTCATCGGCCAGGTGATCCCGTGGAACTTCCCCTTCCTGATGCTGGCCTGGAAGGTCGCGCCGGCGCTGGCGCTCGGCAACACCGTGGTGCTGAAGCCCGCCGAGCAGACGCCGCTGACCGCGCTGCTCTTCGCCGAGCTGGCGCAGGCTGCAGGCCTGCCCGAGGGCGTGCTCAACATCGTCACCGGCGACGGTGCCACCGGCGCGCTGCTCGCGGCGCATGACGGCGTCGACAAGGTGGCCTTCACCGGCTCGACCGAGGTTGGCCGCAGGATTCGCGAGGCCACGGCGGGCTCGGGCAAGTCGCTGACGCTGGAGCTGGGCGGCAAGTCGCCCTTCATCGTCTGCGCCGATGCCGATCTCGACGCGGCGGTCGAGGGCGTGGTCGATGCGATCTGGTTCAACCAGGGTCAGGTCTGCTGCGCGGGCTCGCGCCTGCTGGTGCAGGAAGGCGTGGCGCAGGACTTCCACGCCCGCCTTGCGGCGCGGATGCAGACGCTGCGCATCGGCGCCTCGCTCGACAAGACCATCGACATGGGGGCGGTGATCGACACCGGCGCGCGCGACCGGATCGCCGGGATCGTGGACCGCGCCGTCGCCGCCGGGGCCGAGCTGGTGCAGGCCGGCATGGAGGCGCCCAATGCGGGCAGCTTCTACCCGCCGACGCTGCTCTGCAACGTGCCCGCCACCTGCGAGGCGGCGACCGACGAGATCTTCGGCCCGGTCGCCGTGTCGATGACCTTCCGCACGCCCGACGAGGCGGTGCAGCTTGCCAACCACACGCGCTACGGCCTTGCCGCCAGCATCTGGAGCGAGAACGTCAACCTTGCGCTCGACCTCGCCGCGAAGGTGCAGGCCGGTGTCGTCTGGGTGAACTGCACCAACGTGCTCGACGCGGGTGTCGGCTTCGGCGGCGTCAAGGAAAGCGGCTTCGGCCGCGAGGGCGGCCGCGAGGGGTGCTTCGACTATCTCAAGCCCGCGGCTTTCGCCAAGGCGCCCGAGCGCAAGGCCGTGGCCCCCGCGAAAGCCAAGGGCTTCGCGCTCGACCCGGTGGACCGCACCGCCAAGTTCTTCATCGGCGGCAAGCAGGCGCGGCCCGACGGCGGCCATGCCGCCCCGGTGATCGGCGCCAAGGGCGAGGTGCTGGGCGAGGTCGGCATCGGCAACCGCAAGGACATCCGCAACGCCGTCGAGGCGGCGCGGGGCGCGGCCAGCTGGGGCTCCAAGACCCAGCACAACCGCGCGCAGATCCTCTACTACATGGGCGAGAACCTCTCGGCCCGCGCCGGGGAATTCGCCGATCGCATCCAGGCGATGACCGGGGTCAAGGCCGACAGGGCCCGGGCCGAGGTCGCGGCCTCGGTGGCGCGCTTCTTCAGCTACGGCGCCTGGGCCGACAAGGTCGAGGGTACGGTGCACATGCCGCCGATGCGCGGGCTGGCGCTGGCCGTGCCCGAGTCGATCGGCGTCGCCGGGGTGATCTGCCCGACCGAGGCGCCGCTTCTCGGCTTCGTCTCGACCGTCGCGCCGCTCATCGCCACCGGCAACCGCGTGGTGGCCGTCGCCTCCGAGGCGCATCCGCTTTCGGCGACCGATTTCTACCAGGTGGTGGAAACCTCGGACCTGCCGGGCGGTGTGCTCAACATCGTCACCGGCCCGGCCGAGGCGCTGGGGGCGGAACTGGCAAAGCACAATGACGTGGACACGGTCTGGGCCTTCGGCTCGGCCGCGCTGTCGGAAACGGTCGAGCGGCTCTCGACCGGCAACCTCAAGCGCGTCTTCACCGACTACGGCCGCGCCTGGGATTGGGCATCGCCCGCCGCCGAGGGAGAGCTGTTCCTGCGTCAGGCCACCCAGCTCAAGAACATCTGGGTGCCTTACGGAGAATAGATAACAAGACGTGGCCCTTGGGAGGGGGCCGCGCGGGAGGAGGACAGAATGGGACAAGGCAAGGGGATCGCGATCCTCGGTATCTACGTGGCCGATACCGCCTACCTGGCGGGCCGCATGCCGAGGATCGGCGAGACGCTCCAGGGCACGGGCTTTTCGCTCGGGCCGGGGGGCAAGGGCTCGAACCAGGCCGTCGCCGCCGGGCGCGCGGGGGCCGAGGTCTGCTTCATCTCGAAGATCGGGGATGACCCGTTCGGCAAGATGGCGCTGGAGATCTACGCGCAATCGGGCGTGACGCCGAAGGTCGAGGTCATGTCCGACATGCCCTCGGGCGCGGCCTTCATCTTCGTCAACGACGAGACCGGCGAGAACGCGATCATCGTCTATCCCGGCGCGGCGGGAACCATCTCGGCCTCTGACGTCGAGGCGCAGCGCGAGGTGATCGAAGGCGCGGCGGTCTTCGTCACCCAGCTCGAGCAGCCCGCCGAGGCGGCGCTGGCGGCGCTGAGGATGGCGCGCGCGGCAGGGGTGACCACGGTGTTCAACCCGGCGCCCGCCAACCCCTTCGACCCCGAGTGCTTCGGCCTCAGCGACTATTTCGTGCCGAACGAGAGCGAGGCGGCGGCGATCGTCGGCTTCGACATCGTGAGCGACGAGGACGCGCGCCGCGCCGGCGAGGACTTCCTGTCGCGCGGCGTCAGGACCGCGCTCATCACGCTCGGCGAGCGCGGCGTCTACATCCATTCGCCCGAGATCAGCAGACGCATCCCCGCTGTCACCAATGCGCCGGTGATCGACACGGCGGGGGCGGGCGACGCCTTCATCGGCGGCTTCGCGGCGGCGCTGGCCGAGGGCTGCGGCGTCGAGGAGGCGGTGCGCTTCGGTTGCGCCACCGCCGGCATCGCGGTCACCCGCCGCGGCACCGCCCCGGCCATGCCCGACCGCGCCGAGATCGACGCGCTCCTGCGGCAGGGAGCCGCCGCATGACGCGCGACGATCCGGTCAAGCACCTGTTCCTCTGGCCGGCGTTCCTGGTGGTGCTGGCCATCGCGATCTTCCCGCTGATCTTCTCTCTGGCCAACAGCTTCATGTCGCTGCGGCTGGTGCCGCCGATGCCCGCGCGCTTCGTCGGGCTCGACAACTACACCGAACTGCTGGGCAATCCGCGCTTCTGGCACACGGTGAAGACCACGGCGATCATCGCCTTCACCTCGGTCGCGTTGCAGTTCGTCATCGGCTTCGGCATCGCGTTGGCGCTCGCCAAGCGGGTGAAGGGGGTCGAGTTCTTCCGCGTGACGTTCCTCATGCCCATGCTCGTCGCCCCGGTCGCCGTGGCGCTGGTGGCACGGCAGATCCTCAACCCGACCATGGGCCCGCTCAACCAGCTTGCCAGCTTCCTCGGCTTTCCGAACCTGCCCTATCTCACCGATGCGCACTGGGCGCTGGGATCGCTTATCGCGGTCGAGATCTGGCAATGGACGCCCTTCGTCATCCTGCTGCTGCTCGCCGGCCTGCAGGGGCTGCCCGATGACGTCTACGAGGCGGCGGAGCTCGAGAACGCCTCGCCCTGGCAGCAGTTCTGGGGGATCACCTTCCCGATGATGCTGCCGATCTCGGCGGCGGTGATCTTCATCCGCATCGTCGAGAGCTTCAAGATCATCGACACGGTCTTCGTGATGACCGGCGGCGGCCCGGGCGTCGCGACCGAGACGTTGACGCTCTTCGCCTACCAGGAGGGGTTCAAGAAGTTCAACCTCGGCTACACCTCGGCGCTGAGCTTCCTCTTCCTTGCGGTGGTGCTGATCCTCAGCCTCGTCTACCTCGCCCTGCTGAAGCCCTACCTGGAGAAGTACAGATGAGCGTCCGCGACCTGACCGGCTCGCGCCGCTGGCTGGCCTTCGCCGCCTGCTGCGCGTGGTTCGCCTTCACCATCTTCCCGCTCTACTGGGTGGCGATCACCTCGCTGAAGACCCCGCCCGACGTGGTGGGCGGGCCGACCTACCTGCCGTTCGTCGACTTCGATCCGACGCTGAAGGCCTGGCGCGAGCTCTTCTCGGGCATCCGTGGCGAGTTCTACGCGAACTTCTGGTCCTCGGCGATCGTCTCGGTCTCGTCCTCGGTCTTCGCGACGCTGCTCGGGGCGATGGCGGCCTACGCGCTGGTGCGCTTCCCGTTCCGGGTGCGCATGGCCTCGGGGATCATCTTCTTCGTGGTCGCGATGGGGGGCTTCCTGCTCGGCCGCAACGTCGCGGGCCTGCCGCCGGCGACCGCCTCGATCCTCGCCTTCTGCGTGGCGCTGGCGCTTGCGGTCTTCGTGAACCGCTTCAGGCTGCCGGGCAAGGTGATGACCAATGACGACATCGTCTTCTGGTTCGTCAGCCAGCGCCTGTTCCCGCCCATCGTCGTCGCCTTCGCGCTGTTCCTGCTCTACTCCGAGATGGGCAAGCTGGGCTTCAAACTGACCGACACCTACCTCGGGCTGACGCTGGCCTACATCGCCTTCTCGCTGCCGATCGTGGTCTGGCTGATGCGCGACTTCATCTCGGCCCTGCCGCTCGAGGTCGAGGAGGCGGCGATGGTCGACAACGTGCCGCAGTGGCGGATCTTCTTCGGCATCGTGCTGCCCATGTGCCGGCCCGGGCTGATCGCCACCTTCGTCATCACGCTTGCCTTCACTTGGAACGAGTTCCTGTTCGCGCTCTTCCTGACCAATTCCGAGTGGCAGACCCTGCCGGTGCTGATCGCCGGGCAGAACAGCCAGCGCGGCGACGAGTGGTGGGCGATCTCCGCCGCCGCGCTGGTGGCGATCGTGCCCATGGTGATCGTGGCGGGGCTCTTGGGGCGGCTGATGCGCTCGGGCCTGCTGAGCGGCGCCGTGAAATAGGTTTTTTCAAAGGCCCTGGAGGAGGGGCCGCATAAAGGGAGGAACTATAATGCTGAAATCACTGAAACTCTCCGTGGGCGCTGTGGCGCTCTCGGCCGGGGCGGCGCTGGCCTGCTCGCCGGATTTCACCGGGGTCGAGATCACCGCGACCACGCAGACCGGGCCCTACATCGCCTCGGCCCTGACCCAGGCCGCCGAGTCCTGGAAGGAGAAGACCTGCGGCACGGTCAAGGTGGTGGAATTCCCCTGGTCCGAGCTCTACCCCAAGATCGTCACCACGCTCGCCGCCGGCGATGACGCCTTCGACGTGATCGCCTTCGCCCCGGCCTGGGCGCCGGACTTCACGCCGTTCCTGACCGAGATGCCGGCCAAGTACCAGGAGGGCGAGGCCTGGGAGGACATCGCGCCGGTCTACCGCGAGTCGCTGATGGTGTGGAACGGCAAGGTGCTGTCGCAGACCATGGACGGCGACGTGCACACCTACACCTATCGCATCGACCTCTTCGAGGACCCGGCCAACAAGGAGGCCTTCAAGGCCGCCTACGGCTACGATCTCGCGGTGCCGAAAACCTGGAAGGAGTATCTCGACATCGCCGAGTTCTTCCAGAACAACGTCGACGGCGTCTACGGCACGGCCGAGGCCTTCCGCCGCGGTGGCCAGCAGTTCTGGTTCCTGTTCAGCCACGTGGCGGCCTATGCCAGCCACCCGGACCTGCCCGGTGCCATGTTCTTCGACCCCGAGACGATGGACGCGCAGGTCAACAACCCCGCCTGGGTGCGCGGCCTCGAGGAATACATCCGCGCCTCGAAGCTGGCGCCGCCCTCGGCGCTCAACTTCTCGTTCGGCGAGGTCAACGCGGCCTTTGCCGGCGGGCAGGTGGCGCAGTCGATCGGCTGGGGCGACACCGGCGTGATCGCCGCCGACCCGGCGCAGTCCACCGTCGCGGGCAAGGTCGGCTCGGCCGTGCTGCCCTCCTCGACCGAGGTCTACAACTACAAGACCAAGGAATGGGACACGTTCGACGCCCCCGTCGACACCTCGTTCATGGCCTTCGGCGGCTGGCAGGCGGCGGTTCCCGCCTCATCGAAGAAGCAGGAAGCGGCCTGGGACTTCATCTCGCACCTGACCAGCCCCGAGGTCTCGGGCATCGCGGCGGTGACCGGCGGCACGGGCGTGAACCCCTACCGCATCTCGCACACCACCAACATGGAGCGCTGGTCCAAGCTCTTCTCCGAGCGCGAGGCGACCGAATACCTCGGCGCGCAGCGTGACGCGGTGACGGCGGACAACGTGGCGCTCGACATGCGCCTGCCGGGCTACTTCTCCTACACCGAGATCCTCGAGATCGAGCTCAGCCGCGCGCTGGCCGGAGAGGTCACCCCGCAGGAGGCGCTCGACACCGTCGCCAAGGGCTGGAACGACCTGACCGACCAGTTCGGCCGCGACACCCAGCTGGCCGCCTACCGCGCCTCGATGGGCCTGCCCCAGATGTAACCGCAGGCGGGGCGGCCCCCGGGGCCGTCCCGCATCCGCGCTTGGAACGAAGAGACATCCGCAATGGCAAAGATTTCGCTGAAAGGCGTGACGAAATCCTACGGTCTGCTGGAGGTGATCCCGCCCATGGACCTCGAGATCGAGGACGGCGAATTCGTCGTGCTCGTCGGGCCCTCGGGCTGCGGCAAGTCCACCACGCTGCGCATGATCGCCGGGCTCGAGACGGTGACCGACGGCGTGGTGGCGATCGGCGAGCGCGAGGTCACCCGGCTGCGTCCCGGCCTGCGCAACTGCGCCATGGTCTTCCAGAGCTACGCGCTCTACCCGCACATGAGCGTGCGCGACAACATCGGCTACGGCATGAAGGTGCGCGGCGTGCCGAGGGCCGAGGCGCAGGGCGCCGTCGAGAACGCCGCCCGCATCCTCAACCTCACCGACTACCTCGACCGCAAGCCCGCCGCCCTGTCGGGCGGGCAGCGCCAGCGCGTCGCCATCGGCCGTGCCATCGTGCGCGATCCCGACGTGTTCCTGTTCGACGAGCCGCTCTCGAACCTCGATGCCAAGCTGCGGGTCGAGATGCGGGTCGAGATCAAGCAGCTGCACCGGCGGCTGAAGACCACGATGGTCTACGTCACCCACGACCAGGTCGAGGCGATGACCATGGCCGACCGCGTGGTGGTGCTGCGCGACGGCGTGGTCGAGCAGGCGGCCGATCCGATCACCCTCTACGAGCGCCCCGCCAACCGCTTCGTCGCGGGCTTCATCGGCGCGCCCAGCATGAATATGCTCGAGGGGCGGCTCGAGGGGACCGGCGGCAGCCTGCGCTTTCTCGGGCAGGGGGGGCTCGACTTCGCCATCCCCGAGGACCGCGTCGCGGCGCTGGCGCCGCTCGAGGGTCAGGCCTGCGTGCTTGGCATCCGGCCCGAGCACACCCGCGAGGCGGGCACCGGCATCCCGATCTCGGTCGAGGTGCTCGACGTCGAGCCGCTCGGCCCGCACACGCTGCTGATCGGGCAGGCGGGCGAGACCAAGTTCACCGGGCAGGCCGAGGCCGGAACGCCGACCCGTCCGGGCGACCGGGTGACCGTCCAGCTCGATCCCGCCAAGCTGCATTTCTTCCGCGCCGACACCGGCGCGGCCATCCGCTGATCCCGAGGGAGCCCGCCATGACCACCGACACCATTGCCGCGCTGATCGTCCTCGAGGCCTTCGAGCACGTCGATCCCTCGCGCTGCGCCGATTACGAGACCGCCGCCAAGGCGATCGACGACAAGGTGAAGGAGACCGAGCCCGGCATGCTGGTCCACGCGCTCACCCGCGTCGCCGAGGCGCCGGACCGCGTGACCTACCGCTGGCTCGAGATCTTCGACGGGGTGGCGGCGCTCGAGGCGCATTTCGCCAGCCCGCACGTGAAGGAGCACGTCGCCCGGATGATGGACGGCATCCTGCTCTCGCCGGTCGAGCTGGTGCTCTGCGTCGGCTGGAGCGAGGCCGAGAAGGCAGAGATCAACGCCCGCCTCGGCGGGGCGCTGACCTTCGCCGAGGTGAAGACCGGCTACTACCTCACCCGCTAGGCGTGGCTTCCGGCCTCAGCCCCGCGCGGCCGCGGCAAGCTCCGCGGCCACCGCGTTCGTGCTCATCGGCACGCCGCTGCAGGCGGCCACCCAGCTCAGCGCCATGTCGTGCTGCGCGCGGCTGAAATCGGCCAGCGCATCGGCCACGAAGAAGGGCTGGATGTCGCGCTGGAACGCCTCGGCCGCCGTGGCGAGGCAGCCGATATGGGCGTAGATGCCGGTGATGATCAGCTGGTCGCGGCCGCGCGCGCGCATCAGCTCGGCAAGGTTCGAGCGCTGGAAGGCGCTGTAGCGGTGCTTGACCAGCGTGATGTCCCCCGGGGCGGGCGCCAGCGCCGGCAGGATCTCCTCGTGCTCGGGGATCGCCGACATGCCGGGCCCCCAGAGATCGGCCTGCAGCCCGCGGTCGGGGCGGAACTGGTTGCCCTTCTGCGCGGTGTAGAAGACCGGCACCCCGGCGCGGCGGGCGGCGGCGAGGAGCCTTGCGATATTGGCCGCGGCGGCGGCGATGGGGCTGCCCGCGCGCTCGAGGCCATCTGCGCCATAGGCGGCGCAGAAATAGCGCTGCATGTCATGCACCAGGAGCGCGGCGCGCGCCGGGGCCAGCGTGAAGGGCGCGCGCGGCAGCGGCAGCTCGGTGGCGGTGGGCAGCGGGTAGTCGGGGATTTTCGGCAGGGCCATCGGGTCGTCTCGTCCGTCGTGGGGAAGGGTGGGCTCAGAGCGTCTCGGCGATGCCGAGCGCGCGGCGCATGGCGATGAACTTGGCGCGGGTCTCGGCGACCTCGTCCTCGGGGACCGAGGCCGCGACGATCCCCGCCCCGGCGAAGAGCCGCGCGGCGCGCCCCTCGATCATCGCGCAGCGCAGCGTGACGTGCCATTCGCCGTCATTCGCCGCATCCGTCCAGCCGAGCGTGCCGGCGTAGAAGTCGCGCTCGAAGGGTTCGGCGGCGGCGATCGCGCGCAGCGCCTCGGGCAGCGGCGCGCCGGCCACGGCGGGGGTGGGATGCAGCGCCGCCAGCAGTGCGAGGCAGGGCGTGTCCGCATCGCGCAGCGTGCCGCGGATGCAGGTCCCGAGGTGCCACATGCTCGCGGTCCGGTCGAGCTGCGGCCGCTCGGGCACGCTCAGCTGCGCGCAATGCGGCGCAAGGATGTCGTGGATGTACTCGACCACCACGCGATGCTCGACATTGTCCTTCTCCGAGCCGACCAGCGCCGCCCGGGCGCGCCCGTCCTCCGCCGCGTCCTCGCTGCGCCGGGCCGACCCGGCCAGCGGGTGCGAGCGGATCTCGGCGCCGGTCTTGCGCAGCAGCAGCTCGGGGGTGGCGCCGACCAGCCAGCGCGCGGCAGGGCCGGTGCCGGGCAGGGGCAGGCAATAGGCGGTCACGTGAGGGTCACTGCCGAGCCGCTCGGCCACGGCGAAGGGATCGAGCGCGCGGTCGGTGCGCAGGTCGAGCGCGCGCGCCAGCACCGCCTTGCGCAGCGGCTGTTTCGGGTCTGCCACCTGCGCGGCGGTCGCCGCGACGGCACGGGCGTAGTGTTCCTGCGACGGCAGGCGCTGGAGTGCTAGGGGTCGGGCCTCGCCGCCGCGCGCGGCGGGTGTGGCGGCGGGCGAGGGGCCTGGCCGCAGCGCGTAGAGCCAGCCGGGCAGTTCGCGGGAGAACGGAAAGGCGCCGAAGACGCGCTCGGCAAAGGCCGTCCCGCGCGCGGCGAAACCGGCAAGCGTGTCGGAGCGCGCCTCGGCAATCACGCCGTCATGGGCGCCGAGACGCAGCGAAAGGCCGAGGCAGGCCCCGGCGGAGGGCAGGGAATAGGCAAGGTTGCTCAAGGATCGAGTCCTGATCTGGGAGCTGCCTGCCATGAAAGGTGGGTGCTGTGGGTGGGTTAGGACGGCGCGCGCCGCCAACTCCCTGCGCAGGTAGCCCGGTCGGACGAGGGCTGTCAATTCACAACTCCCGCCCCGGCGGGCACGGGCGCGGGAGCGGCGCGGCTTTCCGGAATACCCGCCTTGCGTGTGTCTCGCGACGCGGCTCGCTTCTTTGCGGGGCGATTTGGTGCTATGATCGGGCCATTCGATTGAAGATATTTGCTCCGGGGAGGTCGGCCATGCGCCATCCACAGCTCGGTCAGCCCAAGGTCATTTCCGGCGGTTCCACGCCAGCCCGCCGCGCCGCGCTCCCCGGCACGGGGCGTGCAAGTTCCACCGCGGGGCCACGCGCCCCGGACAGCGAGGGTGGGGTCCATGCAGTTCAAGGATGAATGGGTCGCGCCGGGCGAGTTCACCTGGAAGGCGGCCTTCGCGCTCTGCTCCGCCTGCAAGCTCTCCTACGAGTCGACCGCCGAGACGAGCCGCGTGCTCGGGCAGGTCTGGCATGTCGACGGGCGGGTCTTCCGCAAGGGCCACACCGAGGGGCTGCTGGCCATGGGGCCGCATGCGGCGGTGGTGGCCTTTCGCGGAACGCAGGGGCTCAACGACTGGCTCAGCAACCTCAACATCCCGCCCGCGCCCTCCGCCGCCTTCGGCGCGGCGGTGCACAGCGGCTTTCTCAACGCCTACGCGGTGGTGGCGCCGCTGGTGGAGCGGGCCGTCGCGGAGGCGGGAAACCGCACGCTCTGGTTCACCGGCCACAGCCTCGGCGGCGCGATCGCGGTGGTGGCGGCGGCGCATTTCCGGGCGCGGCGGCCCGCGGGCGTGGTCACCTTCGGCCAGCCGCGGATGCTGTCGGACGGGGCGGCGGCCTTCATGCGCACGACCTTCGGCCGCTCCTACGTGCGGGTGGTCAACGATGACGACATCGTCGCGCGCATCCCGATCTTCTATCACCACACCGGACGGCTGCTGCATTTCAACTTCGCCGGCGCGCTCGAGGCGGAGGCCGAGCACGCGCCGGGCGGCCCCGAGGGTGTCGCCGCGGCCGAGGCGAGCGACGATCCGCCCCCGGTGAGCCCCGCCGAGCAGGAGGCCATCGAGCGCACCGCGCAGGCGGTCAAGCTCGCCACCCCGCCGGGGATGGACCGGGAATTCGAAGGGCTCGAGGGCAGCTCGGCGACCGGCGCGGACGTCGCCATCGAGGGGCTGATCCCCGGCACCTCGGCGCATCGCATCGACGCCTACCTGCAGCTCATGCGCGTGCAGGCCATGGCGACCGAGGCCGAGGACGACACTTTCGACGACGGCGCGCGCAACCTGCTGCGCCACCGCGCCGACGACACCGAGGGCGGGCTCGAGAGCGGTTTCGAGAGCGATCTCGAGGTCGAGGGGGACGGCGCCGTGCCGCAGGGGGCTGCGCCGCCGCGGGCGCCGCGCCAGCCGGTGGTGATCCGCCTGCGCAGCGAGGCCTGGGTGCCGCCCGCCGGGATGCCGGTGCCGTCGCGCTTCGGCCAGTTCGCGACGGCGCTCGCCACCGCCTCCGACATCGAGGCGCTGCGCGCCGATCCGGACGTGGTCGCCATCGAGGTCAGCCGCGAGGCGGGGATCGAGGATCTCGACACCTCGGTGCCCTTCGTCGGGGCCGAGAACATCCACCGCCCGCCGATCGACGAGCGCGGCGACGGGGCGCTGGTCGGGCTCATCGACACCGGCGTCGACATCCTGCACCGCGCCTTCCGCAAGCCCGATGGCAGCACCCGGATCCTCGCGATCTGGGACCAGCGCAGCCCCGAGGGCCCGGCCCCCGTCGCGGTCGACCCGGCCTTCACCCAGGACCACGGCAGGCTCTACCTCGCCGCCGACATCGACGCGATGATCGCCGCGCACGAGGCGCAGGGGCCGGACCGGAAGGACGTGCCAGACCGCCTGCGCGACCTTGACGGGCACGGCACGCACGTGGCGGGCATCGCGGCGGGGCGGGCGGTCGGCGCGATGGCGGACGGCATGGCGCCCGAGGCGCCGATCCTCTGCGTCGTCGCGGGCATCACCCAGGGCGCGGGCGAGCCGCCCAGCGTCGGCTACTCGATGAGCCACGTCGACGCGCTGGTCTTCCTGCGCCGGGTGGCGCAGGGCGGAACCAGCGTGCTCGCGCCGCCCATGCCCATCGCGATCAACGTCAGCCTCGGGATGAACGCCGGGGCGCATGACGGCTCGACCACGCTCGAGGCGGCCTTCGACGCGATCACCGGCGGCGGGCGCGACCCTGATTGCGTGATCGTGAAATCCGCCGGCAACGAGCGGGGCCACGCGGGCCATGCGCGGGTCGCGGTGGCACAGGGGCTGCTGGCCGAGCTGCAATGGACCAGCTCCGCCCGGCCGCGCGACGCGGATTACTTCGAGGCCTGGATCGACGGGATGGACGACGTCGCCTTTCGCCTGACCACCCCCGGCGGCGAGACCTCCGAGTGGGTCAATTTCGAGGCGCCCGAACGCGAGGTGCCGCTCGGCGGCAACCTCTGCCTGCTGCAGCTCAAGCAGATGCATCCAGACAACGGCGCGCACCGGCTGGTGATCTCGATCCGCGCCCGGCCCGACCCGATCCTGACCGGCGACTGGACGCTCGAGATGCACGGCCGCGAGATGCTCAGCGCCGCCTGCGAGGTGCATATCTGGGTCGAGCGCACGCAGGAGCGCGCCATCCGGTTCCAGACCCATGATCCCGAGATGACCCTCTCGGTGCCCGGCACCGCGCGCACGGTGATCGCGGTGGGGGCCTGCAACTCGGCCATCCCGGCGCGGCTCAACGACAGCTCGTCCTGGGGGCTCACCCGCGACGGCCGGCACAAGCCCGAGCTCTGCGCGCCCGGCTTCGAGATCCGCTCGGCCCAGTCGGGCGGGGCGGCGCATGACGAGACCGTCGCCATGAGTGGCACCAGCATGGCCGCGCCGCACGTGACCGGGGCGATCGCTCTGGTGATGTCGCGCCGCCGCAAGCTCGGGCTGCCGCCGCTCAACGCGGTGCAGTACCAGACCGCGCTGATCCGCACGGTGCGCGGCTCGCCGCTGCATCACCACGTCGGGGCGGGCTATGGCGTGCTCGATGCCGGGGCGCTGTTCGAGGAGCTGGGCAAGTGACCGCGTGCCCCCCGGAGAGAAAGGTGGACCGCCGATGACCGATCCCGTTGCCGAGGCGCTGGCCTTCGTCGAGAGCGTCGAGATCCCCGGCCCGCCGGGCGGTTTCGAGGCCGCCGAGAGCGACATGAACCCCCCCGACTTCGGCGCGGCGGGCGAGCAGTCCGTCGCCATCGGCTCTCAGATCGCGGGCTTTGCCGAAAGCGTGCCGGCGGACCTGCGCAGGTTCATCGCCGATGCCTTCCTGCTGGCGCAGCTCGCCGCGACCAAGGCGATCGAGTCCGGCGGCACCGGCGCGCAATGGTACGACACCTACGTGGCGACGCTGGGCAAGGTCGGCTGGACGGCCGAGAGCGCCGACCGCTCGATGCGCGTCGTCGCCGGCGGCTCGGCCGAGGTGCACAAGGAGATCCTCTCGGTGCTGGCGCTGGTGCTCGGCCCCGGCGCGGCCGCGGCGGCAAGCGTGATCGCGGTGCTGAAGGGGCTCGACAACATGGACCGGCAGACGCCGTGGATCACGCTCTTCCAGCGCCGCAGCCAGCGCGCCAATGCCAACCAGTTCCAGATCAGCACCGCCAGCGTCGAGCAGGGCGTGCCGGTGGTGCGGCTCGTCGGCTTCGATCTCGACGCCAGCCGCTCGGTGACGCAGGTGCTGTTCTTCCGCTTCGGTCAGTCCGACGCCACGCTGCGCCAGTTCAGCCAGACCATGTCGGTGGACGAGCCCCTGTTCCGCGCCGCGGGGCCGAAGATCGCCGAGAGGCTCGGCGCGCATGTCGGCGAGGAGATCGCCGCGATCGACATCTGACAGGGGCAGCGACCGGGGCCGCGATCAGCCCAGCAGGCTCTCGATCCGGCTGCGTTTCTCGGCGTCGTTGCCCTTGCCGTAGAGGATCGCGCGGACCTTGCCGACCATCTCGGGCGGCACCGTCGCGGGGTCGATCCCCGGCACCAGCGTGCGGAACTGCTGCCGCTCGCCCTGCGTCAGCTCGACCGGGCGGCCGATGCTCATCGCATAGGTCTCGCCCTCGGTCTCGGGCGCGGGGGTCGCGGTGGTCTGGTCAGGCTTCGGCGTCCGCGCGCGGCCGGTGGCGGCAAGACCCACGACGACCAGCATCGCGGCAAGCACGGCGACGACTGCAAGGCTTTTCATGGCGGGTCCAATCGGTAGGGGGCGGGCCCTCCAAAGATAGTGCATCGGGCCGCGGGCACAAGCCTTGCCTGCGCCTCACCGCGCGTCCGCGCCGGAGGCGCCGAGCCGCGCCTGCGCCTTCACGTGGTCGACGAAGGCGCGCAGCGCCGGCGGCATCAGCCGGCGCTCGGTGAAGTAGAGCGAGGGGCCGGGGAAGGGCGGCGTCCAGTCGTCCAGCACCTGCACCAGCTGCCCCGAAGCGAGATCCGCGGCAAGGTACTCGTCGAAGGCGTAGACGAGCCCGTGCCCGGCGCGCGCGGCCACGAGCGCGGCGGCCGAGCTGTTCACTGCGAGCCGGCCCTGCGGGCGGATGTCGAGCGCGCGCCCGTCCTTCTCGAAGGACCAGGGCAGGGTGTTGCCGGTGCCGAAGACATGGGTGATGCAGGCATGGTGGGCCAGATCGCCCGGGTCGCGCGGCGTGCCGTGCCGCTCGAGATACGCCGGGGCGGCGGCGACCAGCATGCGCTGGTCCGGCCCCAGCCGCACCGCCACCATGTCCTGCGCCAGCGCCTCGTCGTAGCGCAGCCCGGCGTCGAAGCCGCGCTCGACCACGTCCACGAGGTCGCCCTCGCTGACCGCCTCGATGCGCACGCCGGGGTGCAGCGCAAGGAAGGAGGTCACCAGCGGCATCAGCCGCAGCTCGATCGCCGGGGCGGGGCCGTTGATCCTGATCCGCCCGCTCAGCGCGGCCGCGCGGTCCTGCCCGAGCGCCGCCGCGGCCTCGCCCAGCACGGCGACCGCGTCGCGGGTGCGTTCGAGCAGCCGCTCGCCCTCCTCGGTGAGCGAGACGCTGCGGGTGTTGCGGTTGAGCAGCCGCACACCAAGCCGCGCCTCGAGCTCGCGGATGCGCTCGCTGAGGGTCGAGGGCGAGATCGCCAGCTCGGCGGCGGCACGGCGGAAGTTGAGGTGCCGCGCGACGGCGACGAACTGCGCGAGCGTGTTCAGATCGGGCGGGTGCATTGTTCGAATATCCGGATAGGGTATGCGGGAGTGTGCGATTTATCGAAGGCGAAGCGCAACCTATCTCTGCGGCCGGAGGGGCGGACATCCTGCCCCGCACCCAAGGAGACACAGTCCATGTCCAGCAAGATCGCCGTCATCACCGGCGCGAGCCGCGGCCTCGGCCGCGCCACCGCGCTGCACCTCGCCCGCGCCGGAACCCAGATCATCGGCACCTACAACAGCTCGCCCGATGCCGCCGCCGGGGTGGTGTCCGAGATCGAGGCGATGGGCCAACGCGCCGCCATGCTGCCCTTCGACGCCGACGGCGGGGATATCGCCGACTTCGCCGCGCGGCTGGGCGAGACCCTGCGCGCAACCTTCGGCCGCGACAGCTTCGATTACCTCGTCAACAATGCCGGGGTCGGCCTGCACCGCAGCCTTGCCGAGACCGGGCCCGAGGAGCTCGACCTGCTCTACCGCGTGCACCTGCGCACGCCCTTCCTGCTGACCCAGGCGCTGTCCCCGCGGATTGCCGAGGGCGGAACCGTGCTCTTCGTCTCCTCGGGGCTCGCGCGCTTCACCCTGCCGGGCTATGCCGCCTATGCCTCGATGAAGGGCGCGCTCGAGGTGCTGACGCGCTACGCGGCGCAGGAGCTGGGGCCGCGCGGGATCCGGGTGAACTGCCTTGCCCCGGGCGCGATCGCCACGGATTTCGGCGGCGGCGCGGTGCGTGACAATGCCCAGCTCAACCAGCGCATCGCGCAGATGACCGCGCTCGGCCGCGTGGGCGAGGCCGAGGACATCGGCGCAGGCGTCGCGGCGCTGCTCTCGGGCGGGCTGGGCTGGATGACCGGGCAGCGGGTCGAGCTCTCGGGCGGGCAGGGGCTCTGAGCCCTGTCCCCGCGGGGACGCAATGAAATGCCCGGCAGGACGAGACGTCCTGCCGGGTCTGATCAACCAGAATCATCTACAAGAATTGATCGTCGCCCCAAGGGTCGCAGCTAAATCCAACGATTGGGTCCAAGGGGTCAGGGTCTGTACGAAATCACCAGTCACACGGAAACCAGCCCTGCAGGAAGCCTACCCGGGCCGGAATAAATTTTCCGTAAAACGCGATTTATCAATCACTTGTTAATGATCCCGGGTGAGTCCCCTGCGAGACTCGGCTGGCCCGCCGCTCCCTCGTGTGGGGGCGGCGGGCCGAGGCGCGGGATAGATCAGATGATCAGTTCGGCAGGGCGCCGCAGAAGCCGCCGGTGGCGACGCTGCCCGACCCGAAGGCCAGCAGGGCCGGGGCCTGGTAGGGGTTCGGCGCCGACGTCGCGAGGTCGAAGACCAGCAGCGCCGCGACGAAGGCCAGCGCGAGCGCTGCGGTGACGGCGCGGGTCATGTCCGCGCCTCCAGTCCCACCAGCGGCCGCAGCCGGATGCCGAGGAAGGCCCCGGCAAAGGCCGCGACGAACCACACCCAGCCGTGCAGGCTGCCGGTCGAGATGCCCGAGAAGAAGGCCCCCACGTTGCAGCCGAAGGCGAGGCGCGAGGAATAGCCCAGCAGAAAGCCCGCGACGATGGTCGCGACCCAGGCGCGGGCCGGGTAGGAGGGCAGCCTTGCCGCCAGCGCGCCGCGCCGCCATGCCGCGACACCGAAGGCGCCGAGGATGATGCCGATGTCGGTGAGCGAGGTGTAGTCGGTCAGGACGCTCGACTGCACCCGCTCCATCGAGCCCGGCGCCGCCCAGAAGGCCGAGGCCGAGAGGTCTCCGCCCAATGCGGCATAGCCCTTGGCGGCCCAGAGGCCGAGACCGTAGACCACGCCCCAGGGCTGGCCCGCGACCAGCAGGTTGCCGATGGCGAGCGCGGCCAGCACGACGGCGGCGATGGCGTGGCGGCGGCTCAGCTTCACCGTGCCGGGCGCGGCGCGCCACAGGAAGATGGCCGCGGCGAGGGCGAGCAGCACCAGCGTGACGCCAAGCCCCGCGCCGCCCGTCAGCGTCAGGATCGGCAACGCGCCGAGGTCGGTCCACCAGATCAGGTTCCACGCCCCGGCAAAGCTGCCGAGCGCGAAGAAGGGCAGGGCGAGCAGGCTCACCGGGTTGCCCGAGCCCGCGTTGACCAGCGTGCCCGAGCCGCAGCCGAGCACGATCTGCATGCAGGCGCCGAAGACGAAGGCGCCGCCGACCATGGCAAAGCCGATGGGTGCCTGCGCGCCGACGAGTTCCCCGGCGTGGCTCGACAGCAGCGGGATCGCGATCACCGAGACCAGCGCGATGGACAGGAGCTGCGCCAGCACCCCCGAGGGCTCGCGGCGCAGGATCATCGCCCGCCACGGCCCGGCGAAGCCGAAGCGCATCCCCTCGAGCGCGATGCCGAAGCCGAGCCCGATGGCCAGCAGGAGGCCGTAGCGCGCCCCCGCGAAGAGCGCGACGAGGGCCACGACGACGAGCGCGCCGAGGATCAACCCGGCGCGCTTGCCCATGGCCCCTGCGGGCGCGGCCCCTGCCGCGCCGTTGGTGGCGGCCTCGGTCATCAGTTGCCCCCGGTGACCTGGTTCAGCAGGTTCTGGAAGAGACCCGGCGCGTTCTGCATGTCACGGCCGGTCTGCGAGTATTCGACCATCGAGCCGGGGTAGAGCTTGACGTTCTCGATCCCCGCCATCTCGCTCAGCGCGAACCAGTTGGTCGCCGCCCAGTGGCCGGTGTTGCAGAACGAGACGATCTCTTCGCCCTCGGTCACGCCGAGCGAGGCCTTCAGCGCCTGCACGTCCGAGATCTGGCCGATGGCGGTGGCGCCGCTCTGGAAGAACTGCGTGTAGGGGTAGCTCTGCGCGCCGGGCAGGGTGCCGGGCTTGGCGGCGGCGGCATGGGCCTTCTTGCCCTCGAAGAAGGGCGCCGGGCGGGCGTCGAGCAGCACCGCCTCGTGGCCGCCGTCGACCACGTCGGCAACCTCGGGGGTCTCGGCGGTCCAGGCGTCGTTCCAGCTGATCGAGAGCTCGGTCGGTTCGGGCGTCACCGCGTCCTTGCTGAGCGGCAGGCCGGTGTTGACCCAGGCCTGCGCGCCGCCGTTGAGGATCGACAGCTCGGTGAAGCCCGAGCTCTTCAGCGTCCAGTAGACGCGGGCGGCGGCGCCGAAATCGGTGTCGGTGTCGCCCTGCGCGACGATGACCACCGGCGCGTCGGGCTCGAGGCCGAGCTTTTCGTAGGTGGTCTCGAGCTGGTCCACCGGCACGGTGGCGCCGGGGTTCTCGTCGGGGCCGCGGAAGAGCCCGTAGGGGGCCGAGACGGCGCCGGCGATGTGGCCGTCGGCATAGGCGTCGCCGCGGATGTCGAGCACCTTCGGGGCGTCCTCGGCGGCGAGGGCGGTGTCGAGTTCGGCGGGGCTGACCAGCGGGCCGAGGTCGGCGGCGAGCGCGCCGGTGGCTGCAAGGCCGCTGAGCGCGGCGGTGAGGGCAATCGCTTTGTAGGTCATGGGGAGGCCTTCTCGTTAACGTGCACGTTTGCCGTCTTATTTCGGTCGCGGGGGCGGCGCTGCAAGGGCCGGGGCCGCGCCGCGGCGGGGGCGGCGCGGGACAGCGCTCCGGCAATCGCGGATCGCTTGGACCGGTGATTTTCCAGCGGGGCGGGACCGGGAAACTCTCCCGCCGGAGGCGCCCGGCGGAAGACGGCGTTCTTATTTCGGGCCGAGTGTCACTCGAGCCCGCTGCGCCGCGCGTCGCGCAGGGTGATGGCGAAGAGCACGAAGCCCGCCGCGCTCAGCGCCGCGCCGACATAGCCCGCCGAGGGGAAGTCGTAGCCGGCGGCGATCACCCGCGCGGCGAGGAACGGGCCAAGCGCGTTGGCGACGTTGAAGGCGGCGTGGTGCAGCGAGGCGGCAAGTTGCTGCGCCTCGCCCGCGACGTTCATCAGCCGCGTCTGCATCACCGTCGAGACCCCGCCGAGCACGCTCATCGACAGCACGGCAAGCCCCATGGTCCAGAGCCCGCCCGCGACGGCGGCGGGGAAGAGCGCCAGCACGATCGCCCCCGCGCCGAAGGAGACGAAGGCGGTGAGGTTGAGGTTGCGGTCCGCCAGCGCCCCCATTAGCAGGTTGAAGATCGTCATGCCGACCCCGGCCGCCATCAGCATCACCGCCACCATGTGCTCGGAGGCGCCGAGCGTCGTCTGCACGGTCGAGGCGATGTAGGTGTAGACCGCGAAGAAGCCGCCGAAGCCGATGGCGCCGGTGGCCAGCGTCAGCCAGACCTGCCGGTTCCGCAGCGCGCCGAGCTCGCGCAGCGGGTTGGCGCGCGGATCGGCCGGGGTGCGCGGGGCCTTGAGATAGACCGCGAAGGCCGTCGCCAGCGACAGCGCGCCGACCAGCACGAAGCCCGAGCGCCAGCCGATGTACTGGCTCATCCAGCTTGCGGCGGGCACGCCGATGGTGGTGGCGAGGGTGAGGCCGAGGAACACCCGCGACACCGCCGTCGCCCGCTTGTTGCGCGGCACGATCGAGGCGGCGACCAGCGCCGCCACGCCGAAATAGGCGCCGTGCGGCAGGCCCGAGGCAAAGCGCGCGAGGGTGAAGAGCCCGAAGGTCGGGGCCATGGCCGAGAGCGTGTTGAAGGTCGCGAAGGCCAGCATCAGCCAGATCAGCAGCATGCGCTTGCGCATCTTCGCCCCGGCCACGGCCAGCACCGGCGCGCCGACCACCACGCCGAGCGCGTAGGCGCTGATCGCATCCGCCGCCCGCGCCTCGCTGACGCCGAGCTCATGCGCGAAGTTGGGCAGCAGCGCCATGGCGGCGAACTCGGTCGTGCCGATGGCGAAGCCGCCCATGGCAAGCGCGAAGAGCACCATGCGGGCCGAAATCTGGGGGTCGGCGCCGGCCATCGAGGCAGGCGCGGTCTGGGCCGCTCTGTCGGTCATGACAATCCGTCGTCTTTTCGGGAATCGGGAGGGATTCCGGCTGTGTGTCTCGCTCCCTGAGATCACACCTAGGGCGCGGTCGCGGGGGAGGCAAGCCTTGGCCGCGTGCTTGCGCGGACCCGCGCCTTCCTTTGCGGAACGATGCAGCGCGCGGGCGATGGACGCAGGCGCAACGCGCTGCTATCAGGCGCGCGAGCGATAACAGGAGAGGCGCCATGTCGAGCCACGGGGACCCCATTCCGATGATTGCCCGCAAGTCCGCGGGTCTTAAGGGCGAGGCGCATGTGCCGGGCGACAAGTCCATTTCGCACCGGTCGCTGATCCTCGGCGCGCTGGCGGTGGGCGAGACGAAGGTGACCGGCCTGCTCGAAGGGCAGGACGTGCTCGACACCGCCAAGGCGATGCGCGCCTTCGGCGCCGAGGTCGAGAAGCGTGGCGACACCTGGCACGTGCACGGCGTCGGCGTCGGCGGCTTCGCCGAGCCGGGCAACGTCATCGACTGCGGCAACTCGGGCACCGGCGTGCGGCTGATCATGGGCGCGATGGCGACCACCCCGATCACCGCCACCTTCACCGGCGACGCCTCGCTGAACTCGCGGCCGATGGCCCGCGTCACCGACCCGCTGGCGCTCTTCGGCGCGCGCGCCTACGGGCGCTCGGGCGGACGGCTGCCGATGACCATCGTCGGGGCGGAAGCCGCGATCCCGGTGCG
The DNA here is from genome assembly GCF_040409955.1 of Salipiger sp. H15. Lineage (NCBI taxonomy): Bacteria > Pseudomonadati > Pseudomonadota > Alphaproteobacteria > Rhodobacterales > Roseobacteraceae > Salipiger > Salipiger bruguierae. Next base: position 1,434,545 of record NZ_CP123385.1, read on the forward strand.
CTACGCCACCCCCGTTCCTTCCGCGCAGGTGAAATCGGCGGTGCTGCTGGCGGGGCTCAACGCCCCCGGCGAGACCGTGGTGATCGAGCGCGAGGCGACCCGCGACCATTCCGAGCGGATGCTGACCGGCTTCGGCGCCAAGGTCACCACCGAGGAGACCTCGGAGGGTCGGGTGATCACGCTCGTCGGCCAGCCCGAGCTGAAGCCGCAGACCATCATCGTGCCGCGCGATCCGTCGTCGGCCGCCTTCCCGGTCTGCGCCGCGCTCATCACCGAGGGCTCGGACGTGCTGGTGCCGAACATCGGCCTCAACCCGACCCGCGCCGGGCTCTTCTTCACCCTGCAGGACATGGGCGCGGACCTCAGCTTCGAGAACATGCGCGAGGAGGGCGGCGAGCCGGTCGCCGACCTGCGTGCCAAGTTCTCGCCGAACCTCAAGGGCATCGAGGTGCCCGCCGAGCGCGCCGCGAGCATGATCGACGAATACCCGGTGCTGTCCGTGGTCGCGGCCTTTGCCAGCGGCAAGACCCACATGCCGGGCGTCAAGGAACTGCGCGTGAAGGAAAGCGACCGGATCGACGCCATGGCGACCGGCCTGCGGCTCAACGGTGTCGAGGTCGACGAGGGCGAGGACTGGTGGACGGTGCATGGTCGCGGCTTCGGCGACGTCGCCGGCGGGGCCACGGTGCAGAGCCATCTCGACCACCGCATCGCCATGTCCTTCCTCGTCATGGGCCTTGCCGCCGAGGCGCCGGTGCGGGTGGACGACGGCGGGCCGATCGCCACTTCCTTCCCGATCTTCGAGACGCTGATGACCGGGCTCGGGGCGGACCTGGGCCGCGAGGCGTGACCCGGCTGCTGCCCGTCGTCGCGGCGCTGGCCGCGGCGCTGCTGCTCTACATGGGCTATTTCACCTGGGCCGTGCTCTGGCCCGGGGCAGGCGGGCAGCTGCCGTTCGACCTGCGCGCCTTCGGCTACACGGTGGGCGAGGCGCAGCGCTACCTCGTCGCGCTGGGTGACGATGCGCGGGCGGTCTACCTGCTCGAGATGCGCTGGCTCGGCGCCGCTTTCCGGGTGGTCTTCGGCGTCACGCTGATGATGGGCGCCTGGTACCTTTCGCGCGGGCGGGCCTGGTGGCGGCGCGGCGTCTTCCTCTTCCTCGCGCTGGCCTGGATGGGGGCGGATGCCGCCGAGAACCTGATGGTCAACGAGATGCTGCTGCGCGGCCCGGTGGCGCTCGATCACGCGCTGGTCGAGTGGTCGAGCCTCTTCACCCGGCTGAAATTCGTGCTGCTGGCGGTCTGCGGGGTGGGGCTCTTCGGGCTCTGGAAACAGGGGCCGCGGGGCTGAGCGGCACGCCCCCGCGCGCAGCGGCCGCTTCGGCTTGAAGCACGCGCCCCCGCGCGCGATAAAGGCCGCGATCTGAAAGAAAGGGACGGCCATGGCCTTCACCATCGCCATCGACGGGCCGGCAGCCGCCGGCAAGGGCACGATCAGCCGCGCCGTGGCGGCGCATTTCGGCTTTGCCCATCTCGACACCGGGCTGCTCTACCGCGCGGTCGGGCGCAAGATGCTCGACGGCACCGATCCGATCCTCGCGGCGCGCGCGCTGCGGCCGCAGGACCTCGGCGTCGAGGGGCTGCGCAGCGCCGCCGTCGGCCAGGCCGCCTCGCGCGTGGCGGTGATCCCCGAGGTGCGCGCGGCGCTGCTCGACTTCCAGCGTGCCTTTGCCCGGCGCGACGGCGGTGCGGTGCTCGACGGTCGCGACATCGGCACGGTGATCTGCCCCGAGGCCGAGGCCAAGCTCTTCGTCACCGCCAGCGCCGAGGTGCGCGCCCGCCGCCGCTACGACGAGCTGGTGGCCGGCGGGGCGCAGACCGATTACGAGACCGTGCTGGCCGAGACCCGCGAGCGCGACCACCGCGACGCCACCCGCGCGGACGCGCCGCTGAAGCCGGCGAAGGACGCGCTGATGATCGACACGTCGGAGCTGGACGTCGAGGCCGCCGTGGCCGCCGCCATCGCCGCGGTCGAGGCGCGCAGCGTGGAACGGGTGAGGGGATGAGCATGAAGACCGTCCGCATGGGGCCTGCGGGGCCCGAGCTTCCTGCCTTCGGCATCGGCGCCATGTCCTTCGCCGACTTCTACGGCCCGACCACCGAGGCCAATTCGTTCGCCGTGCTCGATGCCGCGGCGGCGGCGGGGGTGGTGCACATCGACACCTCCAACGTCTACGGCATGGGCCGCTCGGAGAGCGCGATCGGGGCCTGGCTCAAGGCCAACCCCGGCGCGCGCGAGACGCTGCACATCGCCACCAAGGCGGGGATCACCAAGGACGCGCAGGGCAACCGCGCCTTCGACAACTCGGCGGCGCATCTCGAGGCCGAGCTCGACGGCTCGCTGAAGCGGCTGGGGATCGAGCAAGTGGATCTCTTCTACGTGCACCGGCGCGAGGCGGCGCGGCCGATCGAGGAGGTGACCGAGACGCTGGCGGCGCTGGTGGCGAAGGGCAAGACCGCGAGCTTCGGCTTTTCCGAGATCGCGCCGAGTTCCCTGCGCCGCGCGGCGGCGGTGCACCCGGTGGCCGCCGTGCAGTCGGAATACTCGCTCGCGACCCGCTTCACCGAGCTGGGGCTGTCGCAGGCCTGCGCCGAGCTCGGCACCGCGCTCGTCGCCTTCTCGCCGGTCGGGCGCTCGCTGCTGACGGACAGCCCGATCCCGGCGGAGACCATCGCGGCCAACCCGTTCCTCGCCGGCAACCCGCGCTTCATGGCGCCGAACCTCGCGGCCAACCTCGCGCTCACCGACCGCTTCCGCGCGCTCGCCGCCGAGATGGGACTGCCGGCGGCGGGTCTGGCCATCGCCTGGCTGCTGAGCCGGGGCGATCACGTGATCCCGATCCCCGGCACGCGCTCGGTGGCGCACCTCAAGGAGCTGCTGACCGGGCTCGAGGCGCGCCTCACCGAGGAGGATCTCGCGCGCATCGACGCGGTGCTGCCGGTGGGCTGGGCGCATGGCGACCGCTACTCGGCGCAGCAGCACGTCGGGCCCGAGAACTTCTGCTGACCCGGGCCCGGAGCGGGGGCGCTGCCCCCGCACCCCCGGAGTACTTGACGAAAGATGAAAGGGGCAGGACATGTCGCATGTCACCCTCGTGCGGCACGGGCAGGCCAATACCCATGCCAAGGACGAGACCAGCTATGACCGGCTGAGCGATCTCGGCCGCCAGCAGGCGCGCTGGCTGGGCGATCACCTGCGCGGCACCGGCGAGGTCTTTGCCCGCGCCTATTGCGGCACGCTGCAGCGCCACCGCGAGACCGCCGCCGAGATGGGGCTGGCGCTGGAGGTGGTGCAGGACGCGCGGCTCGACGAGCTGGAATATTTCACCATGGCGCAGCTCATGGACCAGCAGCACGGCATCGCCCTGCCGCCCGACCGCGAGGGCTTCATCCGCCACCTGCCGACGCTCTTCACCTATTGGCGCGAGGGGCGGCTCGAGGGCGCGCCGGAAAGCTTCGCCGCGTTCGAGAGCCGGGTCGGCGACGTGCTGGCCGAGATCGCCGCGGGCGAGGGGCGCGCCGTGGTGGTGACCTCGGGCGGGCTCATCGGCATGGCGATGCGGGTGACCATGGGGCTCGAGATGCAGGCGCTGGCCCATGCCTGCCTTGCCATCGAGAACACCTCGCTGCACCGCTTCCAGCCGCTCTCGACCGGGCTTTGCCTCACGCTCTTCAACGCCGTGCCGCACCTCGAAGGGGCAGAACGGTCACTGGCGCGCACCCATCTCTGAGCCCCGCCTTCCCCCGGCGAATCCTTTTGGGTAGCAATGCGGGGAGTTTGGCTTTGGAGAGACGGATGACACATCTGTGGGTGCGCGCGGAGCAGCGGCAGAACGAGGACCGGGTGGGCGTGACCCCCGAGGGGGTGAAGGCGCTGATCGCCGCGGGGGTCCGCGTCACCGTCGAGGAAAGCCGCGCCCGAGTCATCGGCATCGACGGCTACCGTGCCGCCGGGGCCGAGATCGCGCCCGAGAACAGCTGGCCGGACGCGCCCGCCGAGGCGATCATCTTCGGCCTCAAGGAACTGCCCGAGGACGGCACGCCGCTGCGCCACCGCCACATCATGTTCGGCCATGCCTTCAAGGGTCAGCCGGCCGGGCAGGTGCTGCTGAAGCGCTTCGTCGCGGGGGGTGGGGCGCTCTACGATCTCGAGTACCTCGTCGACGAGAGCGGCCGGCGCGTCGCGGCCTTCGGCTACTGGGCGGGCTACGCGGGGGCGGCGGTGACGCTGCTGGCCTACGCGGCGCAGCTGCAGGGCGGGATCTGCGGCCCGGTCTCGGTCTGGCCGAACGCCGACGCGATGGAGGCCGCGGTCACCGATGCGCTCGACGCGGCGGGCGGGGCTCGGCCGCGGGCCATGGTGATCGGCGCGCTGGGGCGCGTCGGCACCGGGGCGGGGGACCTCTGCCGCAAGGCCGGTGTCGAGGTCACCCAGTGGGACATGGCCGAGACCGCGCATGGCGGGCCCTTCCCCGAGGTTCTGGACCACGAGGTCTTCTTCAACTGCATCCTCGCGCGGCCGGGCACGCCGGTCTTCGTGCCGGCCTCTGCGACAACCGATCCGCGCCGGCTGCGCGCCATCGGCGACATCGCCTGCGATCCCGACAGCGACTTCTCGCCCGTCAAGGTCTACGGCCATGTCACCGACTGGCAGTCCCCGGCGCTGCGCGTGCATGACGCGCCGCCGCTCGACGTCATGGCGATCGACAACCTGCCCTCGCTGCTGCCGCGCGAGAGCTCGGAGGATTTCGCTGCCCAGCTCTTGCCGCACCTGCTGACCCTGACCGCACTGGATGCCGGCGTCTGGGGCCGGGCGGCGGCGACCTACACGACTTATCTTGAGGAGGAACTTGCATGATTCACTGGTGCGGAACGGGGCTCTCGTCGGTCCCGGGGCTGCGGCGCCTGATCGAGGCGGGGCACGAGGTGACGGTCTGGAACCGGACCGAGGCCAAGGCCCGCGAGGCCGTCGGTGACCTGACGGACCGCATCCACGCCTTCGCCCCGGACGCGGTCGAGGCGGCGGTGCAGGAGGGCGACGTGATCGTCTCGATGCTGCCCGGCGACTGGCACGTGATGCTGGCCGAGATCGCCATCGCCAGGAAGGCGCATTTCGTCTCGTCCTCCTACATCTCGCCGGAGATGCGCGGGCTCGATGCCAAGGCCAAGGCGGCCGGGGTGGCGCTGGTCAACGAGGTCGGGCTCGACCCGGGGATCGACCACCTGATGGCGCATGACCTCGTGGCGGACTACCGCGCCTCGGACGCCTTCGATCCCGCGAACGAGGTCAGCTTCCTGAGCTACTGCGGCGGCGTGCCGAAGGAGGCCAACGCCTTCCGCTACAAGTTCTCCTGGGCGCCGGTCGGCGTGCTGAAGGCGCTGCGCTCGCCGTCGCGCTCGATCCGGCATTTCGAGGAGCTGAAGGTGGCGCGGCCCTGGGATGCGCTGACCCGCTACGACGCGCCGCTCGATCCGCCCGAGAGCTTCGAGGTCTACCCGAACCGCGACTCGCTGCCCTTCCTCGAGCAGTACGAGTTCGGCGCGGACTGGAAGGTGAAGGACTTCGTGCGCGGCACGCTGCGGCTCAACGGCTGGTCCGAGGCCTGGAAGGAGATCTTCGCCGAGGTCGAGACGGCGGATGACGCGCGGCTGGCGCAGATGGCCGCGGACCTGCTGGCGCAGAACGCCTATGCCGAGGGCGAGCCCGACCGCGTGGTGCTCTGCGTCACGCTCAAGGCCGAGAAGGCCGATGAGACCGTCTGGCACAAGACCTGGGTGATGGACGCCTGGGGCGACGCGCGCGGCTCGGCCATGGCGCGGCTGGTGTCGATGCCGGTGTCCTGGGCGATCGAGGCGGTGCTGAACCGCGAGATCAAGCCCGGCGTTTCGGCGGCGCCGTCCGATCCCAGACTTGTCACGCGCTGGCTGGGCGGGGTCGAGACCTTGGCGCAGCGGCTGATGCGGGTGGACGAGGCGGGCTGAGCGGCCCGCCGGTCCCTGCCGGGAAAGCGCTGAAGCAAAGGGGCCCCGGGTCGCGATGACCCGGGGCCCTTTGCATTGCCGGGGGGCGGGCGCTCAGGCCGCGTCGGTCCCGCTGCTGCCCTTGCGCGCCGCCAGCATGTTCACCTTGCGGTATTCCTGCAGGCCGGTCACCTCGCGGCCGATCCAGCCGGGCAGGGGCAGCGGCGTGTCGAGATCGGGCAGTTCGACCTCGGCGACGATGATGCCGGCCAGCAGCCCCTCGTAGACATCCACCGTCCAGACCAGCGCGCCCCGGGGGATGTGGTGGCGGGTCTTCTCGACCACGTCGCCGCCGCAATGGGCGGCGAGCATCTCCTCGGCGTCCTCGGCCGGGATCGGGTATTCGAACTCGTCGCGCGAGAGCCCGTCGCGCTTGCCCTTGATGCAGAGCGTGGCGCGCCCGTCGTAGAAGCGGACCCGGGCCTTGCGCCCGCCCTCCGCGGCGATCAGCCCGTCCCGCAGGCGCTCGCTGCGCGCAACTTCCGCCTTCCAGCCGTCATTGGCCACGAGGAACTTGCGCTCGATTTCTTTCGCCAAAGCGGACTCACTTTCGATGAAATACTGGGCACTTCGAGTACGCCCGCGCTTTATCTCGCGGCGCGGGGAAAGGCCACAGGGCACCGCGTCGCGCCGGGAAAAATCCCATGAAACTTCGCTGCCTGCGTCCCGCCCACGAAAAAGGCGCGCCCCGCGGGACGCGCCTTTCGATGCCGGGGCCGGGTCTTACTTGGCCGCCTCGTAATGCTCGTCGAGCACCTTGGCGAAGTCCTCGTAGGACATGTTCGAGTAGGGCTTGCCGTCGATGAGGAAGGAGGGCGTCGCGGTGATGTTGTCGCGCGTCGCGTTCTCCTGGTACCAGCCGACGAGGGCTTTGAGCTTGGCGCCATCGTTCATGCAGGCGTCGAGCTGGTCCTTGCCGATGCCGGCCATCAGGCCGATCTTGCGCAGGCCGTCGGCGATGCCCTGGTCGGAGCCCGCCTTTACCCAGTCGCCCTGGGTCTTGTAGATCATGTCCGAGATGCCGAAGAACTTCGCGGGCTCGCAGCGCGCGACCATGGCCGCCCACATGCCGTACTTGTCGAAGTAGACGTCGCGGTAGACCAGTTTCACCTTGCCGGTCTTGATGTAGTTCTCGTCGATCTGCGGCAGCACCTCGTTCGAGAAGCGCGCGCAGTGCGGGCAGGTGAACGAGGCGTATTCGATGATCTCGACGGGGGCGTTCACGTCGCCCTTCACCATCTCGACGATCTCGGGCGCGGTCTCCGCGGCACTGGCCTCGCTGCTCGCCTCCTGCGCATTGGCCGCACCCGGCAGGGCGACGCCCGCGGTTGTGGTGCGGGCCTCGTCGAGCAGCCAGCCGCCACCAAGGGCGAAAGTGGCCGCGAGCGCGGCGACGGGAAGAATGCGGGTCATGTAAGGTCCTCTTGTGGTTGCCTTGCCTGCGGCCTTGCGGGCCGCGTGTCTGCCCACGGCGCTACTGCCGCGATTTCGAGATGACGTTGCCGGCGAGCCGCTCGAGCGCGGCGCGCAGGCCTTCGTCATGGATGTCTTCTGCCACCCGGTGCGCCTCGGCCTTGATCTCGGGCGAGGGTTCGGGCTTCTCGGCCTTGGGCGCATGGCCGAAGGCGACGCGGCCCTCGGCGAAGCCGGTGGCGGCGGTCTGGGTGATGCGGACGCGCGCGATGGCGTTGTAGCCGTAGACCGCGTTGACCTTCTCGCGCAGCTGTTCCTTCTGCATCTCGAGCAGCGGCGCGTTGGCGCCGGTGGTCAGCAGCGTCAGCGTCGCGCCGAGCCCCTGCTGGCGCGCGTAGCTGACCTCGACCGGGCGGGCCATGGCGGCGATGTCGGCGCCGACGATCTCGTCCCAATGGGTCAGCAGGCGCGACTGCGCGAAGCCACGGCTTTCGCTGGCCTTGCGGATCTGCGCGTTGAGCAGCCCCGAGGTCTTTGCGAAGCCGTATGTTGAGGTGTTGCGCCGTGCCATCTTGAATCCCTCTCTGCGGACCTATTCTAGTGGCCCCGCATCCGCATGCCAGCAGGGAATCGCTTTTGTCGTCGATGATCAAGGGAATGTCAGCCGCGCGTGACACGGCGCGGGCCGCAGATCTGCTCACATGGTACGATCGCCACGCCCGGGACCTGCCCTGGCGGGTGAGCCCGGCGGCGCGCGCGGCGGGGGTGAGGCCCGATCCTTACCGCGTCTGGATGTCCGAGATCATGCTGCAGCAGACAACCGTCGCCGCGGTGAAGAGCTATTTCGAGGCCTTCACCGCGCGCTGGCCGACGGTGTCGGACCTCGCCGCCGCAGAGGACGCCGACGTCATGGCCGCCTGGGCGGGGCTCGGCTATTACGCCCGCGCCCGCAACCTGCTGAAATGCGCCCGCGCGGTGGCGGACGAGCATGGCGGGGTCTTCCCGCAGACGCTGGAGGGCCTGCGCGCGCTGCCCGGCGTCGGGCCCTACACGGCGGCGGCGGTGGCGGCGATCGCCTTCGACCTGCCCGAGACGGTGGTCGACGGCAACGTCGAGCGGGTGATGGCGCGGCTCCACGACGAGCACATGCCGCTGCCGCAGTCGAAGCCGGTGCTGACCCAATATGCCGCCACGCTGACGCCGCAGGAGCGGCCCGGCGACTACGCGCAGGCGGTGATGGACCTTGGCGCCACGATCTGCACGCCGCGCAACCCGGCCTGCGGGCTCTGCCCCTGGCGCGGCGCCTGCGCCGCCTGGGACGTGGGCAGCATGGCGGAGCTCCCCAAGAAGGCGCCGAAGAAGCGCAAGCCGACGCGCCACGGCATCGCCTACCTCGTGAAGCGCGTTGACGGCGCCTGGCTGCTCGAGCGGCGGCCGGACAGCGGGCTTCTGGGCGGGATGCTGGGCTGGCCCGGCTCGGACTGGTCCGAGGAGGCCCCGGCCGATGCGCCCCCCATTCGCGCCGAGTGGAAGACGCTCAACGCCGAGGCGCGCCACACCTTCACCCATTTCCACCTGCGCCTGACCGTCAAGACCGCGCTGGTGCCGATGGAGCGCGCCCCCGAGCGCGGCGATTTCGTCGAGGCCGGGATCTTCGACCCCGAGGACCTGCCGACCGTCATGCGCAAGGCCTTTGCTCTGACGTCACCCTGACCGGCGCGCGCGCCGCATTGACCGCAAAGCCCCGATCGGGACAGTCTGCCCGCAACCGCCCCTGCAACGCGCCGTGCCAGCCGGGGGAGAAGATGGGTATGTGACGATGGACATGGGTTCGACGATTTCCGCAAGCAGGCTGGCGCGCTGGACGGCGGCCGCGCCCTTCTGGCTGGTCTACCTTTTGCCGGTGCTGGTCTGGCTCGGCGCGCTGAAGGGCGGGCTCTGGGTGCTGCTGCCACCGCTGGCGACGTGGTACCTCTTCTCGGCGCTCGACGCGGCGCTGGGGCTCAACGCCGAGAACGCCGACCCGCAGACCGAGGAGCGCGACCTCTTCTGGTATCGCGCCGGGGTGATGCTCTGGGCGCCGGTGCAGTTCGTCACGCTGTTCGCGCTGATCTGGTACGTGGCGGGCAACGAAGGGCTGACAGGCTGGGAGAAGTTCGGCGTCTTCTTCGGCACCGGGGTGATGACCGGCACGGTGGGGATCGTCTATTCCCACGAGCTTCTGCACCAGCGCAACAATCTCGAGCGGCGGCTCGGCGACTGGCTGCTGGCCATGGTGCTCTACTCGCATTTCCGCTCCGAGCATTTGCTCGTGCATCACCTCTGGGTCGGCACGCCGCGCGATCCGGTCACCGCGCGCTACAACGAGGGCTTCCACCGCTACTACCCGCGCGTGCTGCGCGAATGCCCGGTCTCGGCCTTCCGTGCCGAGGCGGCGCTGCTGGCGCGGCGCGGGCTGCCGTGGTGGCACCGGCGCAACCCGTTCTGGCTCTACCTCGTGCTGCAGCTCGCCATGCTGGCGCTGGCGCTGGTCCTCGGCGGCTGGGGCGGGCTGGTGCTCTTCCTCGTGCAGGCGGGGGTGGCGATCTGGCAGCTCGAGCTCACCAACTACGTCGAGCATTACGCGCTGACCCGCAAGCACCTCGGGGACGGGCGCTATGAGCACGTGAAGCCGCACCATTCGTGGAACTCGGCGCATACCGCGACCAACTGGCTGCTGATCAACCTTCAGCGCCACTCGGACCACCACTACAAGCCCGACCGGCGCTTCCCGCTCCTGCAGACCTACGCCGAGGCCGAGGCGCCGCAGCTGCCCTACGGCTATCCGCTGATGACCATGGCGGCGATGGTGCCGCCGGTCTGGCGGCGAGTGATGAACCCGAGGGTGAAGGCCTGGCGCCGGACGTGGTACCCGGAGATCACCGACTGGTCCGACTACAACAAGGCGCGCACGCCCCGGCCGAAGGGCGCGTCCTGAGGGGCGCCCCGCGGGATATTTCCGCCTAGGGCCAAGCCCCGCGCCGGAGCGGGATTGCATTCGCTCCTGCCGCCCATCAACATGCGCGCAGCAAGTAGAAAGAGGTGCGCCATGTCGCTCGAGAAAGCCGCCCGCGCGGTGCGTGAAAACGCCTATGTCCCCTATTCCAAGTTCAAGGTGGGCGCGGCGCTGCGGGCCCCGTCGGGGGCGATCTATTCCGGCTGCAACGTCGAGAACGTCGCCTATCCCGAGGGCACCTGCGCCGAGGCCGGCGCCATCGCCGCCATGGTCGCGGCGGGCGAGACCGAGTTCCTCGAGGCCTATGTCGTCGCCGATTGCGAACACCCGCTGCCGCCCTGCGGCGGCTGCCGCCAGAAGCTGGCCGAGTTCGGCAAGACCCATGCCAAGGTGACGCTGGCCACCACCGACGGCGCGACGCTCGAAACCACCGTGGGCGAGCTCTTGCCCGGCGCCTTCGGTGCGGGGCACATGGACCGCGTCTGATGGATGCGCGCACCGTCATCGCCGCGCTGCGACGGGGCGAGCCGCCCAGCGAGGAGGGTCTGCGCTGGTTCGCCGCCGGGCTCGCCGACGGCAGCGTGACCTCGGCGCAGGCCGGGGCCTTTGCCATGGGCGTCTGCCTGCGCGGCCTTTCGGAGGAGGCGCGGGCGGTGCTGACGCTGGCCATGCGCGACAGCGGCCACGTGCTGCGCTGGGACCTGCCGGGGCCGGTGCTCGACAAGCATTCGACCGGCGGGGTGGGGGACTGCGTGAGCCTCGTGCTGGCGCCGATGCTGGCGGCCTGCGGCGTCTATGTGCCGATGATCTCGGGGCGCGGGCTGGGGCACACCGGCGGCACGCTCGACAAGCTCGAGGCGATCCCGGGCTATGTCACCGACCCCGGCGAGGAGCGGCTGCGCGTCGTCATGCGGGAGGCGGGCTGCGCCATCGTCTCGGCCTCGGAGGGCATCGCGCCCGCGGACCGGCGGCTCTACGCCATCCGTGACGTGACCGCGACGGTGGAGTCGCTCGATCTCATCACCGCGTCGATCCTGTCGAAGAAGCTGGCGGCGGGGCTCGAGGGGCTGGTGCTCGACGTCAAGGTCGGCTCCGGCGCCTTCATGAAGACCATGGAGGAGGCGCGGGCGCTGGCGCGCTCGCTGGTCGGCACCGCCAATGCGGCGGGCTGCCACACATCGGCGCTGATCTCGGGCATGGACGAGCCGCTGGCAGACGCGCTCGGCAATGCCTTGGAGGTGCGCAGTTCGATGGAGGTGCTGACCGGGGGCGCTGGCGGCCCGCTGCTGGAGCTTTCCGTGGCGCTTGGGGCCGAGCTGCTGGCCGGGGCCGGGATCGGCGGCGGCGAAGGCAAGCTGCGCGAAAGCGTCGCCAGCGGTGCCGCGGCCGAGCGTTTCGGGCGCATGGTGGCGGGGCTGGGCGGGCCTTCCGATTTCGTCGAGCGCTGGAGCGACATGCTCCCCGAGGCGCCGGTGGTGATCGACGTGCCCGCGCCCGAGGCGGGCCATGTCGCGGCGATGGACGGCGAGGCGCTGGGGCTCGCGGTGGTGCATCTGGGCGGCGGGCGCGAGGTCGAGAGCGACCCGGTCGACCCCGCAGTCGGACTTTCCCACGTGCTGCGGCTCGGGCAGGCGGTCGAGGCGGGTCAGCCGCTGGCGCGGGTCCATGCCGCAGGCGCCGGGGCGGCGGAGGCGGCGGCGCAGGCGGTGCGCGCCGCGATCCGGATCGGCGAGGCGCCGGAGCTCGGCCCGCTGGTGAGAGAAAGGATCGCGTGATGCGGGCATTCCTGGTGGTGATGGATTCGGTGGGCATCGGCGGCGCGCCGGATGCCGCGGCCTATTTCAACGGCGGCGTGCCCGACACCGGGGCCAACACGCTGGCCCATATCGCGCAGGCCTGCGCCGAGGGACGGGCCGAGGAGGGCCGCAGCGGGCCCTTGCGCCTGCCGGTGCTGGACGCGCTCGGACTGGGTGCGGCGGTGCGCCTTGCGAGCGGCGACGCGGTGCCGGGGCTCGGGGCGGAGGCCTCGGGCAAGATCGGGGGGCTCTGGGGCGCGGCCTCGGAAAGCTCGAAGGGCAAGGACACGCCCTCGGGGCACTGGGAACTCGCCGGGCTGCCGGTGCCCTGGGACTGGCATTACTTCCCCGTGGAGCAGCCGGTCTTCCCGGCGGAGCTGCTGGCCGAGGTCTGCAGGATCGCCGGGGTCGAGGGCACGCTCGGTAATTGCCATGGCTCGGGCACGGTGATGCTCGAGGAGTTCGGCCCCGAGCACCAGCGCACGGGCAAACCGATCTGCTACACCTCCGCCGACAGCGTCTTCCAGATCGCCGCGCATGAGGAGAGCTTCGGGCTCGACCGGCTGCTGGACCTCTGCGAGAAGATCGCGCCGACCCTGCACGCGATGAAGGTGGGCCGGGTCATCGCGCGGCCCTTCCTCGGCGCGCCGGGCAGCTACCGGCGCACCACCAATCGCCACGACTACGCGATCATGCCGCCGGAGCCGATCCTCACCAACTGGGTGCAGGACGCCGGGCGCCGCGTCTACGCCATCGGCAAGATCGGCGACATCCTCTCGATGCAGGGCATCGACGAGGTGCGCAAGGGCGACGATGCCACGCTGATGACCCACCTGTCGGACCTCGTGGACAGCGCCGAGGACGGCTCGCTCACCTTCGCCAATTTCGTCGAGTTCGACAGCCTCTACGGCCACCGGCGCGATGTCTCGGGCTATGCCCGCGCGCTCGAATGGTTCGACGCCGAGCTTGGCCATCTGCTGCCGCGCCTGCGCGAAGGCGACCTGCTGCTGATCACCGCCGACCATGGCAACGACCCCACCTGGACCGGCACCGACCACACGCGCGAGCGCGTTCCGGTGCTTGTGCATGGCCGCGGGGCAGGGCAGATCGGGCAGATCGCATTCGCCGATGTGGCGGCAAGCATCGCGGCGCATCTCGGCGTGCCCGCGCAAGGACCGGGAAGGAGCTTCCTTTGAGAGACCCCAGAGACCACGACGAGGAAAGCCTGCACCGGATCAAGGGCCTTCCGAAGGTGGAACTTCACCTGCACATCGAGGGCGCGGCGCCGCCCGCCTTCATCCGCGGCCTCGCGCAGGAGAAGAAGATCCGCCTCGACGGCGTCTTCGCCGAGGATGGATCCTACATCTACCGCGACTTCGTGCATTTCCTCGAGGTCTACGAGGCCGCGACCTCGGTGCTGAAATCGCCCGAGGACTACGCCCGCCTGACCGCCGCCGTGCTCGAGGAATGCGCGCAGAACGGCGTGATCTACGCCGAGACCTTCATCTCGCCCGATTTCTGCGGCGGTGGCGATCTCGGCGCGTGGCGCGAGTACCTGCACGCGATGCAGGACGCGGCCGACCGGGCCGAGCGCGACATGGGCATCGCCCTGCGCGGCATCGTCACCTGCGTGCGCCACTTCGGCCCCGAGAAGGCGAAGGCCGCCGCGCGCTGCGCCGCCGAGACCGCCGGCGAGTGGATCACCGGCTTCGGCATGGGCGGCGACGAGAACCGGGGCGAGCAGCGCGACTTCGCCTACAGCTTCGACATGGCGCGCGAGGCCGGGCTGCGGCTGACTTCCCATGCCGGCGAATGGCGCGGCGCGGGCGAGGTGCGGCGCGCGATCGAGGATCTGGGGGTCGAGCGCATCGGCCACGGCGTGCGCGCCATCGAGGATCCGGCACTGGTCGATCTCATCGCCGAGCGCGGCATCACGCTCGAGGTCTGCCCGGGCTCGAACGTGCGGCTCGGCGTCTACCCGTCGCTCGCGGCGCACCCGATCCAGAAGCTGCGTTCGCGCGGCGCCCGGGTCACCGTCTCGACGGATGACCCGCCGTTCTTCCATGCCAGCATGGTGCAGGAGTACGAAAACCTTGCGCGCGGCTTCGGATGGGAGGAAGAGGACTTCATCGAGATTGCCAAGACCTCCGCGGATGCGGCCTTCTGCTCGGCCGGGACGCGCGAGGCGCTGCTGAAAAGACTGGAGAGCGCATGCAACACCTGACCGTCGTCGATCACCCGCTGGTACAGCACAAACTCACCCTGATGCGCGAGAAGGACACGTCCACCGCCTCCTTCCGCCAGCTCCTGCGCGAGATCTCGCTGCTGCTGGCCTACGAGGTCACCCGCGGGCTGCCCGTCACCACCAAGCAGATCGAGACCCCGCTCTGCGCCATGGACGCGCCGACCATCGAGGGCAAGAAGCTGGTGCTGGTGTCGATCCTGCGCGCCGGGAATGGCCTGCTGGACGGCATCCTCGAGCTGATCCCGGCGGCCCGCGTCGGCTTCGTCGGGCTCTACCGCGACGAGGAGACGCTCGAGCCGGTGCAGTACTACTTCAAGGTCCCGAAGAACCTCGAGGACCGCACGGTGATCGCGGTCGACCCGATGCTCGCCACCGGCAATTCCTCGGCGGCGGCGATCGACCTGCTGAAGCAGGCCGGGGCGAAGAACATCATCTTCCTGTGCCTGCTGGCCTCGCCCGAGGGCGTCGCGCGCATGAAGGAGGCGCATCCCGACGTGCCGATCATCACCGCCTCGCTCGACGAGAAGCTCAACGACAAGGGCTACATCGTGCCGGGACTAGGGGATGCGGGCGACCGCATGTTCGGCACAAAATAAGCCTTCGCAACGCTTTACAGCTGCGCGGGTGGCATGCAATGCTGGCCGCGCAGCTTCCCGGGGGCGACATGCGTATCAAGGTTCTGGCACATCCCGTTCTTCTGGCACTGGGCACGGCGCTCGGCACGGCGCTGATCGCCGGCGAGGCCGCGGCGCAGCGGATCGAGACGATCAGCACTCCGGCGGAACTGCCGCCCGCCAGCTACAGCGGGCCGCAATACGTCGACAGCCGCGGCTGCGTCTTCGTCCGCGCGGGCTTCGGCGACGCGGTGGTCTGGGTGCCGCGGGTCAGCCGGGCCGGCGAGCCGGTCTGCGGCTACGCGCCGAGCCTCGCGGGCCAGAGCCGCACCGCGACACCCCCCGCCCCGGCCGCCACCCCCGCCGAGACGCCGGCCCCGGCGCCGAGCCCGAAACCGGCCCCCGCGCCGACCACCGCGCGCGCCACCCCGGCCCCTGTTCCCGCCCCGGCCCCCGCTCCCGCGCGCGCGTCGGGACAGCCGATGACCACCGTCGCCTCGAAACCCGCGACCGTGGTCAAGGCCCCGGCCTCGAAGCCGCCCGCGGCCCCGGCGCCGCGCGTCGTCGCCGCGGTTCCCGCGACGAAAGCCGCACCGGCCCCGGTCCAGCCCGCCCAGCCCGCCCGGGGGCTCGTCGGCGGCGCCTGCGCGCCCGGCTTCAGCGGCGAGATCGTCAGCAACGGCCGCACCGTGCGCTGCGGCCCGCAGACTGAGCCCTACGCCACCGAGGTGCGCCGCGGTGAGGCCCCGGCCAAGGGCAAGAACGTCTACATCTACAACGGCGACGGTACCGGCAGCTGGCAGGACGGCAAGCTGCTCGTGCCCGGCAGCACGCGCATCCTGCCGCGCCACGTCTACGAGGAAGGCCCGGCCGAGCGCACCGTGATCCCCGCCGGCTACCGCCCGGCCTGGGAGGATGACCGGCTGAACCCGCACCGCGCGCTGCAGACGGTCAAGGGCTACTACGACAGCCAGCGCGTCTGGACCCACGACGTGCCGCGCGCCTCGACCGCCGGGACCGTGGTCACGGCGCAGGCGCCGCGGGTGCGCTTCGAGGGCGATCCGGCGCTCCGGCCCGCCCAGTCGACGGTGCAGTCCGGCACTCTGATCGCCGCCGCGTCGGACAGCGCCGACACGCCGCGCTTCATCCAGATCGGCGCCTTCAGTAGCGTCGAGAAGGCCGAGGCCGCGACCCGCCGCCTGCGCGCCGCCGGGCTGCCGGTGCAGCAGCTCGCGCGCAGCTCGGACGGGCTGCGCCTCCTGCGCGTCGGCCCCTACGAGGAGGACCGCGCCGCCGAGCGGGCGCTCGCCAGGGTCCGCGCCACCGGCTACCGCGAGGCCGAGCTGCGCTGAACGCGCGCGTCTTCTTCTCTTTGAAAATACGCCGGGGGAGTCCGCGTCAGCGGACGGGGGCGGAGCCCCCCTTCCCGCAGGCAGGCCGCGCCTCAGCCGCCGCAGATGCCCTGCAGCCGGACCCAGTCCGCGTCGCCCAGCACCTGCACGCTGCCCTCGGCGGCGCGCGGGTCGCCCTCGACCAGCGGCAGCACCGACTCGCCGGTGATGTCGCGCGCATAGGCATAGGGCGAGCTGCGCAGCTCGATCTTCGCGAAGCCCTCGAGCAGCGCCGCGTTGGGCACCGGCACCTGCGGCCGGGTCAGCAGCGTCTCGGCGTAGCTCTCCAGCGTGCCGCGTGGCAGCGTGCCGGTGGTCAGCAGCCGCAGGCTCGACCAGAGCCCGGCATGGCGCAGCAGGTCCCCGAGCGGGTCCGACTGGCGGGCGCGGAGCGATTCCGCGAGGATGTAGCCCGCCGCCACGTCCGGATCCTCGTAATCCTCGAGCAGGTCCTTGCTGATCAGGATCACCCCGCCGGGCAGGTGCGCGGTGTCGCGCACCCCGTCGCGCAGCACCACGAGATCGCCGCGGCGCGACTCCCCGAGCACCCGCGCCGCCAGCAGGCGCAGCGGGCGCGAGGCCTCGTCCGTGCTGCAGGGGCGGCCGGAGACGCGGCTGATCTGCCCGAGCAGCGCCTGCCCGATCTCGACCCGCTTGGCGCGCGGCACCACGCGCTCGGCATGGTCGAGCAGGGCGGGCGGCAGCCAGAAGAGCGCGCCCGCGACGAAGAGCCCGGCGATGCCGATGACCATGCGCAGGCGCAGCTTGCCGGGCTTCGGGCGTCGGCGCTCGATGTCGCGCAGCACGCGGTCGATGGCGTCGATCATCGTGCCCTCGTCCTCGGCCAGTTCGATCGTCTCGCCGGGATCGCCGTCGGGGTGGTAGAGCGCCGGGGTGCGGCCCTTGTTGGCGCGCACCACCGCGGCCATGGACCAGTGCGACAGCGCCCGGCCGGAGATGTCCGAGACGGTCAGCGTCGCGTCGCCCATCGACAGGATCACCTCGCGCCGCTGAGCCTCGGGCTCGGGCCGCCAGAGCGCGGTGGCTTCGAGGCGCTGGTACTCCTTGAGGGCTGTCATGCGTGCGCTGTTCTCGGGGCGTTCTTGGGGGCGTGTCTTGACGCGGTTCTCGGGAGGCGTTCTTGGGCGCGTTTCGGGGCCGGACGGCGGTCTGCTCTGCCTTTGTTCGCTCCTGATTAGCAAGCCCGCCGCCTAGGAGCAATCGCTGCCGCGCAGACCGGGGGCCGCGACGCTCCGCCGCCCGGTCACGGTTGCGAAAAAGACGCGGGTTCAGGGGGCTGCGGGCTTGCGGTGCGCCGGGCCGCGGCTAGGCTCGCGGCATGATCATCTCGCCCGGCCGCGGCTACATCTTCGTGCACATCCCCAAGACCGGGGGCACCGCGCTGGCGCGGGCGCTCGAGGCGCGCGCACGGCGCGACGACATCCTGATCGGCGACACGCCGAAGGCGCTGAAGCGCAAGGCGCGGCTGCGGGCTCTGACGCCGCGCGGCCGGCTCTGGAAACACGCGACGCTCGCCGACATAGACGGGGTCCTGACGCCGGGAGAGATCGCCGCGATGCGCCGCGTGGCGCTGGTGCGCAACCCGTGGGACCGGATGGTGAGCTACTACCACTGGCTCCGCGCGCAGGGCTTCGCGCACCCGGCGGTAACGCTGGCGCAGGGGCTGGGCTTCGACGAGTTCCTGCTGCACCCGCAGACCACGGCGACGCTGCGCGCCTGGCCCGCGGCGCGCTACCTGCGTGACGTGACGGGGGCGGACCGGGGCGACATCTGGCTGCGGCTCGAGCACCTGCAAGAGGACCTTGCGGCATTCGAGGCGCATCTCGGCTTTGCCGTAGAGATGGGGCGCGAGAATGCCTCCGAGCGGCTGCGCGACTACCGCGGCTACTACACGGAGGCGACCGCAAGCCACATCGCCGACGCCTGCGCCGAGGACATTGCGCGCTTCGGCTACCGCTTCGGATGAGCCCGCCGTTGCGCGTCCGGGGGCGCGTCCGGGTCCCGGGTGCACGTTTGGAAAATTATGTCGGGTTAACGACAATTAAGAATTTCGTTAACCAATTTTTAAGGGATTAACGATTTGACTATAGGCACGGTGCAGCTTCGTCTTACTCGCACCGTGCCGGGGGGCGAACCGCTCCGATGATCGTTTCCGTTTTCTGTATGCTGGCAAGCATTTGATCGCGGTTCGGGTACTCCCCCCGGCTCTTTTCCCACCTCTCCCCGGATGATGCCCTGCCTCCAAGGCGCAAGCGCGCTGTCTTCTGCGCGTGCAGGATTAAGATTCCTTACCGGACCGGGTCGAGAAGCGCGTTGGGCAGATGGCAATCCTTGACCACGTCCTGGCCGCAGGGAACCGGCTCCAGCGCCTTCGACAGGCAGAGCCGCGCCTCCTGGATCCGTCCCGCCTCGCAGGTGATGGTCAGCATGTCCGGCTCCCAGCCGGGATTGGCCTGCAGGAACGCCTCCTCGACCAGTTTCGCGGGCAGGGTGACCGGATCGTCGAGCCGGCGCAGCGCCTCGGGGCGGTTGACGGCGGCAAAAGCGCGGCGGGCGAGGGCGAAATAGTCCCGCGCCGAAAGCCCGGCGCAGACGCCGTGCTTCTTCCACTGGTACCAGGCCGCGCCCTGCGTGCCCATGATGTCGGCCATGGCGGCGGTCTCGGCGCGGCTCGGCGGCCGGGCGGTGGTGGCGCAGTAGGACGGGTAGCCGCGCGTGTTCTGCGGCCAGAGCCCGTGCAGCACCCAGCCGAGCGCCCGGTCGCATTGCGGCGAGTGGCGCGCCTCGCCCTCCAGCGCGCACCAGGTCGGCGACCAGCTCAGCGACAGCACGTAATAGTCGAACTCCCCGGCCTGCTCACCCTCGGCACGGGCAAGCGTTGCGGTGAGCAGCAGGATCAGCAGCGCACGCATTTTCTCTTTCCTCTTGGGTTCCGCGCGACTATATAGGCCCGAAGTTCCCCGACAACGGTAACCCGTCCTGGAGAAGTAATCCGGGACCTCCCGAGGCCAGAGCCTTGGGGGAGGGGAGAAGATTTACGTAAGGAGATGACCCATGGCAAAACTGCTGCATCCCAAGGCGACCGCTGTCTGGCTCGTCGACAACACCACCCTCACCTTCAAGCAGATTGCCGACTTCACCGGCATGCACGAGCTGGAAATCCAGGGCATCGCCGACGGTGACGTGGCCGGCGGCGTGAAGGGCTTCGACCCGGTCGCCAACAACCAGATCGAGCAGTCGGAAATCGACAAGGCCGAGAAGAACCCGCTCGCCAAGCTCAAGCTGAAGTACAACCCGGCCGCCGTCGACGAGGACAAGCGCCGTGGCCCGCGCTATACCCCGCTGTCGAAGCGCCAGGACCGTCCGAACGCGATCCTGTGGCTGGTGAAGTTCCATCCCGAGCTGTCCGACGGCCAGATCTCGAAGCTGGTGGGCACCACCAAGCCGACGATCCAGTCGATCCGCGAGCGCACCCACTGGAACATCCAGAACATGCAGCCGATCGACCCGGTCGCGCTTGGCCTCTGCCGCCAGTCGGAGCTCGATGCCGCCGTCGCCAAGGCCGCGAAGAGCCGCGCCGAGGTGATGACCGACGACGAGCGCCGCAAGCTGGTGTCGACCGAGCAGAGCCTCGGCATGGACAGCCACGAGCCGCGCCTGCCGACCGCGATCGAGGGTCTCGAGACCTTCTCGCTCTCCGACCCGCGCGGCGAGGACGACGAGGAGGACACCCGCGGCCCGAGCGACTTCTCGGATGCCGACAGCTTCTTCAACCTGCCGTCCGGCGGTCACGACGATGACGAGGACGAGGACGACGACGATCCCCGCCGCTGAGGCGCCTTTCGTCACGCCATTGCAAGGCCCGTCGCACCCGCGGCGGGCCTTTTTTCTTGGCGCTCGGGACACAGCGCGCGTGCCCTCACGTCGCGGTGTGCGGGCCCCGATTGACGGGTTTCGCGGAACCGCGTATCGCCGCCGGGATGCACCCGGAGGCGGTGCAGCGTGTCGCCCGCCGCGTGGCCATTAGAGGCAAATGAGCGGGCCCCTTTGGACAGATTGCAAGATGCTGGGAACGTCTTTTCCCTGTGGTGATCCGGCTGCCGAACGTCGTGCGGGCTTTGCCGAAACCATGGCTCATCTCGGCGACTACGCCGGCGCCATCGAGGCGCTGCGCGGCGCCATGGAGCTCGTGCCCGGCTGGGCCGCGGGCTGGTTCCGCCTGGGCGAGTATTACGAGACCGCCGGCGAGACCGAGGCGGCCGCCGAGGCCTGGGACCGCGCCGTGGCCGCCGATCCGCGCGATCCGCTGGGCGCCGGCCTGCGCCGCGACCTGCTGCGCGGCGTGCCGGTGGCCGAGAGCATGCCGCCGGCCTTCGTCGAGCTGCTCTTCGACCAGTACGCGCCGCGGTTCGAGCGCTCGCTGGTCGGGAAGCTGGGCTATCGCGGCCCGGCGCTGCTGCTCGAGGCGCTGCGCGGGCAGGGCTTCGAGCGCGCCGCGAACGCGCTCGACCTCGGCTGCGGCACGGGGCTGATGGGCGAGGTGCTGCGGCCCTTCTGCGACAGGCTCGAGGGCTATGACATCTCGGCCGGGATGCTGGGAGAGGCGGCGGCCAAGGGGGTCTACGACGCGCTCGAAAAGCGCGACATCGGGGTGATGGCGCCGATCCTGCCGCGCTACGACCTGATCGTCGCGGCGGATGTGTTCATCTATCTCGGCGCGCTCGAGCGGGTGATCGGCTGGTGCGCCGGCGCGCTGGCGCCCGGCGGGCGCCTCGCCTTCACGCTGGAACTGGGCGAGGCCCCGGTGCAGCTGCGCGAGAGCCGCCGCTTCGCGCATTCGCGGGACTACGTGCAGGGTCTGCTGGATGAGGCCGGCTTCGGCTCCAGCCAGCTGACCGAATGCGTGCTGCGGCAGGACCGGGGCGAAGATGTCGCCGCCCTGCTGGTCACCGCGCAGGCGCAGGTGCGCGTGCTCGACCGCGAGGGGGACGGCGAGACCGAGGTCCTCGCCTGACGAAATAAGTCCGGGTGCGGCCCTTTTGGGCCGCCCCGGATCATGGGCTCAGAAGCCGAAGCTGAGGTTGAGGCGCAGCGCGCTCTCGCCGTCGAAGTTCGACGCGGCCTCGAGCCGTCCGCCCAGCCCGTGCCCGTCCGCCGCGCCGTAGTCGAGGCCGAGCGCCAGCTGGTCCCCGTCGAGGTAATCGCTCGCCGAGAGCTTGCTGCTGCCGGTGTCGGTGACGTAGGTCAGCCCGTCCTGGTCGCCGCCGAAGACGGTATAGGCCGCATAGGGGCGCAGGATGCCGCCCACCGCGCGCATCGGCGCGCCGAGCTCGGCCCGCCAGGCGGTGGAGTAGGTGACGCGGCTCTGCACCTCGCCGCCCTTGCGCACGAGGTCGTAATCCGCCGTCGCGTGGCGGAGCACGTCGCCGCTGATCGCGAAGTCGATGCCGGTGCCCGGGGCCTCGCCTTCCGTCAGCATGGTCTCGCCGCGCAGGCTGAGCCCGAGGATGCGGCCATCGTGATCGCTGCTGCCGCTGGCCCAGGCGGGGCTCGAGAGCTTGTTGTGGGTGCGGCCCATGAAGAGCGCGCCGCCATAGCTGACGCCGTTGGATTCGCCCTCGTAGCCGGTGCCGAGGAAATAGGAGCGGATGCGCGCCTCATGCACGTCGTCGTCAAGCTCCGAGACGCCCTGCCCATAGCCCGCGAAGGCCGATAGTCCATTGCTCCAGCCCCAGCCGAAGACCAGCCCGCGGCTGTTGTACTCCGCGTCCTGTGCCCCCGAGGGCGCGGCGTTGCCGCCCGCGGCGTAACCGCCGAGGAAGAAGCCATCCTGACGGCTGGAAAGCGCGGTGTGGCCGATGCCGAAGCCGATCTCGCGCGAGAGCAGGTCGGTCTGCGACAGCGGCGCGGGGTCGAGCGCGGGAACGGAAGCCTCCTGCGCCGCGACGGCGCAGGGCGCGAGAAGCGCGAGGACGGCAAGACGGGGGAGCGAGGAAAGACGGGTCATGCGTTGCCTTTAGCTCCACTCTTCAGCGCCGCACAGATGAGCGGCCATCACAGACGCGTGGCTCGGCGTGAAGTCGCCTCAGAGCTTGCGGCGCGCGTTGAGCGCCGCGGTGATCGTGCCGTCGTCGAGGTAGTCGAGCTCGCCGCCGATCGGCACGCCCTGCGCCAGCGAGCTGAGCGTCACCCGCGTCTCGAGCTGGTCGGCGATGTAGTGCGCCGTGGTCTGCCCGTCGACCGTGGCATTGAGCGCTAGGATCACCTCGGTGATGCCCTCGCTTTCCACCCGCGCGACAAGCTGCGGGATGCGCAGCTCCTCGGGGCCGATCCGGTCGAGCGCCGAGAGCGTGCCGCCCAGCACGTGATAGCGCCCCTTGAAGCTGCCGCCACGTTCCATCGCCCAGAGATCGCCCACGTCCTCGACCACGCAGAGCTGGCCGTTGGCGCGGCGCTCGTCGGCGCAGATCGGGCAGATCTCTGAGGTGCCGACATTGCCGCAGTTGTAGCACTCGCGCGCCGAGGCGGCGACGCGGGACATCAGCTCGGCCAGCGGCGCGAGCTGCAGCTCGCGCTTGCGGATGAGGTGCAGCACGGTGCGCCGCGCGGAACGCGGGCCGAGCCCGGGCAGGCGGGCCATCATCTCGATCAGCGCGTCGATCTCGCTGCGCTCGGGCATGGTGAGGTGACCTTTCGGGCCGCAGACCCGGACCTGACGGACGCCGCAGAGCGCCCGGGGCGCTCCGCTCTGTCCGGCCGGATGCCGTGCCTGCGGCAGGCGTCTTAGAACGGCATCTTCATGTCGGCGGGAAGGCCAAGCTCTTCAGTGAGCTTGCGCATCTCTTCCTCGGCGCGGTCCTGCGCCTTGGACTGCGCGTCCTTGATCGCCGCGAGGATCAGGTCCTCGACCACTTCCTTGTCGTCGCTGTTGAAGATCGACGGGTCGATGTCGAGCCCCTTGAGTTCGCCCTTGGCCGTGGCCGTCGCCTTGACGAGGCCAGCGCCGGACTCGCCGGTGACCATGGTCGTGTGCAGACCTTCCTGCAGCGCGGCCATCTTGCCCTGCATCTCCTGTGCGGCCTTCATCATCTTGGCCATGTCGCCAAGTCCGCCCAATCCCTTGAACATGTGGTGTCTCCTGTCTGGGGCCCTGTCTGAGGCTTGCCTTCTAGATACGGATCGCGGGAGGGGGCGGCAAGGGAAGGCAGGAGTATTTGCCCGATAACCGCCGCGGGGACGTGGCGGCACGGGCGCGTTCAGGCGTTTCGCGGCGCGGAGCGGCCCCTACTTGCCGTCGCGGCCCGCCGCCTCGTCGAGCAGCCGGGTCAGCAGCAGCGCCACGCCGCCGAGCATCAGCGAGCGGCCGATGGCGTCGGTGACATTGACGGGCGCGAAGGGCTCGATGTGGTCGCGCGTGGTCTGCGCCATGCGGCGCGCGCGCGAGCGGCGCGGCAGGTCGCCGAACTGCTTGGCCGCGGGCACGTGGCCGATGCGCGGCTTGGCCTTCAGCAGCACCGCGCCGATTGCCAGCAGCCCGCCGGCAAAGACGATGGGGGCAAGGCGTTCGCGGCGGGTGGCGGGAAGGGCGTCACCCAGCCGTTCGCGCAGGGCGGGCAGGGTGGCCTTGTGGATGGCCTTGTGCGGATCGAAGTTCATGGCGGCTCCTCCGGGTCTGACAGAAGTCAAACCCGGAACCGGCGCGCGGGTTCCCGCCTCGTGCGGAGATCACTCCTCCTCGAAGGGATCCCACTCGTCCTCGACCTCGGGCAGGGCCTCGACGGCGGCCTGCTGCTGCTCTTCCTCGGCGGTGCGGATCGCGACGATCCGCGCCTTGGGGAAGGCGGCGATGGTGGCCTGCACCAGCGGGTGCTTCTCGGCCTCGGCGCGCAGCGCCAGCTCGGCCGCGTCGCGCTTTTCCACGATGGTCGGCGTCTCGCAGCCGTTGACCAGCGACACGCCCCAGCGCGCGCCGGTGAAGCGCTGCAGCGCGGTGCCGAGCCGCTGCGCGAGATCGCCCGCGGCGTTGCGTGCCGGGGTGAACTCGATGCGGCCGGGCTGGTAGGCGGCAAGGCGCAGGCCGCTTTCCACCTCGACCAGCAGCTTCACGTCGCGGTTGGCGCGGATGAGCTCGAGCACATGCTCGAAGGTGGGGTAGCGGGCAAGGGCGCCCTGCGGCGCCACGGCCAGCACGGCGTTGCCTTGGGTGGCGCTGGGGCCCGAGGGGCCGGGGTGCGTGGGCTGCACGTGGGAGCCATAGGCCTGCGCGCCGCCTGCATGGCCCTGCGCGGAGGCATGGGCATAGCCGCCACCGGGGCCGCCATTCGGGCCGGGGGCCGGCGGCGGGGGCGTGTCCTGCAGCTTGCGCAGCAGTTCCTCGGGCGAGGGCAGCTCGGCCACGTGGGTCAGCCGGATCACCGCCATCTCGGCGGCCATCATCGCGTTCGGGGCCTGCGCCACCTCGTCGAGAGCCTTGAGCAGCATCTGCCACATGCGGGTCAGCGCGCGCATCCCGAGATTGGCCGCCAGCGCCGAGCCGCGCAGCCGCTCGTCGGGGCCGACGGTGGGGTCTTCGGCCGCTTCCGGCGTGATCTTCACAACCGAGATCCAATGGGTCAGCTCGGCCAGATCGCGCAGCACCGCCAGCGGGTCGGCGCCCTCGGCATATTGCTCCGACAGTTCGGTCAGCGCGCCGGGCGCGTCGCCGTGCATGATCTTCTCGAAAAGGTCCATGACCCGGCCGCGGTCGGCGAGGCCCAGCATGGCGCGGACCTGGTCCGCGGTCGTCTCCCCGGCGCCGTGGCTGATCGCCTGGTCGAGCAGCGAGGTGGCATCGCGCGCAGAGCCCTCGGCGGCGCGGGTGATCAGCGCGAGCGCGTCATCGGTGATCTCGGCGCTTTCCTTCGTGGCGATCTTGCGCAGGAGCGCGATCATCACCTCGGGCTCGATGCGGCGCAGGTCGAAGCGCTGGCAGCGCGACAGGACCGTCACCGGAACCTTGCGGATCTCGGTGGTGGCGAAGATGAACTTCACGTGGGCGGGCGGCTCTTCCAGCGTCTTGAGCAGCGCGTTGAAGGCGCTGTTCGAGAGCATGTGCACCTCGTCGATGATGTAGATCTTGTAGCGCGCCGAGGCCGCCCGGTAATGCACGCTGTCGATGATCTCGCGGATGTCGCCGACGCCGGTATTGCTGGCCGCGTCCATCTCGAGCACGTCGACGTGCCGCCCTTCCATGATCGCCTTGCAATGCTCGCACTGGCCGCAGGGCTCGGTGGTCGGCCCGCCGGTGCCGTCCGGGCCGATGCAGTTCATGCCCTTGGCGATGATCCGGGCGGTGGTGGTCTTCCCGGTGCCGCGGATGCCGGTCATGATGAAGGCCTGCGCGATGCGGTCCGCCTTGAAGGCGTTCTTCAGGGTGCGCACCATGGCGTCCTGACCGACGAGATCGGCAAAGGTCTCGGGGCGGTACTTGCGCGCGAGTACCTGGTACTTGGGGCTGTCGTCAGTCATGGAATCCGTGGCGCTCCTTCGGTCGCGGCCAAGGTACGGCGGGGGAGGGGCGAGGTAAAGCGATGCGTCCGCCTGTTCCCGGGGCAGGCGGCGATCTCGGCCCACCTGTTGCGCCGGTACTTCCCCGAAGGGCCCCGCTCTGCTATCAACGCCTCAGGCCCGCCGCAGGGGGCCGCCCCGTCCGCGGAAAGCGCCCGCACCTGCCGATCGAGCCGATCCCATATTTCGGTTTCACTCCTGCCCGGACCAGCGGACCCACGGGCGATGACGGAGGATACCGGCATGCTCATTACCGAGCCATTTTCTGGGCCCATCCCATCCATCGACGACCTGCGCCGCGAGGCGCGCCGCCTGCACAAGTCCTACGAGGCGGGGGACCGCGCCGCGCGCGAACGCTTGCGCGAGCTGCCGCCGCGCGGCGACGGGCGCGAGTTGAAGCGCGCCGACTTCCTGCAGGTGGTGGCGCGCGAGCGCGGGTTCGAAAGCTGGCCCAAGCTCAAGCTCGCCGCCGAGACGCAGGGCCTTGATCGCGCCGCGAAGGTCCAGCGGCTGAAGATCGCGCTCTTCCACGGGCAGAACGCCGTGGTGCAGGCCTTGCTGGCCGAGACTCCCGATCTTGCCGCGGGACTCTTCGGCCTCAACTGCGCGCTGGGTGACCTGCCGGCGGTGCGGACGGCGCTGGCGGCAAGGCCGGGGCTCGCCACCGAGCGGCTCGGCCCGCGCAGCCCGATCCTGCACCTCGCCTTCTCGCGCTGGCACCAGTTGCACCCTGAGCTGCGCCCCGCGACGCTGGAGATCGCCGCGCTGCTTCTCGCGCACGGCGCCGACGTGAACGACGCGCAGGCCGGGCCGCAGGGCGAGAGACTGTCGGCGCTTTACGGCGCGCTGTGCGTCTCGCGCAACCTCGGGCTGGCGCGCTGGCTGCTCGAGCATGGCGCCTCGCCCGACGACGGCGAGTCGCTCTACCACGCGGTGGAGCTGGGATCGCACGAGGGGCTGAAGCTGCTGCTCGAGCACGGCGCCGACCCGCAGGGCACCAATGCGCTCCTTCGCGCGCTCGATTTCAACGATCACGGCGCGGTGGAGCTTTTACTGGCCCATGGTGCGCGGCCCGACGAGGAGGCGCAGACCATCCCGGCGCTGCATCAGGCGGCGCGGCGCGGCTGCGACCGGCACATGGTGGACCTGCTGCTCGAGGCGGGGGCGGATCCCCTGCGTGACTGGCGCTGGGTCGCGCCGCTTGCCTATGCAAAGGTGCTGGGCAGCCGCCCGGTGATCGAGGCGCTGGAGGCGCGGGGCGTGACCGCGGCGCTCTCGCGGGAAGAGGCGCTGATGGCCGGGGCCGCCGAGGGACGCGCGCCCGCAGGCGCCTTCATCGACCCCGCGGCGCTGCCCCCGGCCTATGACGGGCTGCTGCGCGACCTCGCGGACCGGCCCGAGCGGCTGGAGCAGATCAGGGCGATGGTCGCGCTCGGGCTGCCCCATGACCTGCCGGGCGCGCAGGATGGCGTGACCCCGGTGCAGGCCGCCGCCTGGGGCGGGCATCCCGACCTGCTGGCCTACTTCCTCGGCCTGCGCCCCGACCTCGGCCACGTGAACCGCCATGGCGGCACGCTGCTGACGACGCTGCTGCACGGGGCGGAACACGCGCCGAAGGGCGAGGGCAGGGACCATCTTGCCTGCCTCACCCAGCTTCTCGAGCTCGGGATCGCCCTGCCGCGCAAGGCGATGGCGATGGTCGGTCGGGCGGATGTCGCGGCGCTTCTGCAGGGCTGGGCAGAGGCGCATCCCGGGCAGGTCGTCTGATCCGTGCCCGCGGGCGGTGTTGATCGCCAAAAGCGGGAAAATCTGTTTCCCAAAGCCGCGGCACGCCCTACAATCCGGTGTGCCGCAAGTTTTTTCATACAAGGAATTTGGTCATGCGTCTCAGAGGAGTGCGCCGCAGCAGCAATGTCCAGGATCGCCGCGGGTCCGGCGGGCGTGTCGCCATGGGCGGCGGCATCGGCGGCATCGCCCTGCTGCTTGTTCTTGCGATCGGCTATTTCGCCGGGGTCGACGTCACCCCGCTGCTCAACAACAACACCGTCCAGACCTCGAGCGAGCCGCGCGAGCTGACCCCGCAGGAAAAGCTCGCGGGGGAATTCGCCTCGCAGGTCCTCGCCACCACCGAGGAGGTCTGGAGCCAGGTCCTGCCCGAGCAGGCGGGCCGCGAGTACACGCCGCCGACGCTGGTGCTGTTCTCGGGCCAGACCGCCTCGCCCTGCGGCGGCGCGAGCGGGGCCACGGGACCGTTCTACTGCCCGCTCGACCAGCAGGCCTATCTCGACACCGAGTTCTTCGCCACGCTCGAGCAGCAGCTCGGGGCGGAGGGCGATTTCGCCGCCGCCTACGTGATCGCCCACGAGGTCGCGCACCACGTGCAGAACCTGCTCGGCATCCTGCCGCAGGTCG
Organism: Salipiger sp. H15; assembly: GCF_040409955.1. Taxonomy (NCBI): domain Bacteria; kingdom Pseudomonadati; phylum Pseudomonadota; class Alphaproteobacteria; order Rhodobacterales; family Roseobacteraceae; genus Salipiger; species Salipiger bruguierae. Next base: position 1,463,058 of record NZ_CP123385.1, read on the forward strand.
AGGAGATCCGCCAGCAATCCGGCGAGGCGGAGGCCAACGCGCTGACCGTGCGGCTCGAGCTGCAGGCCGACTGCCTCTCGGGCGTCTGGGCGACCCATGTCGACGGCATCCTCGAGCCCGGCGACGTCGAGGAGGCGCTGAACGCGGCCAAGATGATCGGCGACGACCTGCTGCAGAAGCGCGCCGGGCGCGTGCCGCAGCCGCACACCTTCACCCATGGCACCAGCGCGCAGCGCTCGGGCTGGTTCGCGCGCGGCTACGACGCGGGCAACATCTCGGCCTGCGACACCTTCTCGGGAGACATCTGACGCGATGATCATCCATGCGCTCGCGGTCTCGGACGGCATCCTTGCCATCTCGCCCCTGCCGGGGGCGGGCGGGGATTTCGCGGGCGACATGGCGCATGTGACGGAATGGCGCCCGGCAATGGTGATCACCCTCGTCACACAGGCCGAGATGGAGGAGGTCGGGGCGGCGGCGCTCGGCGCGCATGTGCAGGATCACGGCTCGCGCTGGGTGCACCTGCCGATCCCCGATTTCGGCACGCCGCCAGAGGAGATGCTCCACCGCTGGCCCGAGGTGAGCGCGCAGGTGCGCCATGCGCTGGCGGGCGGCGGGCGGGTGCTGGTGCATTGCCGGGGTGGCTGCGGCCGCTCGGGCATGGTGGCGCTGCGGCTGATGATCGAGGCCGGCGAGGCCGCCGACGACGCGCTTGCCCGGCTGCGCCACGTCCGGCCCTGCGCGGTCGAGACCGAGGGGCAGATGGACTGGGCGATGCAGGCCACGCGCAGCGCCGCGCTGTTCCTGCGCCACGTCGACTGACGCCCCGGACCGCGCCCGACCACCCCCCGATTGCCACGCCCGCGCCGCTCGGCTAGACCGCCGGGCAGAGCCAGCCTTTTGCCAGCCCCTTACCTATCAAGGAGATGGTGAATGACCCCCGGCCGCAGACGCTTCCTGACCACGCTTGCCGCGCTTGCCCTCTGCCCTGCCTTGCCCGCGCAGGCGCAGCGGCAGCCGGCCCCCGCAGCATTTCCGCTTTTCGACGCGCCGCCGGACAGCCACGAGATCACGCGCTTCGACATCGGCGCGGACGGGCTGGCCTACCGGCTCTTCCTTGCCCGGCCGCGCGGCGCGGCCCCGGCGGGCGGTTGGCCCTCGCTCTGGATGCTCGACGGCAATGCCGCCTTCTCCCGGCTCGAGCCCGCGCTTCTTGCGGCGCATCCCGGGCTTGCGGTGATCGGCATCGGCTACCCGGTGGAAGAGGCCTTCGACGGCGCCGCCCGCGCCCGCGACTACACGCCGGTGCCGCTCGAGACGCCGGAGCACGGGCGCGGGAGGGACTGGCAGTTCGGCGGGCAGGAGGCGTTCCGCGCCCGGCTGCTCGGGCCGATCGCCGCGGCGCTGGCGGAGCGCCTGCCGCTCGATCACGCGCGGCGCAGCCTATGGGGGCATTCCTACGGCGGGGTCTTCGTGCTGGCGACGCTCCTCTCCGATCCCGGTGCCTTCCGCGCCTACATGCCGATCAGCCCGTCCACCGGCTTCGGCGGCGGCGCGCTGCAGGCGATGGAAGCCGGGGCGCGCCGGCTGGCGACGGGAAGGGCCGAGGTGCTGGTGATGCTGGGTGACCGCGAGCACCGCTCCGGCACGCCCGAGCCGGTGGCGCCGCGGCCCAATCCCGAGACCGTCGAGATGGCGGCGCGGCTCGGCGCCCGCGGCGATCTCGACCTGCGGCTCGAGGTGCTCGAGGGGCTCGGCCATGGCGCGACGCTGCCGGCCTCGCTCGCGCGGTGCTTGGCGCTGGCGGCAGGCTGAGCGGCGGGCTCAGGGAAAGACGAGATAGCCGCCGCGCCCGCCGTCGAGGGTGAAGCTGGCGCTGCTGCCGGCGCCCTCCTCGGGGGTGGCGAAGAGCGCGTTGCCCTGCGCCCCGTCGGAGCAGGCCAGCGCCGAGCCCATGCTGGGGAAGAGCGCGGGCGGGCCGTCGAGCTGGCCCATGCAGGTCACCCGACTTTCGGGCAGGGTCAGCAGCAGCACGTAGTTCTCGCCATCGGCGCTGAGCACCTGGCCGAGCGCCGCGCCGCCGCCGTTGAGCTCGCCCGCGCCCTGCTGCGCCGGCCCGGGCTGGAGCGGCGCGGTGGCGATCGGCGCGCGCTCGACGATCGGCGGCTGCGGCAGGCGCGACGCGGCGGATTGCGGCGCGCTCACCACCGGCGCGCCGGGAGAGTTGCGGATCTGCCGGGTGCGGGCGGGGCTGTCGCGCTCGATGGTCATCACCGGCTCGCGCACCGAGCCGTCTGCGCCGGGCACGCGGGTGCCGAGGTCGAGCGAGGCGCCGAGCCCGCCGTATCCCCCGTAGCCGCCGCCCCAGCCCCAGTTGCCGCCCCAGTTCCCACTCCAGTCACCGTGTCCCCAGTCGCCGTGGCCCCAGTCGCCCCGGCCGGGCGTGCCGGGGCTGCCGGGCTGCTGCGGATAGCCGGGGCGCGAGGGCCAGTCCGGCCGGTTGGGCCAGCGGTAGCCGGGCGTGCGGGTCGGAGCCGCGTCGAGATCGGCGAGCGGGACCGATTGGCCCTGCGCCGCAAGCGGCGCTGCGGGCGCGATCAGCAGCAATGCGAGGCAGGCGGTCCTGAACACGGGGGCACCCTCCGGAAAGAAAAAGCGTTGCCCTCAGAATGACATGCAAGTCGGGGCCGGACGCAAGCCGGAACTTCGCGCGGCAATCCGGCGGAAGTGTGGCGCGGCGGGCAGGGGGAGGGATCCGGCGCGCGGCCGCGCCGGATCCGAAGGCTCAGAGGAAGCGGTTCCAGAGGTTCTCGAGCCGCTCCTGCCGCCCCGAGCGCGGCTCGGGGTTGAGGCCCTGCGCGCGCACCCGCGCCTCGATGCTGGCAAGGTCGGACGTGAGCAGCGCCGTGTTCTCGGGCGTGTCCCAGTCGGCGTAGCGCCCGGCGCGCAGCGCCTCGAGCGTGCCGTCCTCGAGCAGCGCCGCCGCTGCCTTCAGCCCGCGCGCGCAGACGTCCATCGCGCCCGCGTGGCCGAGGATCAGGTCCTCGGGGTCGAGCGACTGCCGCCGCAGCTTGGCGTCGAAGTTGGTGCCGCCGGTGGTGAAGCCGCCCGCCTTGAGGATCTCGTAATAGGCGCGGGCGACCTCGGGCACGCTGTCGGGGAACTGGTCGGTGTCCCAGCCGGACTGGTAGTCGTTGCGGTTCATGTCGATCGAGCCGAGGAGCCCCAGCGAGGCGGCCAGCGCCAGCTCGTGCTCGAAGCTGTGCCCGGCGAGGATCGCGTGGCCCTGCTCGATGTTGAGCTTCACCTCGTTCTCGAGGCCGAAGCGTTTCAGGAAGCCGTAGACCGTGGCGACGTCGTAGTCGTACTGGTGCTTCGAGGGCTCCTGCGGCTTCGGCTCGATGAGGATCGTGCCCTTGAAGCCGATCTTGTGCTTGTAGTCGACGACCATCGACAGGAAGGCCCCGGCCTGCTCGGCCTCGCGGGTGAGGTCGGTGTTGAGCAGCGTCTCGTAGCCCTCGCGCCCGCCCCAGAGCACGTAGTTCTCGCCGCCGAGCTTGTGGGTGGCGTCCATGCAGGTCTTCACCGTCGCGGCGGACCAGGCAAAGACCTCGGGGTCGGGGTTGGTCGCGGCACCGGCCATGAAGCGGCGGTTGGTGAAGAGGTTCGCCGTGCCCCAGAGCAGGCGGGTCTTCGAGCCTTCCATCTTCTGCGCGAAATAGTCGGTGATCTCTTCGAGGTTGCGGGTATTCTCGGCGAAATCCGCGCCCTCGGGGCGCACGTCGGCGTCGTGGAAGCAGAAGAAGGGCACGCCCAGCAGGTCGAACATCTCGAAGGCGACGTCGGCCTTCATCTTCGCCTTCTCCATCTCCGAGCCGAACCACGGCCGGTCGAAGGTGCGCCCGCCGAAGGGATCGCCGCCCTCCCAGGCGAAGCTGTGCCAGTAGGCGACGGCGAAGCGCAGGTGCTCCTCCATCCGCTTGCCCATGACGATCTCGTCGGGGTTGTAATGGCGGAAGGCGAAATCGCTGTCCGCGTCCGGCTGGTAGCCGAGTTTCGGGATGTCTCCGAAGAAGCCCGTCATGTGTGCCTCGTGTTGATCCGGGAGGTTGGGAAAGGGTGCGCCGCGCGGGGCGGCGCGGGTCAGGTGCGGGGCTGCTTGCCGAGGATGATCATGCCGAGGATGTCCTCGTCGGTGACCTCGGCGACGTTCACCGTGCCGACGAGCCGGCCGTTCTTCATCACCGAGGCGCGGTCGCAGAGCTTCATCACGTTGTGGATGTCGTGCTCGATGAGGAAGATGCCGATGCCCTGCGCCTTGAGCTGCTCGATGAGTTCGGCGACCATCTGCGTCTCCTGCGGGCCGAGCGCCGCGGTGGGCTCGTCCATGATCAGGATGCGGGCGTTGAAATAGACCGCGCGGGCGATGGCCACCGATTGCCGCTGGCCGCCCGAGAGCGCCTTCACCGGGTCCTGGAACTTGCGGAAGTTGGGGTTGAGCCGCGCCATGATCTTGCGCGTCTCGGCCTCCATCTGGGCGTCGTCGACAAGCCCGGTGGGGGTCACCAGCTCGCGCCCGAGGAAGAGGTTCGAGGCGGCGTCGAGATTGTCCGCCAGCGCCAGCGTCTGGTAGATTGTCTCGATGTTGTAGCGGCGGGCGTCGCGCGGGTTGGTGATCTCGATCTTCTCGCCGTCGATCAGGATCTCGCCGCTGTCCATGCGGTAGGCGCCCGACAGGCACTTGATCAGCGTCGACTTGCCGGCGCCGTTGTGGCCGAGCAGGCCGACCACCTCGCCGGCATGCAGGTCGACCGTGACGTGGTCGACCGCCTTGATGCCGCCGAACGAGACGGACACGTCGCGCATCTCGACGAGCGGGGCTCCGGGTCTGGGGGCCATCATTTGTCTCCCGTGCGTTTGCGGTAGAGGATGTCGATGAGCACGGCCAGCACCAGCACGACCCCGACGACGATGTTCTGGAACGGCGCGTCGACGCCGACCATGGCCATGCCCGATTGCAGCGACTGCATGATCAGCGCGCCGAGGATGGCTCCGTAGATCGTGCCGATGCCGCCCGCCAGCGCAGTGCCGCCGATCACCGCCGCGGCGATCACGCGCAGCTCGTCGAGCGTGCCGATGTCGTTCGAGTGGAACGACAGCCGGGCCGAGGCGACCATGCCGGCCAGTGCGCAGAGCACGCCCATCAGGGCAAAGACCTTGACCGTCAGCAGCCGGGTGTTGATGCCGGAAAGCTCCGCCGCCTCGGGGTTGCCGCCGGTGGCAAAGATGTAGCGGCCGAGCCGGGTGCGGCGGGCGACCACGGTCATCGCCACGGCCACGGCGATCAGCAGCAGCACCGAGTAGGGAATGCCGTAGCCCGCGGTGAAGCCCTCGGGCATGGCCTGGCCGCGCATCTCGAAGCCGCGGCGCAGCACGCGCCCGGGCACTTCGTAGGCGTTGAGCACCGCGACGAAGCCGAGGATCGCCGCCGCCGAGAGCGCCATGAGCACACCCTCGGCCCAGAGCGGCTTGACCGGGAACTCGTGGTTGATCCGCGCCTTGCGGGCCTGCGCGATGGCCGCCCAGGCGACCAGCGTGGCAAGGGCGCCGAAGATCCAGCTGCCGGTCACGCCGAGCGTGCCGCCGATGCCGCCGAGCGTCTGGAAGGTGTCGTCGAGCGGGCCGATGGTCTGGCCGTGGGTCAGGTACCAGGCGACGTTGCGCCAGACCAGCAGGCCGCCAAGCGAGACGATGAAGGCGGGGACCGAGAGATAGCCGACGATCCAGCCCTGGAAGGCGCCGATGAGCGCGCCGGTCAGCAGCCCGACGATGATCGCGACGGGGGCGATCACCGGGTTGCCGTAGTCGAGCCCGAGGCCGGGCAGGAGCTGTGTCTGGGTGATCGCCATCATCGCCGAGCATGTGGCGAGCAGCGAGCCGACGCTCAGGTCGATGTTGCGGGTGACGATGACGAAGACCATGCCGGTGGCCATGATCGCCACGCTGACCGTCTGGATCGTCAGGTTGAAGATGTTGCGCGGCGTCAGGAAGCGGCCGTCCGTGAGGACGTTGAACACGATGCAGACCAGGATGAACGCGCCGACCATGCCAAGCAGGCGCGTGTCGAATTCGAGGGTCTTGAAGATGTTCCTGCGGCCGGCCCCTGCGCCGGAGGCGTTCGCCTCTGCCATGGTGACCTCGGGTGCTTTGAGCGATGCTGGAAGGTGGGGGCTCCCGCCGCACGATCGGCGGCGGGAGCGGTGCTGTGAGCCGGGGCTTGCCGGGCGATCAGTTGCAGGGGGCGGGGCCGGCGGAAACGCCCTGGCAGAGCGCGTCCTTGCTGATCCAGCCCGCGTCCACCACGGTCGCGAGGTTGTCCTTGGTGATCGGGATCGGTTGCAGGAACTTCGCCCAGAGCGTGGTGCCCGCCGGGGAGGTCCATTCGGCGGCCCCGTCGACGGCGCTCATCTCGGCGCCGCCGGCCAGCTGCACGGCGATTTCGCCCGCTGCCTTGCCAAGCTCGCGCGCGTCCTTCCAGACCGACACGGTCTGCGTGCCGCGGGCGACGCGGTTCAGCGCGGCATGGTCGCCGTCCTGACCCGAGACCGGGATGCCGTCGAGGCCCTGCGCGGTCAGCGCCGCGACGGCGCCGCCGGCGGTGCCGTCGTTCGAGGCGACCACCGCGTCGACCTTGTTGTCGTTGGCGGTCAGGATCTGTTCCATGTTGCGCTGCGCGTTGGCGGGTAGCCAGCCGTCGGTATAGGCCTCGCCGACGATGGTGATCTTGCCGCTGTCGATCGCCGCCTGCAGCACCTCCTGCTGGCCGCCGCGCAGGAAGTCGGCGTTGGGATCGGTGGGCGAGCCCTTGATCATCACGTAGTTGCCCTCGGGCGCGGCCTCGAGCACGGCACGGGCCTGCATCCGGCCGACCTCGACGTTGTCGAAGGTCAGGTAGAAGGCGCGGCTGTCCTCGATCAGGCGGTCATAGGCGATCACCGGCACGCCCTCGTTGGCGGCGGCCTCGACGGCGGGGATGATGGCCTGGGTGTCCTGCGCGAGGATGATCAGCGCATCGACGCCCTGCGCCATCAGCGACTCGATGTCCGACAGCTGCTTCGAGGACGAGGATTGCGCGTCGGCCGAGATGTAGGTGGCGCCCGCGGCCTCGAGGGCCGACTTGATCGCGGCCTCGTCGGTCTTCCAGCGCTCTTCCTGGAAGTTCGACCAGGACACGCCGACGGTCTGGGCGGATGCCGTCACGGCAAGCCCGAGTGTGATGGCCGCTGAGGCCAGCAATTTCTTGTACATGTTTTCCTCCCTAGGTGCCCCGGCGGGGCATGCGCCGTTCTCCCTCGGCGCGCGGCCAGACTGAGCCGCATAAATTCAGTTGTCAAATTAAATTTGCCCGCGCATATTGCCGAGTGAAGCAAATATTGGCCAGCAGCCTCTCGTGTCCGCCCGGATTACGGTCTGTGTGGAAATTTGCGGGTTAATTTTGTTCGAGACCTGAATGAAATCTGGGTGCGCCTGCGGAATGAGCGACGACGAGGAAATCAGCGGCTGCGGCCCGTTCTTGCAGTCGCCGGACTCGGGGCAGCGCCCTCTGCGCCAGCAGGTTTTCGAGCATGTGCGCGCGCTTGGCCGGGTGCCGCGCGTGCAGGTCGCCAAGGACCTGCGGGTCAGCCCGGCCTCGGTGACCACCATCACCTCGGAGCTGATCGAGACGGGCTTTCTCGAGGAGGTGCAGGCGCCGCGCCCCGGCGAGTCCGGCCGCGGCCGCCCGGCGGTTGCCCTTCAGGTGCGGCCCGGCGTGCATCACGTCATGGGGATGAAGCTCTCGGACATCCACCACACGGCGGTGCTCTCGGACCTCTCGGGCCGGGTCATCGCCACCGCTTCGATGCCGCGCGCGCCCGGGCAGCTCTCGGTCGAGACCGTCGCCGATGTCACCGAGACGCTGATGCTCGAGATCTGCCGCGAGGCCGGGATCGCGCCCGGTTCGCTGCGCGCGCTCGGGCTCGGTGTGCCGGGCTTCGTCGAGGCGGGCACCGGGCTGGTGCGCTGGTCTCCGATCCTCGCGCGGCGCGACATCGACCTGCGCCCGGCCCTGTCGCAGCGCCTCGGCCTGCCGGTCTACATCGACAACGACGCCAATCTCGTGACCCTCGCCGAGCTCTGGTTCGGGGCGGGGCGGACCATGTCGAACTTTGCCGTGGTGACCATCGAGCACGGGGTGGGCATGGGCTTCGTGATGAACCACCGGCTCTACCGCGGCGCGCATGGCATGGGCATGGAGCTTGGCCACATGAAGGTGCATCTCGACGGCGCGCTCTGCCGCTGCGGCCAGCGCGGCTGCCTCGAGGCCTATGTCGCCGACTACGCGCTGGTGCGCGAGGCGCGCACGGCGCTGAACCTGCCCGACCTCGAGACCCGCTCGGTGCGGGCGCTGCTCGAGAGCCTGTTCAGCCAGGCGCGGGCGGGCAACCCGGCGGCGCATTCGATCTTCCGCCGTGCCGGGCGCTACCTGTCGCTGGCACTGGCCAATGTCACCAACCTCTTCGATCCGCAGCTCATCATCCTGTCGGGCGAGCGGATGCGCTACGACTACCTTTACGCCGGGGACACGCTGACGGAGATGAAGACGATGATGATCGAGACCGGCCGCGAGGCGCCGAAGGTGGAGATCCACGCCTGGGGCGACATGGTCTGGGCGCGCGGCGCGGCGGCGCTGGCGCTCGACACGCTGACCGAGCAGATGCTCGGCGCGGGTCGCGAGATGGCGGCGCAATGAGCCGGGCCGCGGTTCTTCTGGCGCTGGTTCCGTCGCTCGCCGCGGCCGGGCCCGCCTTCGTCGACGACAGCGCCGGCCTGCCGTCGCAGCACGTCTATTCCGGCGGCTGGGAGCATTTCGTCGGCGGCGGCGTCGCGGCCTTCGACTGCAACGGCGACGACCTGCCCGAGCTCTTCGCCGCCGGCGGCACGTCCCCCGCCGAGCTTTTCGTCAACCGCTCCGAACGCGGCGGGGCGCTGCGCTTCGAGCGCGGCGCGGTCCCCGAGATGACCGGGGTGACCGGGGCCTATCCGCTGGATGCGGACAGCGACGGGAACCTCGACCTTTTCGTACTGCGGGTCGGGCCGAACCGGGTGCTGCGCGGGCTTGGCGACTGCCGCTTCGAGGACGCGACCGAGGCCTGGGGTCTGCCGCAGCGCGACGCCTGGTCCACCGCCTTCGCCGCCACCTGGGAGCCGGGGCAGGGCTGGCCGACGGTCTTTGTCGGCAATTACGTCGACCGTTTCGATCCCGACGGCCCGTTCGAGGCCTGCGACAGCAGCGAGCTGATCCGTCCCGGCGAGGGCGGCTTCGGCAAGGTCGAGACCATCGAGCCCGGCTGGTGCACGCTCTCGGCGCTGATCTCGGACTGGCAGCGCAGCGGAACGCCCGAGCTGCGGCTGTCGAACGACCGGCACTACTACGTGAAGGGCGGCTACGAGCAGATGTTCCGCCTCTCGCCGCTCGAGGAGCGCACCGACTGGGCCAAGGTCTCGCTCTGGGGCATGGGCATCGCCTCGCGCGACCTGACCGGCGACGGGCTGCCCGAGGTGATGATGACCTCGATGGGCGACCAGTTGCTGCAGTTCAACCGCGGCGGGAAGTTCGAGGACGCGCCCTACGCGCAGGGCACCACGGCGCACCGGCCCTACACCGGCGGCGACGGCCGCCCCTCGACCGGCTGGCACGCCGAGTTCGGCGACGTCGACAACGACGGGCGGGCGGATCTCTTCATCTCGAAGGGCAACGTCGACCAGATGCCCGGCATGGCGATGGACGATCCCAACTCGCTGCTGATGCAGGGCGCGGACGGGACTTTCACCGAAACCGGCGAGACGGCGGGGATCGCCACGATGGAGCGCTCGCGCGGCGCGGCGCTGGCCGATCTCAACGGCGACGGGCTGCTCGACCTCGCCGTGGTCAACCGCCGCGCGCCGATGGAGCTCTGGCGCAACGTGACCGAGGGGGCGGGGCACTGGGTCGGCGCCCTGCCGTTGCAGTCGGGGGCGAACCGCGACGCGGTCGGGGCCTGGGTCGAGTTGCGGGACGCCTCCGGCGTGCAGGCGCAGGAGGTCACCATCGGCGGCGGCCACGCGGGCGGCAGCGCCCTGCCGCTGCATTTCGGCCTTGGCGCCGAGACCGAGGCTCAGCTGCGGGTGATCTGGCCGGGCGGCGAGGCCGGGGACTGGCAGCCGGTGCGCCCCGGCGAGGTGATGCGGGTCGAGCGGCCCTGACCTGACGGGTCAGCGGTCGACCGGCAGGCCCGAGGGCACGGCCTCGGGCACGCCAAGCCTGCCCGCCAGTGCCGCAGGGTCGGTCAGCGTATCCACGAAGGCCAGCAGCGCCGCGATCTCGCCCGCGCTCAGCGCCGTGCCCGGACCTGCCGCCGCGACCAGCGCCTGCACCTCGAGCGGGTCGTTCATCACCGCCCAGTCCGGCTTGGTCTTCGGCAGTTCCGGCAGTACGACGTGGCGGGCGTAATGACCAAGCCCCCCGGCACGCTCGGCGTGGTCCGACAGGAAGCTCGCAAGATCGTCATGCCCGCCCGCGTGGCCCCAGGGCCCGGTCTTCGCGACGTTTCGCAGCGAGGGGGTGCGGAAGGCGAACCGGTCCTCCTCGCGCCCGGTGACCCGCATCCGCCCCTCGTCGCGGGCGTGGTGCTCGAAGCGCTCGGCCTTGCCCGGCCCCAGCTGCGGCGCGCCCATGGCGTGGAAATCGTGGTCGGTGAGGAAGGGGCCGGAGTGGCACGCGGCGCAGCCCGCCTCGCCATAGAACAGCGCCGCGCCCTCCGCCGCCGCGCCGGAGAGTGGCGTCTCGCCGCGCAAAGCCGCGTCGAAGGGGCTGCCGTCCGAGCGCCACTCGAGAGCGACGAAGGCGGCGATGGCGTTCGAGATGTCGGTGAAATGGATCGGCGCGCCTTCGGCCACGTGCGGGTAGACCGCGTCGAAGCGCTGCGCGTAGTCGGGGATCGCCGCGACGCGCTTGGCGATGATGTCCCAGGCGCCGCCCTCGCCGGTGATCCGGCCAGAGCGCACCGCCTTCGACACGTCGCTTTCCGAGTAATGCCCCGCCATCTCGTCGGGCGAGAGCACCGGGAACATGGTCTGCGCCGAGAGCACGCCCGAAAAGCCCGTCTCCATATCCTCGGCCATGGGGGTGCGGATGCCGCCGGGGCGCGACGGGTCGGCCTCGATCCGGCCGTCATGGAAGAGCACGGTGAACTCGCGCGCGCCGAGGTTGAAGAGCGCGGTGGCGTTGCGCGGGATGCGCTGCTCGGGCGTGTCCTCGGCGGTGATGTGGCGCTCGGGGCCGAGCCCGACGCCGCCCTCGCCGAGCCCGAGGCTCAGCCCGTCCGAGGTGGCGAAGCGCGGGTGGTGGCAGGTGGCACAGGCGATGTTGCGGTTGCCCGAGAGGATCGGGTCGTAGAAGAGCAGCCGCCCCAGCTCGGCCTCTGCGGCATTTGTCTCGACATAATCCGCATCGCTCACCGCACGCGGCAGCACCGCCTGCGCGGAGGCGCCGGTACCCAGCAGCAAGGTGAGCCCGGCCAGGGCCATGCCCATTGCGCGCATCGCGAAATCCTCCCCCTCTTTGCCCATTCATGACACGGCGGTGCGCGCTGCGGCAAGCGGCGCGAAGAGTGGGGGCGGCCTGCGCCCGTCGCCCGCGGCGCTGCCAACCCTCGGGGAGGACAGGGACTTGACCCGGTGCGGGTCCGGGGCCGCAGGGGGGCGGGCGTAGATGCGCGTGGCAGGACCAAGGCACCGCCAAGCCTTGGCAGGCGGGTGCGCGGTGGCCAAGATAAAGGCAGACCAGCTTTCCGGGAGCCCTCGGGTCACACCGCTTCAGGGAGCGACAAGCGCGCGTGACGCCAGTGAGGCGCCAGGCCCGGGATCAGATCGAGACCTTCTCCAGCAGCGCCTCGCGGTCGATCTCGCCGGCGCGGCCGGAGAGCGACACCGCGCCCCGGGTCACCGCATAGAAGCTGTCGGCCAGCCCCCAGGTGAAGTCGAAATACTGCTCGACCAGCACCACGGCCATGTCGCCCTGGTCGCGCAGCTGCGCGATGACCCGGCCGATCTGCTGGATGATGTTGGGCTGGATGCCCTCGGTCGGCTCGTCGAGCAGCAGCACGCGCGGCCGGGTGATCAGCGCGCGGGCGATGGCGAGCTGCTGCTGCTGCCCGCCCGAGAGATCGCCGCCGCGGCGGTGCAGGAAGTCCTTGAGGATCGGGAAGAGCTCGAAGATATGCGCCGGCACGCCGCGCTCGGAGCGCTCGAGGCAGGCAAAGCCGGACTCGAGGTTCTCCTGCACGGTCATCAGCGGGAAGATCTCGCGCCCCTGCGGCACGTAGGCGATGCCCGCCCGCGCCGCCTGGTAGGCGCCGAGGTGATCGAGCGGCGCGCCGTCGAGGCTGATCGTCCCGGCCGAGTAGGGGTGGCGCCCGGCGATGGCCTTCAGCAGCGAGGTCTTGCCGACGCCGTTGGTGCCCATCACCGCGGTGACCTTGCCCGGCTCCGCCTCGAGGCTGATCCCGTGCAGGATCTGGCTCTGCCCGTAGTGCAGGGTGAGGTTGTCGACCTTCAGCATCTCCGGCCCTCCATCGCAAATTCCTTCGAAGGAATTAGCAACTCTCTTCGAAGAGAGTTGCGCATCCCCGTCATCGTCCCAGGTAGACGTCGATGACGTCCTGGTTGGCGGTCACGTGATCGAGCGAGCCCTCGGCCAGCACCGAGCCCTCGCAGAGCACCGTCACCTTGCAGTCGAGCCGGCGCACGAATTCCATGTCGTGCTCGACCACCACCACCGCGTGTTTCGAGGCCGCGCGGCGCAAGAGGTCGGTGGTGTGCTCGCGCTCGGCCGGGGTCATGCCCGCGGCGGGCTCGTCGACCAGCAGCAGGCGCGGGTCCTGCGCCAGCAACATGCCGATCTCGAGCCATTGCTTCTGGCCGTGGCTGAGCTCGCCCGAGATCCGCCCGAGCTGGTCCGAGAGGCCGATCTCCTCGGCGATGGCCTCGATCCGCTCGGCGCCCTTGCGGCTCTTGCGGTGCAGGAGCACGTCGAAGGGGCCGCGCTTGTTCTTCAGCGCCATGGCGAGGTTCTCGCGCACGGTCTGCGCCTCGAACACGGTCGGCTTCTGGAACTTGCGCCCGACGCCGGCGCGGGCGATCTGGCTCTCGCTCATCTTCAGAAGCGAGACGGACTTCTCGCCCCAGAGCACGCGGCCCTCGTCGGGGCGGGTCTTGCCGGTGATGATGTCCATGAAGGTGGTCTTGCCGGCGCCGTTCGGGCCGATGATGGCGCGCAGCTCGGGCTCGCCGATGCGGAAGGAAAGGTTGTTGATCGCCTTGAACCCGTCGAAGCTGACGGAGACGCCGGACATCTCGAGCAGGGTGTTCATTTCTCTTCCTCCCCTTCGACGGTGCGCCGCGCGCCCTGGTCCGGGCCGAAATCGCCGACGCGCTCGGGCACCGGGTGGCGGCGGCTGAAGAGATCGAAGATCCCGCCGATGCCCTTGGGTGCCAGCAGCGTCACCGCGACGAAGCTGAGGCCCAGCAGCACCAGCCACCAGTCGACCCAGTTGATCGTGTAGAAACCGAGGTTGATGTTGGGCGCGCCGCCGCCGGTGAACCAGCTCGACAGGAGCGAGACCACCGCCGCGCCTAGCGCCGCGCCGTAGAGCCGGCCGCGTCCGCCGATGGCGACCCAGACCGCGAGGTAGATCGAGGCGATGGGCGCGATCTCGGCCGGGTTGATGATCCCCGCCTGCGGGTAGTAGAGCGCGCCGGCGAGCCCCGAGACCACGCCGGTGAGGGCGAAGATGAAGAGCTTGTAGCTCTCCACGTGGTAGCCGAGGAAGCGCACGCGGTTCTCGTTGTCGCGGATGCCGCGGATCACCGAGCCCATCTTGCCCGAGACCACCCAGGCAAAGAGCAGGTAGCCGAGGCCGAGCGCCGCCGCCGAGGCCCAGAAGAACCAGATCGAGATCGTCGCCTGCGGCACCGCGTCCAGCCCCGGCAGGTTCTGCAGCCCCGACAGCCCGTTGTTGCCGCGCAGCCCGGCCTCGTTCTGGAAGAGGTAGAGCGAGAGCGCCAGCGTCATCGCCTGCGTCAGGATCGACAGGTAGACGCCGGTGACCCGGCTGCGGAAGGCGAGCCAGCCGAAGACCAGCGCGAGGATGCCCGGCACCACCACCACCATGGCAAGCTGCAGCGGGAAGCTGTGGGCAAAGCCCCAGAGCCAAGGGAAATCCGCGCTGCCGACCACGCCGAAGATCTGCTGGCCGATGGCGTCGTGGATCTCCTCGGGGGTGGGCGGGATCGGCGCGGCGCGCAGGCTCTCGGCGATGATGAGCTCGGTGCGCGCGTACATCAGCCACATGCCGATCATGTAGCCGCCAAGCCCGAAGAAGGCCATGTGGCCGAGGCTGAGGATGCCGGTGTAGCCCCAGACCACGTCCATCGCCACGGCGACGAGCATCAGGCAGAGCGTCTTTCCGAGCGTCTTGACGAAGGAGGTCGAGAGGAACCCCGTGCCGGTCGCCGGCGCCAGCACCGTGACCAGCAGCACGAAGAGCGCGAGCGCCAGCAGGAACCAGGCGACGGACCTGTTCTGCGCGAAGAAGCTGCTCATGCGGTGGCTCCTTTGGCGAGGGTATTGAGGGGGCTCCGCCCGCGGGTTGGTGTCAGGGGGCTCCGCCCCCGAGCCGCTGCGCGGCTCTCCCCCGGGATATTTGCAACATGTGGAAGCGCGGGACGTGGACGCTTGTGGCGGGGTGCGGCTTTCATCTTTCCGCAAATACTCCCGCCGGAGGCGTCTGCGTGCGCCGCGAAGCAGGGGAGGCTGGTCATCGGGCTCATGGTCAGTCTCCCGCCGCGCGGCCCTTGAGGGCGACGATGCCCTTGGGACGGAACTGGATGAAGAGGATGATGAAGAGGATCATGTAGGTCTGCGCCGCCAGCGTGTTGCTGGGGTTCAGCCACTCGATGCCTTTCTGCAGGATGCCGATCAGCGCGGCGCCGGCGAGGGTGCCCCAGACGTTGCCGACGCCGCCCACGACCACGGTCATGAAGCTCTGCACGATGTAGTTGGCGCCCATCTCGGAGGTGACCTGCGCGTAGAGGCCGATGGCGATCCCGGCGATGCCGGCAATCCCCGAGCCGAGGCCGAAGGTCAGCATGTTGATCTTGTCGGGGTTGATGCCCATCGAGGCGGCCATGCCGGGGTTCTGGGTGACCGCGCGGACCTCGAGCCCGATGCGGGTGCGGTTGAGGATGAACAGGATCAGGCACAGGAAGACCAGCGCCAGCACGAAGATCGCGATGCGGATGTTGGCGATGCCGGCGACGTCGTTGATGATCCACGCCCCGTCGAGCCAGTGCGGCGAGGTGAGCGGGCGGGCCTGGGTGCCGAAGATGTTCTTGGCCAGCTGCTGCAGCGCGATCGAGATGCCGAAGGTGGCGAGCAGCGTCTCGAGCGGGCGGTGGTAGAGCCAGCGGATCACCAGCCGCTCCATCGCCACCCCGGCGGCGAAGGTGATGGCGAAGGCCAGCGGCAGGGCGACGATGAGCGACAGCGTGTAGTCGGGGATGATCTGCTGCACCACGTAGCCGGTGTAGGCGCCCATCATGATGAACTCGCCATGCGCCATGTTGATCACCCCCATGACGCCGAAGGTGATGGCAAGGCCGATGGCGGCGAGGAAGTAGATCGAGGCGAGCGACAGCGAGTCGAGGCCGAAGTCCACCGCCTGCCAGAGGCCGACGCGGGTGCGCACGCTGGTCAGCGCCTGCTTGGCGGCATCGGTGATGGCGGCGTCGGGCTCGGTATATTCCTCGTAGAAGACGTGGGAGGCGAGGGCGGCCTTGCGGTCCTCCTCGGTGACGCGGGCGGGCACGGTGCCGGCCTCGGCGAGCGCGGCATAGGCGCGGGCGCGCCCGGCCTCGGAGCCGAGCTGGCCGAGCGGCACGCCGCCGACGGCGCCCTCCGCGAGGTTGGCGGTGAGCGCGGCCTTGATCTGCTCGCGGCTCTGCACCGGCTGGGCGAGGCCCGCGTCGACGAGCCGGGCATAGGCCTCGGCCTCGGTGAGGTCCTTGCCGGGCTTCAGCACGCGGGCGATGTTGGCGCCTGCGGGCAGGGTCTCGGCGACGCCGGCGCGCGAGGTGAGGATCTGGTTGAGCACCGCGCGCACGTCGACGCTGAGCTCGGACGAGAGCGCGCCGATCGCGGCGATGCGGTCCTCGGGCGTGGCGCCGAAGCTGGCGGTGAGCATGCCGTCGAGGCGCTTCTTGCGGGCCAGAACGCCGGGGTCCTCCTCGGTCTCGATCGAGGCGCGCAGCGGCTCGATCTGGTCGGCGGAGGGGCTGCGGGCGATGGCGTCGAGCGCGGCGAGGCGGCTCGCGACATTGGGATCGGAGAGCTGGAACTGCACCAGCGCGGTGCTGATCGTGCGGCGCACGCCGCCGTTGGGGCGGATCTGCTCGATGTCGGCGGCGGGGGCGGTGCCGGCGGGCGCGCCGGTGACGATGTCGGTCAGCGCGTAGTCGCCGCCGTCCTTCTTGGCATAGAAGAACTGGCCGTCGGAACGGCGCTGGTAGACCTCGCGGTCGGCCCAGTTCTGCAGGAAGGCCGGCACGGCCGCGTCGCCCGAGGCGACCAGCGCGCCGATCAGCTCGTCCACCGTCTGGCGGCCGGGCTTGGCGACTTCACCCGCGTGTTGCTGGAGGATCGCCTTGAGCCCGGTGTCCTGCGCGAGCACCGCGGCGGGCGAGGTGATCAGGCAGAGCAGGAGCGCAAGGGCGGAGAGAAGCGCGCGCGGCATGGACGGCCCCCGGAACAGAGTACGGTCTTTTGATAAGTCGGATAAGGCGAGGCGGGCGCGCCGGTGTCCCGCGCGCCCGCCGTCCTGGGATGTCAGCTCAGTAGTTCGACTGAAGCTGCACGCAGGTCTTGGTCTCGGTGTTGTACATGCCGCAGTTCAGGTCCTTCCAGTCGGACTCGAGCACGGCGGACTCGGGCAGGTAGTCGGTCCATGCATCGCCCGGGACCGGCTCGGTCGAGGAGATGATGTCGAACTGGCCGTCGGCGCGGATCTCGCCGATCAGCACCGGCTTCGAGAGGTGGTGGTTCACGCCCATCTTGGCGGTGCCGCCGGTCAGGTTCGGGAACTCCTGGCCCCACATGTGCTCGCGCACGGCGTCGACGTCGGTGGTGCCGGCCTCGGTCACCGCGTTCACCCACATGTTGAAGCCGATGTAATGGGCTTCCATCGGGTCGTTGGTCACGCGCTTCTCGTCGCCGATGAAGGCGTGCCATTCCTTGATGAACGCGGCATTGGCTTCGCCCTCGGCGGACATGAAGTAGTTCCACGCGGCGAGGTGGCCGACGAGGTTCGAGGTGTCGAGGCCCGAGAGCTCTTCCTCACCCACCGAGAAGGCGACGACGGGGATGTCGTCGGCCGAGACGCCCTGAGCCGCGAGTTCCTTGTAGAAGCCGATGTTGGCGTCGCCGTTGATCGTCGAGATCACGCCGACCTGCTTGCCGTCGGCGCCGAGCGCCTTGACGTCCGACACGATGGTCGACCAGTCGGAGTGGCCGAAGGGGGTGTAGTTGACGAAGATGTCCTCTTCGGCGATGCCCTTCGACTTGAGGTAAGCCTCGAGGATGCGGTTCGTGGTGCGCGGGTAGACGTAGTCGGTGCCGAGCAGCGCGAACTTCTCGACGCCGAGCTCGTCGAGGAAGTAGTCGGTGGCCGGGATCGCCTGCTGGTTCGGGGCGGCGCCGGTGTAGAAGACGTTCTTCGAGCTTTCCTCACCCTCGTACTGCACCGGGTAGAAGTAGAGCGCGTTGAGCTCCTCGATGACCGGCAGCACCGCCTTGCGCGAGGCCGAGGTCCAGGAGCCGAAGATCACGTCGACCTTGTCGTTGGAGATCAGCTCGCGCGCCTTCTCGGCGAAGAGCGGCCAGTCGGAGGCGGGGTCCTTCACCACGGCTTCGAGCTGGCAGCCGAGCAGGCCGCCGGCCTTGTTCTGCTTGTCGATCAGCATCAGCATGGTGTCTTTCAGAGTGGTCTCGGAAATCGCCATGGTGCCGGAGAGCGAGTGCAGCACGCCCACCTTGATCGGGCAATCCGCGGCCTGTGCCGAAACGGCGCCCGCGGAGATCATGGCGAGGGCCGCCACGCTGGAAAATTTCATTGCTTTGATCATGTTCAACATCCCTAGAGAGCAGGGTCAGGGCTCCGCGCAGGTCGGCTCTGGTGGCCGGCGATCTGGGCGGGTCCTCCTCCGCTTCGATTATTGTTGTGCCGCAGGCGGCTGCCCTCTTGAGCTTGGTCCGCCGCGGCTCCCCGTTGGCACGCCGCAACCCGGCGCTACCTTCGGATAACGGAGCCGTGACGGGCCGCCACGTGCTTTCCACCGCGGATCAGCGCGCCCGAAGGGGCTGCCTGTTTCGCGGGCGGACCTTTGGTCAAACGTCTAAAAAACGGGCGAAATATATGAGGAATCGGGGCCCTATCTGGCTAAACTGGGGCGAATGCCCAACAGATCAGATTCGTGACGGCTGATTTGCCGAATTTTTGGGCAGCAAAAATGGGGTGAATATCTATTTTCCACGCGGGGGGCTTTTCCTCCGCTCGCGAAAAAGAGAACGTGAGCCTCAGAGCAAAGGGATTGTCATGAGCGCCACGAAGCCAGCGATTTTCAATGAGATGTTGAACGGCGAGCAGGTCCGCTCGGCGTATCGGAACCTGGAGAAATGGTATCGGTCGATGCCGGCCGAATTGCGAAGCCTGAAGCAGAACGAGGCAGAGGCGCTGTTCCGGCGGGTCGGGATCACCTTCGCCGTCTACGGCGAGGGTGGGGATCCCGAGCGGCTGATCCCCTTCGACATGTTCCCGCGGGTGATGACCGCCGAGGAATGGCGCAAGCTCGACCGCGGCGTGCGCCAGCGGGCGGCGGCGCTGAACGCCTTTCTCGCCGATGTCTACGACCGCCGCGAGATCATCCGCGCCGGCCGCATCCCCGAGCACCTGGTGACCAACAACGAGGCCTTCGAGAAGGCCGCCATCGGCTTCCGCCCGCCGCGCGGCGTGTTCAGCCACATCGTCGGCGTCGACCTCGTGCGCACCGGGCCCGACCAGTTCTACGTGCTCGAAGACAACTGCCGCACGCCCTCGGGCGTCAGCTACATGCTGCAGAACCGCGAGATCATGATGCGCATGTTCCCGCAACTCTTCATGGAAAGCCGCATCCGCCCGGTCGACGGTTATGCCGGGCTGCTGAAGAAGACGCTCGCGTCCGTGGCGCCGCAGAAATGCCAGGGCGAGCCCAATATCGTCATCCTCACCCCGGGCCATTTCAACTCGGCCTATTACGAGCACAGCTTCCTTGCCGACCTGATGGGCGTCGAACTGGTCGAGGGGCAGGATCTCTTCGTCGAGGGCGATTTCGTCTGGATGAAGACCACCGAGGGCCCGCGCAAGGTCGACGTGATCTACCGCCGGATCGACGATGCCTTCATCGACCCGCTCTGCTTCCGTCCCGACTCGATGCTGGGCGTTCCGGGGCTGATGAGCGTCTACCGCTCGGGCGGCGTCACCATCTGCTCGGCCCCCGGCGCGGGCGTGGCCGACGACAAGGCGATCTACACCTACGTGCCCGAGATGATCCGCTTCTACCTCGGCGAGGAGCCGATCCTCGAGAACGTGCCGACCTGGCAATGCGCCAAGCCCGACGACTGCAAGTACGTGCTCGAGAACCTTTCCGAGCTGGTGGTCAAGGAAGTGCACGGCTCGGGCGGCTACGGCATGCTGGTGGGTCCGAAATCCGACAAGTCGACCATCGAATCCTTTGCCGCCAAGATCCGCAAGAACCCCGACAATTACATCGCCCAGCCGACGCTGGCGCTGTCGGCCTGTCCGACCTTCGTCGAGGAGGGGATCGCGCCGCGCCACGTCGATTTGCGGCCCTACTGCCTCGTCGGAGAGACCATCGAGCTGGTGCCGGGCGGGCTGACCCGCGTGGCGCTGAAGGAAGGCTCGCTGGTGGTGAACTCGTCGCAGGGCGGCGGGGTCAAGGACACCTGGGTATTGGCGGAGTGACGAGATGCTGAGCCGGACTGCAGATCACCTTTACTGGATGGCGCGCTACATCGAACGCGCCGAGACCACCGCCCGCCTGCTGGAAGTGGGGGCGCGCAACGCGCTGCTGCCCAATGCCACGGGCGGCTACCGCAACGACTGGGAGGCCGTGCTCCAGGCCAAGGGCACGCTCGAGCCCTTCCTCGAGAAATACCGCGACACCAACCATCGCAACATCGAGACCTGGCTGTTCTTCGATTCCGAGAACCCGTCCTCGGTCTATTCCTGCCTCTCGGCGGCGCGCGAGAACGCCCGCGTGGTGCGCACCGCGCTGACCGCGCCGGTCTGGGACGCGATCAACGGCGCCTTCCAGGAGCTGCAGCAGCTGCACCGCACCGAGCGCAGCAAGCTGATGGTCACCGACCTGACGGAATGGACGCTGCGCGCCTGCCAACTGATCCGCGGCGCCTTCATGTCGACGCAGCTGCGCAACGACGGCTACGACTTCTCGGGCATCGGCACGACCATCGAGCGCGCCGACAACACCGCGCGGCTGATCGACGTGAAATACTACGTGCTGCTGCCCTCGGCGAGCTACGTCGGCTCCGGCCTCGACCAGAGCCAGTGGGCGCTGCTGCTGCAGTCGATGACCGCGCAGCGCGCCTTCAACTGGAGCTACCAGGGCGAGATCACCGCGGCCAAGATCGCCGACCTGCTGATCCTCAACCGCCGCTTCCCGCGCTCGCTGCGCGCCTGCGTCCAGTGGTACTGCGAGCACCTCGACAATCTTGCCGAGAACTACCACACTGGCACGGCGGCGCAGGAGGTGGCGCACAAGCTGCTGGACGATCTGCGTGCGGCGACCGTCGAGGAGATTTTCGAGGAGGGGCTGCACGAATTCCTCGCGCGCTTCATGGCACGCAACGCCGAGGTCGCGACCACGGTGCACGAGGTCTACCTGAGCGGAATGCCGGCATGAGACTTTCGATCCGACACATCACCCGCTACCGCTTCGACGAGCCGGTGCGCGGCATCGTGCAATCGCAGAAGCTCTGGCCGGCGGACAGCGCCAGCCAGCGCATCCTGTCCTGGACCGTCACCTCGCAGGGGGCGCAGACCGGGGCCGAGTTCATCGACGGCGCCGGCGACATGATCCGCCTCGCCACCTGGCGCGGCCCGCTCACCGAGCTGACCGTCGAGGTGGAGGGCGAGGTCGAGACCTCCGACCTCTACGGCGTGCTGCGCGACCACCGCGAGCGCATTCCGCCCTCGGCCTACCTGCGCGCAACCCGCCAGACCGAGGCCGACGCCGAGCTGAAGATGCTCTCGGCCCTCGCGCTCAAGGGCATGGAAAGCGCCAGCGCGCTCGACCGGGCCCATGCGCTCAGCCGCGCCGTCTCGGGCGCCATCGCATACAAGCCCGGCGAGACCGAGCCGCACACCACCGCGGCCGAGGCGCTCTCGGGCGGGGTCGGCGTGTGCCAGGACCACGCCCACGCGCTGATCTCGGTGGCCCACGCGGCCGAGATGCCGGCGCGCTACGTCACCGGCTACCTGCAGGCCAGCGAGGACGGATCGCCGCACGAGGCGAGCCACGCCTGGGCCGAGATCTGGGTGCCGGGGCTAAGCTGGGTGGGCTTCGATGCGGCGAACGAATGCTGCCCCGACGCGCGCTACGTGCGGCTCGGCTCGGGTTACGACGCGCTCGACGCCGCGCCGATCCGCGGGCTGGTGCAGGGGGCGACGCCGCAGGAGCATCTCGAGGTCGAGGTGATGGTCAGCACGGTGCAATCGGGCCAGCAGCAACAGCAGTGAGCGCGGCGGGCGATCCCGCGCGCGCCGGGCCGCGACCCTATCCCTTCGTGCAGGATTGCCGGGGCAGGGGCGCGGCGGTATACCGGTGCGTTGCCAATCGGAAGGGACCAGGGGACAGATGACCTATTGCGTGGGATTGCTGCTGGATGCGGGCGTCGTGCTGCTGTCCGACACGCGCACCAATGCCG
The DNA here is from genome assembly GCF_040409955.1 of Salipiger sp. H15. NCBI lineage: Bacteria > Pseudomonadati > Pseudomonadota > Alphaproteobacteria > Rhodobacterales > Roseobacteraceae > Salipiger > Salipiger bruguierae. The sequence continues at coordinate 1,485,193 of NZ_CP123385.1, forward strand.
GGCTCGACAACATCGCGACCTATCGCAAGATGTTCCTGTTCGAGAAGCAGGGCGACCGCGCCATCGGCATCATGACCGCGGGCTCGCTGTCGATCACCCAGACCGTCATCGCGCGCCTGACCGAGGCCAACGAGGACCCGGACTCGGACCGCGCGATCCTGCGCGCGCCGGGCATGCTGCAGGTGGCCGAGATCGTCGGCGCCACCCTGTCGGACGTGACCTCCGAGGTCGCGTCCAAGATGGAGCGGATGAACCAGAGCGCCTCGGCCTCGATGATCGTCGCCGGCCAGCGCAAGGGCGGCCCGATGCGCATGTTCCTCGTCTACCCCGAGGGGAATTTCATCGAGGCGACGCCCGACACGCCCTTCCTGCAGATCGGCGAGCACAAATACGGCAAGCCGATCCTCGACAGGGTGATCTCGGCCGGCACGACCTTGGCGGATGCCGAGAAGGCGGTGCTGCTGTCGATGGATTCCACCCTGCGCTCGAACCTCAGCGTCGGCATGCCACTCGACTTCGCGGTGATCGAGCGCGACGCGCTGGCGGTTACCCGGCGGCGGCGCATTGATCCCTCGGACGAGGCCTTCCAGAAGATGAGCCACGACTGGTCCGAGGCGCTGCGCAACGCCTTTGCCCAGATCGACCCGATCTGACGCCACGGAGCTGATCCCGCACGCCTGATCCCGCATGCCTGGTCCTGTGCGCGGTGAGCCTGGCGCAGGTCGCGCCCTGCGCCGGGCTCAAAACAGGGTGATCTCGGTCTGCGGCGGTTTCGGCGGAGTGATCGGCGCCACCGCCTCGATCTCGCCGGGGACGATGAATTGCCGCACCCGCCCGTCCGCCGGCCAGAAGCGGATGCGCCGGGCCGAGCAGCCGCCGGTGCTTTCCGAGGCGAGCGGGATCGCCTCGTTTTGCAGGAATTCCTTGGCAAAGGCGACGTTCGACCCGCCGATGTCGCGCAGCTGGCTGAGCATGTTCGCCCCTCCGAAGAGCTTGGCGACCAGCCGGTTCTTGCGCGCGCCGCATTTCAGCAGCCCGTTGATCAGCAGTTCCATCGAATAGGCGCCGTAGCGCACGTTCTCGCCCTCCTTTCCCGCCCGCTGCGGCAGCAGGAAATGGTTCATCCCGCCCACCCGCGCCTCGACATCGGTCAGGCACACGGCGACGCAGGAGCCGAGCACGGTCGACAGCACCTCGATCGGCGAGGTCGAGATCCGGTATTCGCCCTGGATCACGTTCACCAGCTTCTCTGCGGCATCGCTCATCTTGCGGTCATCCTTCCATGGGCTGTGGCAGCCGGGCTCGCGCAGGCCTGCAGCAGGGCCGGGCCGATCTTCGGCAGCGGCAGGCTGGTCTCGACCGCGCCGAGATCGCGCGCGGCGCGGGGCATGCCGTAAACGATGCAGCTCGCCTCGTCCTGCGCGAAGGTGGTCGCGCCCGCGTCGCGCAGCGCCTTGAGCCCCTGCGCGCCGTCGCGACCCATGCCGGTCAGCAACGCGGCCACGGCGCGCGGCGCGCCGGGCAGGGCGGAGGTGAAGAGCGCGTCGACCGAGGGCATGTGCCCCGAGATCGGCTCGCCCGCGCGCAGCGCGATCTTCATTGGGCTGCCGCCCGCGAGGTGCAGGTGCGCCCGGCTTCCCGCGGCGATCACCACTTGGCCGTGATCGACCCGCGCGCCGTCCACCGCGGGCCGCACCTGCGCGGCGCATTGCCGGTCCAGGAGTCGCGTCAGGCTTTCGCCGAAGCCGCCGCCGGTGTGCTGCACGATGAAGGTGGGCGGGCAGTCGGGGGGGAAGACCGAAAGCACGGTCAGCAGCGCGTCGACCCCGCCGGTCGAGGCGCCGAGCAGGATGAAGCGGTTGCTGCGCGGCCCGCCAGCGGAGGCCGGCGCGGTCGGGAGGGGCGCCGCGGGCGCCCCGCGGCGGCGCGTCGTGCGGGTCAGCGAGCGCAGCGTGCCGACAAGCTCGTCGGGCGGCACCTCGGGGTCGATCGCGAAGAGGTCGGAGCGCTTGTCCCAGGGACTCGCCGCGGCGGCCTGGCCGGGCGCGCTGCGGGTCTTGATCACCAGCCAGCGCACGTCGAGCGCGGCAAAGAGCGCGCGCATGACCTCGAATTCCGGCAGCATCGCCAGCCGTTCGGCGATCAGCACGGCCATGGGCTCTTGCTCCTCGACGGCGGTATAGGTCGTCATGAGGTCATGGGTCTCGCAGGTCAGATCGACGAAGCCCGAGGCCCGCAACCCCGCCGCAAGCTGTCGCCGCAGGCCCAGGTCCGGGTGGGCGAGGATCAGGGATATCATCGACATCGGTCCTTTCCGTCTTGGCCTGTGTTTCCAGCCTGTCTCGCTGGCCTGCATTCCCGGATTGCCGCGCCGGCAGGAAGGCGCGGGGCGGTCCGGGGCCGCCTGCCGGCGAGCGATGCGCCCTGGGTATTGCCGCACGCGCCATTCCAGCGAGCGCCACGATTGCCTTTCTCGTTGGCGGAGCCTGCGCAGGCCCTTTGAACCTGTGCCGCACCGCATGACGGGCCTTGGAACTGGCGGTCCGAGCCGCGCGCGATACGGGGGTGTCACCGCGGATCCGCTGACCCCTGGAGCGGCCGTGTCCCGCAGGCACCGTCGCGAAGCCTGTCTCCTCGCGGCCGGACCCCGCGTTGCGCCGGCTCCCGGGGCTCCCGATCAGCGCCGCTTGCCCGTCATCGAGGGGGTTGAGCCCGGTCCGCCGGCAGGGATCAAAACAGCTCGGGGACATTCGGCTCGAGCCCATCGCCCTGCGTCCCGCCGAGCCGCCGCGCGAGGTCGCGCAGCGGGATGACCGACAGCGCCTCGCGCAGGTCGAGCGCCCTCTCGCCATCCAGCAACCTCGCGAGCCTTTCCACGTATCCGGCGAGCGCATCCGTGGACTGCGCCAGCATGTCGAGTTCCTGGAATGCGGTGATCGCCACCGAGCCGAGGCGCGAGTCGGCGTTGCCCGAATAGATGTGTTCCATGCCGTGCTCGAGCCGCTCGAGCCGCTGCTGCAGGTGCCTTATCTCGCGGGACAGCAGCCATGTCGCCTCGTTGGCGGTGATGGGTGCGGACGCCGGGGCGCGGGGGGCGGTCGGGGCGGTCATGGCTCACAGCTTTCCGACGACGCTTTCGATGCATTGCTTCATCGCAAGGGAGGTGAAGGGCTTCTTGATCATGTTGTTGAGGCCGAGCTGCTTGGCCTGGGCGACCATGTCGGGCGTCGGCTTGCCGGTGACGAGGATGAAGCCGATCTTCTGCGTCGCTCTGTTCTGCCGCACGGCTTTCAGCAGGGCCAGGCCGTCCATGTTGGGCATATTGAAATCCGACAGCACGAGGTGCACGGGACTGCCCGCCATCCGGGCCAGCGCCTTGCTGCCGTCGTTCTCGGTGAGGTAGTTCTTGATGCCGATCTCGTCGAGCGCCTGGGTTATCAGCCCGCGGCTCGTGGCCATGTCGTCGACCACCATGATGCGCAGCGAATCCTTCAAACTCATCTCGATCTCCTAGCTGGGCTGTGCGGGGCCCGGCAGGGCACGCTTGCGGTAGGTGGTGACCCCGGCGGTAGTGAATTCGGCCAGGGCAGGGCCGGAGAGCCGCTCGGAATGGCCGATGAACAGGAACCCCCCGGCGCGGAGCTTGGCGGTGAAGCGGGACCAGAGGCGCTGCTGCGTCTCCTGGTCGAAATAGATCGCCACGTTGCGGCAGAAGATCGCGTCGAACGGTCCGTTGAAGGGCCAGTCGCAGATGAGGTTGAGCTCGGCAAAACTGATCAGTGCCCGCAGGTCGGGGCCGGTTTCCAGCGAGTCCGCGTCGTCCCGAGCCGCGCGCAGCCAGCGCTGGCGGAACTCGGCGGGCACGGTCTCGCAGTCCTCCGGCGGGTATATTCCGCGGCGCGCGCGGCGCAGGATCGCGGGGTCGATGTCGGTTGCGAGGATGCGCAGGTCACGCGTCCCGGGCGGCAGCCCGTCGAGCAGGGTCATGGCGATGGAGAAGGGTTCCTGCCCCGAGGAACACCCCGCGGACCAGATGCGGATGCGCCTCTGGCCGGCGAGTTCCGGGATCAGCACGCTGCGCAGCGTCTCGAAATGGTGCTTCTCGCGGAAGAAGCTGGTGACATTGGTGGTGAGCGCCGAGACCAATTCAAGCCGCTCCGCGCCCTCGCCCTCCTTGTCGAGCAGGGACATGTAGTCGCGAAACGTGGCGAGCCCCCGCGCGCGCAGGCGGCGCGCAAGCCGGGAATAGACGAGGGGCTTCTTGCTGGTGGCCAGGCTCAGCCCGAACTCGGCCCGGGCAAGGCGGGCCAGCGCCTCGAAATCCGCGTCCGTGAAGGCGAACTCTCCCGGAAGGGCATCGGCGGCAGCCAGGCTCATGCGGCGGCGCCCCCTTCCTGGTCGAGCACCGCGTCGAGATTGACGACGCGCACCATGGAATCCCCGACCGAGATCACCCCGAGGATCGCTTGGCGGGCTGCGTCGGACTTCATGTCGGGGGTCTCCTGGATCGACGACTTGGCGACCGAGAGGATCTCGGACACGGATTCCACCAGGAGGCCAATGGTCGTGCCGTTCGCCGCCGCGACGATCACCACGTTGCGCTCGTTGTCCGGGGTCACGCCGAGGCCGAAGCGCGCGGAGAGGTCGAAGATCGGGATCACCGCGCCGCGCAGGTTCATCACCCCCAGCACGTCGTCCGGCGTGTGCGGCAGCTTGGTTACCGGGGTCCAGCGCCGTATCTCGCGTATCTGCATGATTTCAAGGCAGAAACTTTGGTTTCCAGCCGAGAAGGTGATGAATTCGAACTGGGTTTCGGTGGGTCCCTCGTTGGCGTCAAGCATGGTGAAGCTCCAGTTTCGGGGGGGTTATCGCGGGGAAATAGGGGGCGGCGGGCTGCAGCTTCACCACCTCTTCGGGATCGAGGATCAGGGCGATCTTGCCGTCTCCGAGGATGGTCGCGGCCGAGACGCCGGGGATGGCGGCATAGTTGCTCTCGAGGCTCTTGATGACGACCTGGCGCTGGTCGTGGATCGCCTCGACCCGCAGTGCGGTGAGACCCTGGCTCTCGGTGCTGACCAGAAGGAGCACGCCCTCGCCGGCCTCCTTGCGCGCCGAGGCGAGGCCGAGGTTGAAGGCCACGTCCACCACCGGCACGTAGGCGCCGCGCACGAGGATCACCACGCCCTTGGTCCCGACCGCGTGCAGGTCGCGCTGGCTGGGACGGATCGTCTCGATGATCGAGGCGATGGGGATCACCATGGTCTGGTCGGCGACCGAGATGACGAACCCGTCCATGACCGCAAGGGTCAGCGGCAGCACGATGGTGAAGGTGGTGCCGGCGCCCGGGCTCGAGGCGATCGACACGCGCCCGCCGAGCGCGGCGACGGCGTTCTTCACCACGTCCATGCCGACGCCGCGCCCGGAGAGGTTGGAAACCTCGCTGGCGGTGGAGAAGCCGGGCAGGAAGAGCAGGTTGTCGATCTCGGATTCGGAAAGTTCCGCCTCGGGAAGGACGAGCCCCTTCTCGATCGCCTTCTCGAGGATGCGGGCACGGTTAAGCCCGGCGCCGTCATCGCCGATCTCGATGAAGACGCTGCCGGAGCGGTGGGAGGCGGAGAGGCGGATCGTCCCGATCGCCTCCTTGCCGGCGGCGGCGCGGACATCGGATTTCTCGAGCCCGTGGTCGACGGCATTGCGCACCATGTGGGTCAGCGGATCGGCGAGCCGCTCGATCACCGTCTTGTCGACCTCGGTCGAATCGCCGACCGTGACCAGCCGCGCCTTCTTGCCGGTTGCCTCGGCAGCCTCGCGGACGATGCGCGACATGCGCTGGAAGAGCGGTTTCACCGGCTGGGCGCGGATCGCCATGACCCCTTCCTGGATGTCGCGGGCCAGCAGCTTGTAGGCCTCGAGCTCGTTGGTGAGATGGGCGACGGCAGGGAGCTCCAGCTCCTCGATGCGCTGCGAGATCATCGCCTGGTTGATGATCAGCTCGCCCACCGTGTTGATCAGCCGGTCGACCCGTTCGAGATCGACGCGCAGGGTCGGGCGCGGGCCGCGGGCCTCGCCGCGTTGCGCGTCGGCGCGCAGCTCCGCCGCGTCGCTGGCGGCAGCGGGCTCGTCGAAATCCAACGGGGCCGGCGGCGGGGCGAGGCCGGGAAGGTCGGGCGGCGGCGCGAGCGGGGATGGCTTCAGGCCGTCGTGCTCGCGGATGTCGAGTTCGCAGAGCGATTCGACGAATTCGAAGATCTCGTGCAGCACGGTCTCGGGCTCCGAGGTCTCGAGCCGCAGCGTCCAGGCCAGCACCGCGCCATTGGGATCGAAGGCGTCAAACTCCGGAAGGCCGGAGAGATCGGCGGTGGCGCGCAACTCGCCGAGCTCGGCCAGCGCGTCGAAGAGCAGCAGCGGCTCGTGGCCGTTGGCGTAGAGCGCCGGGCTCGGCTTGAAGCGGATGTGGAAGCTGCGCAGCGCGGCTTCCTCGCCGTCCGCGTCCCCGTCCTCGGCGATCTCGACCGGGGCCGCGCCGAAGTCGAGCGTGACCGCGTCGAAGCTGAAACTCTCGTCCTTGTCCGCCTCGCCGAGGTAGCCGTCGAGCTCCTTGAGGATCGCCGCCTCGGACTCGGCGTTGGGCTCGCGCTCGTCGCGCGCGGCTTCGACCAGGTCGGCGAGCTGGTCGCCGGAGCGGTGGAAGAGGTGCATCAGCGGCTCGGTGACCTTCAGCTCCTGGCTGCGCACCTTGTCCATCACCGTCTCGAAGGTGTGGGCAAAGCTCACCAGCCGGTCGAGCGCGAAGGCCCCGGCGCCGCCCTTGATCGAGTGCACGGCGCGGAACACGGCATTGACCACGTCCATGTCGTCGGGGTCCTGCTCCATCGAGGAGAGCCCCTCGACCAGGGCCTCGAGCAGCTCTTCGCATTCTTCGAAAAACGTGTCGCGGATGGAATTTCTCGACATGGCTACACCATATGTCCCGTGAGGCGGCGCAGGACCGAGACCAGCGACGCGTCGTCGAAAGGTTTCACGATCCAGCCGGTGGCCCCGGCCTCGCGCGCGCGGGTCTTGAGATCGGCGCCGCTCTCGGTGGTCAGCACGATGATCGGAACGGTGGTCCGGTTGGGGCCGCTGCGCAGCGTCTCGATCACGCCGAACCCGTCCATGTTGGGCATGTTGATGTCGGTGATCACCACGTCGGGCTCGACCTCGGCGAACTGCTCGACCCCCTCGACGCCGTCGCAGGCCGAGTGGAACTCGAAGCCCGCACCTTCGAGCGAGATGCGCAGCAGGTTGCGGATCGTGCGCGAATCGTCGATCGCAAGGACCTTGGTCGTCATTGCAGTGCCTCCTCTCGGGTGCCGTCGCCGTCGCGATCGAACTGCATGGCCGGCACGCCGAGCCGTTCCAGCCCGGCGCGGAAGCTCTCGGTGATGTCGGCGAGGGTGAAGGGCAGCTGCTCGGCCCGCCACTGCTTCTGCGCCACGAGCAGGATCTGCAGCCGGTGGGCATCGAGCCGCAGCACGTCGCGGACCGAAATCGACACGGGCATGTGCCGGGCGCCGAGCAGGAAGGGCACGAGAGGGTCTTCGCCATTACGGTTGCGCCCCGGATCGAGCACATGGCTGTGAAGCTCTGTCATCGCGAGTTCAGTCCTTTGCCACAGGAGAGCGGGGGCGGCCCGCGGGGTCTGCGCCGCCGGTCGCCGTCTGGTCGTCGAGCCGTCGTCCCCGGGCCGGCGCCGAGGCCGGGCGAGCGTGCCGCGGCACGCCGTGCAGGTTCCGGCAGCATGGCCGATGCGGCGGTGGCCGCGGCCATGTCCGGGCGGGATTGCGGCCTGCAGGGCGGCTCCCGGGACGGGATCGAGAACTACAGGGGGGGTCTTAACAAAGCGTTCCGGGCGGCAGGAATTCTTGCCCCGGCGCGCCGCGTGCCCGGCCACGGCTTGCATCCCCCAATCCCAGCGCGCACAACTCCGGCAACGCACTCTGGCAGGGAGCAGAAGAAGATGCGCAACGGCGGCAGACTGGTGGTGGAATGCCTGATGGCCCTTGGGGCGACGCGGGCCTTCGGGGTGCCGGGAGAGAGCTACCTCGCGGTGCTCGACGCGATGCACGACACCGGCGGCAGGCTCGATTTCGTGCTCTGCCGGCAGGAGGGGGGCGCGGCCTTCATGGCGGCGGCGCATGGCAAGCTGACCGGCAGCCCGGGGATCTGCATGGTGACCCGCGGGCCGGGCGCGACCAATGCCGCGATCGGCGTGCACACGGCGATGCAGGACAGCGTTCCGATGATCCTGCTGGTCGGGCAGGTCGCCACCGGCATGAAGGAGCGCGAGGCCTTCCAGGAGGTCGACTACCGCGCCGTCTTCGGCACCATGGCGAAATGGGCGACCGAGATCGAGCAGGTCGAGCGCATCCCCGAGGTGCTCTCGCGCGCCTGGATCACCGCCACCACCGGCCGGCCCGGCCCGGTGGTCGTGGCGCTGCCCGAGGACGTGCTGATGGCGCTGACCGATGTGCCGCCGCTTGCCGGTCCGGCGAAGGTCCACGCCGCCGAGCCCGCCGCCGAGGCGGTGCTCGAGGCGACCGCGCTGCTGCAGCACGCCGAGCGCCCGCTGATCGTGATCGGCGGCGCCGAGTGGACCGGCCCCGCGCGCGCCGCGCTGCAGGGCTTCGCCGAGGCCTCGGACATCCCGATCATCACCTCGTTCCGCTATCAGGACCAGGTCGACAGCGCCTGCGCCTGCTTCTGCGGCGACGCGGGCGTGGGCATGACGGCGGGGGTGAAGGCGCTCTTGCGGGATGCCGACGTGGTGCTGGCGCTGGGGACGCGCTTCGGCGAGAACATGACCGACGGCTACACGCTGCTGCAGGTGCCTCAGCCGAGGCAGAAGATCATCCACGTCCACGCCTCGGACCGCGAGATCGGCAAGGTCTACCAGCCCGCGCTCGGCATCCATGCCGACCCGGGCCGCTTCGTGTTGGCGCTGCCGGCGAAGGTGGCGGGCAACTGGAAGGCCTGGCGGTCGGAGGCGCGGGCGGCCTATCTCGGCTTCATCGACAACGCCCCGGCGCAGCCCGGCCCGGTCGACATGGTGGCGGTCTGCAAGCACATGCGCGGCGTGCTCGGCAGCGATGTGGTGCTGACCAACGGCGCGGGCAACTTCACCGTCTGGCCGACGCGCTTCTTCCGCTTCCGCCCGGGGATGCGCCTGCTCGCGCCGCAGTCGGGCGCCATGGGCTACGGCGTGCCGGCGGCCATCGCGGCCAAGCTGGCGCGGCCCGAGGCGACGGTGATCTGCTTCGCCGGGGACGGTGATTTCCAGATGAACGGGCAGGAGCTCTCGTCGGCGCGGCAGGCCGGCGCGGCGGTGATCGTGCTGGTGCTCAACAACGGCACCTACGGCACGATCCGCGCCCACCAGGAGCGCGAGTTCCCCGAGCGGGTCAGCGGCACGACGATCGTGAACCCCGATTTCGCGGCGCTCGGGCGGGCTTACGGCCTGCACGGCGAGCACGTGACGCGCACCGCCGAGTTCGCCGCCGCCTTCGAGCGCGCGCTGGCGGCGCCGCATGGCGCGGTGCTCGAGCTCGACATCGCCGCCGAGGCGCTTACCCCCTACCGCACGCTTTCCGAGATCCGGGCCGGGGGGCTGGCGGCGAAGGGCTGAGCCGCAAAACGGAAAGGGCCGGACCGGCGGGTCCGGCCCCGCCTTACATGGCCCAGGCCTCGGTGAAGCTCTCGACCCCGAACTCGCGGTCGAGCTTCGGCAGGTCGTGCGGGCTCAGCAGCAGCACGCCGGTGGTCGCCGCCAGCCGCCGCGCGCTTGGCGTGAACCCGGCGGTGGCCAGCACCCCGGCCCCCGCGAGCCCGTAGTAGTTCTTGCCGGTGAAGGCCTCCTGGATGGCCTTGTTGCCGACCGGCGAGGTGTAGAGCTTCACCTGCAGGCCGATCACCAGCGCGCCCTTGCGCGCCACGATGTCGATGCCTTGGTCATAGCCGCGCTTGGTCACGTCCGCGTCCCAGCCGAAATGGCGCAGCTGCGCGGCGCACCAGTGCTCGAACTCGGTCGGATCGCTGGGATAGTCCTCTGCGTCGAAGCCCTGGTCGCGCGCCGCGCTCTCGATCCGGCCGACCTCGGCGATGACGAAATCGACCACGGCGGGCTCGATGCGATGGTAGTCGAACGACAGGTCGATGCTCTCGAGGAACTCGAGCACGATGTCGTGGCGCTCGTCGGCGATCACCCGGTTGTAGTCGTTCTTCTTCACCGCGAGCCGCAGGTTGCGCGACAACGCCGCCGAATGCATCTGCACCTGCCGCGAGAGCTCGGCGCGCTTCGTCGGCGTGAGGCCCAGTCCCAGCGCCTTGAACACCAGCACGAGGACGAGGACATAGCCCAGCACGATCAGCGGCAGCGCCCGCGTCGTGGCGGCGCTGCCAAGCGTATAATAGGCGTAACCGGCGCAGAGAAGCGCCAGGAAGGTCACGCTGCCCAGGATCGTTTCGTACTCTTTTCTCATTCGCTGCCGCCTCGGTGGGTCTTGTTTTGCGGCGTCCTATCGCGGGGGGAACATATCGGCAACATGTGACGTGAGCGTCGGCGCCTAAGCGCTTATCACAATGACATGAATCCATTTGATGTCGGGTGGCTTGCCGGGGCGCGGGACGTCCTGCGGGGGCGGCGCCCGGACCGCCTACTGCGGGCGGAAATGGCGGTAGAAGTTGCGGAAGTAGCCGTCGGGAGAGAGCCATTCCTCCCAGACTTCGCGGATGCGCCGCTGCTGCTCGGCGAACTGGTCGGGGCTGAGCCGGGCGTGGTGGTCGACGAGGATCTGCCCCGCCCGGTGGTGCTGGTCCAGCGGCACCCAGACCAGTTCCTTGTGCCAGTCGAGCAGGAAGTCGTAGGGCAGGATGCACTCGGTGTCGAGAAACAGCGGCGGCCGCCCGGCCGCCATGATCTCGTAGAAGCGCAGCGAGTAATTGCCGATCCCGCGCACGCAGAGGCTGTAGTCGCTGCCGTCGAGGTTGCCGAGAAACTCCTCGAGCGCGCTCTTGCGGGCTTCGGTCTTGCCATTGGCGGTGGCCTTCTTGTCCGCCCCCGCGAAGAAATCGCCGCGCAGCACGAAATTGGTGTCGACGCCCGGATGGTCGAGCAGGGTCTGGATCGCCTTGGCGCGCAGGAACTTGTACTGGAAGCTTTCCTTCAGCGAGGCGGAATAGGCGCCCATGCGGCGCTCGGAATAATAGGGCAGCGAGGTGCGGGCGAACTGCACGATGCGGGATTTCACGTGCGGCTTCAGCACCAGCCCGCAGAAGCCGATCGAGGGGCGCTCCTTCTTCTCGCGCAGCGGCGCGGGGCCGTTGGTGTGGTCGGGCATCCAGGCGGGCAGGGCGTATTCGTTCGGCTGCCGGTCCTTCTCGATCGTCGGGGTGAAGAGCAGCGCGTTCTTCGCCGGGAACTTGAAATCGTAATCGCGCTCGTGGAAGACGACGATCCGCTTGCCCGCGTCGGCGGCCTTCTGCGCGAAGCGGAGCGCGATCTCGGTGGTGCCGTCGGCGAGGTAGCGGTGCCAGGTGCTGGGCAGCACGACGAATTCCGCCTCGTCCATCGTCTCGGTCAATTCGAAATAGCCTGCACCGTTGCGCTTGTAGCGGTCGAAGACATTGGTGCCCTCGGACCAGAACGTCGCCTCCTCGCTGCCGAGGAACGGGATCAGCATCGCGCAGTGCATCCGGTTGACGGGCGAGGCGTAGGCCGGGTCGGTGTAGATCTTCAGGCGCATCAAAACGACTCCAGTCGCTGGCGTGGCGCTGGCGGATGGCGCGCCGGAAAAGGGATCCAGAAATATCTCGGACGGATGAGAGGCGGCGAAATCTGCCGGCGTCGCGGCGAGGTTAGAAACCTCCGCGAGGCTTGGCAAGTGGCGCTTCGCCCCGGAAATGCCATGACCCGCGCCGGTCCGATCGAAGCGCCCGTGGAAAGGGCCGGGGCCCTGCGGCAGTTTCGGCGGATCGGCGATATCGTTGCGCACGATGGGTGGCTTTTGGACCGGATGGCGGCGCGCGCGTACACCCTTTGGGGCATTTCGGCGCAGGGGGCGATTTGTTAGGGTTGTCCTGCCTTCGATTTGAAAACCAATTCCTTTTGCCCGATGACGCTGGAGTTTCGCCATGACGGAGCGCGCGCCGCCGCCCCTGTCCCCGAAGCGGGAAACGCGCTTCACCAATTTGACCGCAGACTTTTGCCGCACCGCCGGGATCGCCGGGCCGCAGCGCCCGCCGGCGTCCTGACGCCATGGCCCCGAAGCCGGGCACGCTCACCGACGACCCACCGCCGGGCATATCCATTGCGCCGCCGTGGCACCCGCTGCCGCCGGGCGTCACCGCCGCGAGCCTTGCCGCCTGCACCGGCTGCAACCGCTGCGTCGAGGCCTGCCCCGAAGGTGTGCTCGCGCTCGCGCCGGACGGGGTCGCGCTCGTTCCCGAGGCGGGCGCCTGCTCGTTCTGCGGCGCCTGCGCCGAGATCTGCCCCGAGCCGGTCTTCGGCGCGATCCTCGCCATGGTGCACGTGGTCGGGATCGGGCCGGACTGCCTCGTGCAATCGGGGGTCACCTGCGTGACCTGCCGCGATGCCTGTCCCGAGGCGGCGATCGCGCTCGTCCCGCGGTTCAGGGGGCCGTTCCATCCGCATCTCGACACGCGCGCCTGCACCGGCTGCAACGCCTGCGTCGCGCCCTGTCCGGCGGGCGCCATCCGCGCGCTGCCGCTGGCAGAGCCGGGGGCGGCCTGACCCCGCGCCGCGCCCGCGCCCCCCGCGCGCGGCAGGCGCGGCACGATTCCTGTGGCAATTCCCCCCGCGCGGGCGCGTGACCTCTGGTCATTGGCCGCGCCCTTGCTTTAGAGAGGGGGAAAATCTGCGGGAGAGGCGCGATGGACGATCTGGTCAATTCCTTCATGACAGGCCCCGACGAGAAGGGCCGCTTCGGCATCTATGGCGGGCGCTTCGTGTCCGAGACGCTCATGCCGCTGATCCTCGAACTCGAGGACCAGTACGAGCGCGCCAAGACCGACCAGAGCTTCTGGGACGAGATGGACTGGCTGTGGAAGCACTACGTCGGCCGTCCCTCGCCGCTCTACTACGCCGAGCGCCTGTCCGATCACCTCGGCGGCGCCAAGGTCTACTTCAAGCGCGACGAGCTGAACCACACCGGCGCGCACAAGATCAACAACGTGCTGGGCCAGATCATCCTTGCCCGCCGCATGGGCAAGACCCGCATCATCGCCGAGACCGGCGCCGGCCAGCACGGCGTGGCGACGGCGACGGTCTGCGCCAAGTTCGGCCTGAAATGCGTCGTCTACATGGGCGCGCATGACGTCGAGCGCCAGCAGCCCAACGTGTTCCGCATGCGCCTGCTGGGCGCCGAGGTGGTGCCCGTCACCTCCGGCCGCGGCACGCTCAAGGACGCGATGAACGACGCGCTGCGCGACTGGGTGACCAACGTGCGCGACACCTTCTACTGCATCGGCACGGTGGCGGGTCCGCACCCCTATCCGGCGATGGTCCGCGATTTCCAGTCGATCATCGGCAAGGAGACCAAGGAGCAGATCCTCGAGCAGGAGGGCCGCCTGCCCGACACGATCATCGCCGCCATCGGCGGTGGCTCGAACGCCATGGGCCTGTTCTACCCGTTCCTCGACGACAAGGGCGTGCGCATCATCGGCGTCGAGGCCGGCGGCAAGGGCGTGAACGAGAAGATGGAGCACTGCGCCTCGCTCACCGGCGGGCGCCCCGGCGTGCTGCACGGCAACCGCACCTACCTGCTGCAGGACGACGACGGGCAGATCCTCGAGGGCTTCTCGATCTCGGCGGGTCTCGACTACCCGGGCATCGGGCCGGAACACGCCTGGCTGCACGACACCGGCCGCGCCGAATACGTGGCGATCACCGACAAGGAGGCGCTCGAGGCGTTCCAGCTCTCCTGCGCGCTCGAGGGGATCATCCCGGCGCTCGAGCCGAGCCACGCGCTGGCCCACGTGATGAAGATCGCGCCGGACCTGCCGAAGGACCACATCATCGTCATGAACATGTGCGGCCGCGGCGACAAGGACATCTTCGCCGTCGCCAAGCACCTCGGCGTCGAGATCGCCTGAGGCTCCGGCCCCCGCTTCGGGTCCGGGCGGATCACCGCCCGGATCACTCCCCTAGTCCTCGCTGCGTCCGGAGCCTTCGCGGTTGTGCGCGTAGTGATGCGCGAGCGGGAATTCGGGCAGCCACGGCTCGCGCCGCACCGTCCAGTTCTCGTAGCTCGGAACCAGCTGCCCCGGCGCGTCGAGCGTGCCGAGATGCAGTTCCACCTCGTCCCCGTCCAGCGCAAAGACCGAAGAGCCGCAGAGCGGGCAGAAATGCCTGTTCCTGTAGCTCCGGGTCTCGCCCGTCACGGTCACGGCGGCGGCGGGGAACATCGCGGCGGCGTAGAAGAGCGCGCCGTGGTGCTTGCGGCAGTCGAGGCAATGACAGAGCCCCACCCGGTAGGGTTTCCCCTCCGCCCGGATGCGGACCGCGCCGCAGAGGCATCCGCCTTCGTAGATCTCCATGTGCCGCGCCTCCCTCGTGGTCCTGCCCGGGAAGGTATCGCCCGCGCCGCGCCCGGCAAGGCCGCGCTCAGCGCGCCCGGTGCATCGGCTGGAACACCGGCCCGTCCGGGGTCTGCGCGTGATAGGCGGTGATGCCGAAGCCCCGCGCCAGAAGATCGTCCGTCAGCACCTCTTCCGGCGGGCCGTCGGCCAGCAGCCGCCCCTCGGCCAGCAGCACCAGCCGGGTGCAATGCCGCGCCGCGAGCCCGATGTCGTGCAGCGACAGCAGCACGCCGCGCCCCTCGGCGGCAAGCGCGCCGAAGACCTCCATCGTGGCGATCTGGTGCGCCGGGTCGAGCCCGGCGGTGGGCTCGTCGGCCATCAGGAGCGGCGTCTCCTGCGCCAGCGCCCGCGCCAAGAGCGCCCGCGCCTGCTCGCCGCCCGAGAGGTTCGTGGCGCGCCGGTGGCGCAGCGGCTCGAGCCCCATCTGGCCGATCGCCGCCTCGACCGGGGCGCGGGCGTGATCGCCGTGGGGCAGGCGCCCGAGCGCCACCAGGTCCTCGACCTTCACCGGCCAGGCGATCTCGCGCGCCTGCGGCATCCAGGCCACCGCCTTTGCCCGCTGCTGCGGCGTCAGCACCGCCAGCGAGCTCAGCCCGCCCGAGGGGATGAGCCCCAGCGCCGCCCGCATCAGGCTGGTCTTGCCGGCGCCGTTGGGGCCGATGAGCCCGACCACCTCGCGCTCGGAAATCTCCAGCGTGATGCCGGAGAAGACCTTGCGATTGCGCAGGGTTACCGAGAGGTCTTCAAGTGACAGAAGGGTCATGCCCGCTCTCCCCGGCTGCGCCAGACGAGGTGCAGGAAGAAGGGCGCGCCGACCAGCGCGGTCAACACCCCGAGCTTGAGGTCACGGTCGGGTGCCACCACGCGCACCGCGATGTCTGCCGCTAGCAGCATCGCCGCGCCGCCCGCCGCCGAGACCCAGAGCAGCGGGCCGGGCCGTCCGCCCACCGCGCCGCGCAGGAGGTGCGGCACCACGAGGCCGACGAAGCCGATGGCCCCCGCCACCGCCGTGCCCGCGCCGACGACGCAGGCGGTGCCCAGCACCACCCGCAGGCGCAGGCGCGCAAGGTCTATGCCCATCGACGCGGCCGCGTCCTCGCCCAGCGTCAGCGCGTCCAGCCCGCGCCCGACCCCCGCCAGCAGCAGCACGCCGAGCGTCATGAAGGGCAGCGCCAGCCAGACATGCAGCATCGAGCGGTCGGCCAGCGAGCCCATCATCCAGAAGACGATCTCGCTCGCCGCGAAGGGGTTGGGCGAGAGGTTCAGAACGAGCTGCGTCAGCGCCCCGGCGATGGCCGAAAGCGCCACCCCGGCAAGGATCAGCGTCAGCGTCTCGGCGCGCGGTCCGGCCAGCAGTACGAGGATCAGCACGGCGATCACCGCGCCCGCCAGCGCGCTCAGCGGCAGGGCAAGGGCAAAGGCGGTGGAAAGGCCGGTCTGGATCGCCAGCACCGCCCCCAGCGCCGCGCTGGCGCTGACGCCCAGCAGGCCGGGCTCGGCCAGAGGGTTGCGCAGGTAACCCTGCATCGCCGCCCCCGCCAGCCCCAGCGTGCCGCCGATCATCAGCGCCAAGAGCACGCGCGGCAGGCGGATCTCGCGCATCACCATGGGCAGCGGCCCGTCACCGCCGAGGATCAGCGCGCGCAGGCTTTCGGGCAGGGTCACGTCGGCCGGGCCGAGCGACAGCGAGAGGGCCGCAAGCACAGCCACCAGCGGCAGCAGGATCGCGAGGGGGCGGGTCATTCGATCTCCGTTTCGATGTGTTCGCGGAAGCCCGAGAGCGCCTCGATCGCGCCGAGCACGTGCGGCGTGCCGCAGATCCAGTCGCTGCCGGTGCTGGCATGGGTGGCATGGCTCGCCTGCAGGCGGCGGATCACCGGGTGCCTCAGGATTTCCTCTGAGCGCGAGGCGCCGGGATAGGGGCGGGCGGTGATCAGCGCCTCGGGCTCGGCCATGGCCAGCGCCTCGAGCGGCAGCTGCCCGCCGCCGCGATCCCCGGCGATGTTGGAAAAGCCCGCCGCCAGCAGGATGTCCCCGGCCAGCGTCTGGTTCCCGGTGGTGTAGCCGTTGGCGTAGTAGAGCGCCACCGAGGGGCGGCGGCGGACATCCTCGCGCAGGGCGGCGAGCCGGGTCTCGAACTCGGCAACCAGCGCCTCGGCGCGGGCCTGGCGCCCCATGGCGGCGCCGAGCGTGCGAAGGAGAGCGGGCACGTCGCCGAGCCCGTGGGCGGGCTCGAGGCGCAGCACCGGGGTGCCGAGCCGCTCGAGCATCTGCGCCGCCGCCTGCGCGGTATAGGCGCCGACCACCACGAGATCGGGCTGCATCAGCCAGACCTCCTCGGCCTGTCCGTGGTTCACCGGATAGGCCATCGCCTCCGCCGCCATGGCCGAGCTCATCGGGTCACGCGCAAGCGCCGAGACCGAGACGAGCTGGCCGGGGGCGGCGAGCAGCATGGCCAGCTGGTCGGTGCAGAGGTTCATCGACACGACGCGCGCCGGGGCCGCCTGCGCCGCGGCCGGGGCAAGGCCCGGGGCCGCGAGCAGGCAAAGGCCGATCAGCGCGCGCCGCAGCATCAGAAGCTCGCCCGGACGCCGAAATAGGCGGCGCGGTCCGAGGTGCCGTAGCCGGTCACCACCTGGTAGTCCTCGTCGAAGAGGTTCTCGACCCGCAGGTAGATCTCGGCGCTGTCGGTGAGAGCGTAGCGCAGGTTCACGTCGGCGACGGTGTAGTCGTCGAGCGCGTAGCTCGCGTCGCGCAGCCCCGAGACATGGCGCACGGTGAAGGCGCTGCGCAGCGCATCGGTGATCTCGGCATCCAGCGTCAGCGCGGTGTCGCGCAGCGGCACGCCGGCGATGCGCTCGCCCGAGGCGGCATCCTCGCTGTCGGTCCAGGTATAGGCCGCGGCAAGGTCGATCCGGTCGGTCAGCTGCGTGCCGGCCTTCAGCTCGAGCCCCTGCGTCCAGCTCGTGCCCTCGCTCTGGACGTAGACATAGGCGGGCGCCGGCGCGGTGATGAGGTCGGTGATCTCGGTCCGGAACAGCGTCGCGCTGGCAAAGCCGCCGGCAAAGCGCTGCTCGGCCCCGAGCTCGTAGCTGATCGAGGTCTCGGGCGTCAGGTCGCGGTTGCCGGACCAGCCGTCGTAGCGCTCGTAGAGCGACGGCGTGCGGAAGCCGGTGCCGACGCTGGCGCGCAGCGTGAGGTCGGGGCTTGGCAGGTAGGCCAGCGAGACGCGGCCCGTGGTCTTGCCGCCGTAATCCGAATGGTCGTCGTGGCGCAGCACGGTCACCAGCTCGACCGCCTCCGACAGGTGCCAGTCGGCCTGCGCCCAGAGGCCCAGCGTGTCCTGCTCGCCATCGGTGCCGCCCGCATCGAAGTTCTCGCGCGTGGCGTCGGCGCCGAAGGTCAGCGTCGCGGCGGATAGCTCGGCCTGCCCCTCGTAGGCCAGCCCGCGCCGCTCGCCCTCGTAGGGGTACTCGAACGGCCCCCACGCCGTCGTGCCCGACAGCTTGCGGTCGATGTCGTAATACTGCGCCGAGATCTCGTGGCTCACCGTGCCGGTCGCAAAGCGGACGAAGGCACGCAGCCCGTGCTCCTCGCTTTCCGACAGGTCGTCGGTGGTGCCGTCGACCGGGCCGAACTCGTCGTACTCGCTGTCGCGCTTCTGCCAGAAGGCCGCGCCGCCGACGGTCACGGTGTCGGTCAGCGCGTAATCGCCCGAGAAGCTGAGCCGCGTGGCCTCGTGCCCGTCCTCTTCCTTGTTGCCGTCATCCTCGTCGGCGGCCGAGAAACCGTCGGTGGTGATCCGGCTCAGGGTCGTGGCAAAGATGCCGCGGGTCCCGAGGTAGCTGAGGTTGTAGCTCAGCTTGGCGGTGTTGTAGCTGCCGTATTCGGCGGCGACGCTCTGGCTCAGCCCGTCCTCGGTGGCGCGGTTGGTGGTGATGTTGATCACCCCGCCGATCGCCTCCGAGCCGTAGAGCGCCGATTGCGAGCCCTTCAGCACCTCGATGCGGCTGACGTCGGCGGTGGTCAGCGTGCCGAAATCATACTGGATCTGCGGCCCCGAGGTGTCGGTCACGTCGATGCCGTCGACGTAGACGCCGACATACTTGCCCGGAAGGCCGCGGATGAACACCGTCGAGGTGCCGCCGATGCCGCCGTTGCTCGAGACGCTGACGCCGGGCAGGCGGGCGAGGTAGTCGGCCAGCAGCGTCTCGCCGGTGCTGTCGAGGTCTTCCTTGGTGACCACCTCGACCGTAACGCCGCTGCGCGCAATCTCGGTGCTCTCGCCGCGGTTGGCGCTGAGGGTGAGCGTGCCGAGATCGTAGCCCTCCTGCGCGAAGGCCGCGCCCGAGAGGCTGACTGCCGTAAGGGCAGTCGCGGTCCGCAGGCCGGAAAGATATGGGTGCTTCATCGTCCCTTCTCCGTTTTTTCTGTCGTCGGAAGGGAGTCCCCCACCGCAGACGGTTAGCGTGATGCCACCTCTACGGAAGGTCCGTCGCCCTCGGCGCTCCCCGCGCCGGGACTGGGTGATCGGCCTCGGCAGGTCTCCTGACTCGCGGGTCCTCGCTTGGCCGGGTCTTCCCGCCCCGAAAGGCAGTGACATGGTCCGGCGTCGCTCTCCGCCTACAGTTGCGGGGGCAGTCGCGGAATTGGGCCGGGGCCCGCACCGCATTCCCTATTCACCGGGCGGCAGGCCGCCCGGAACCGAAGCAGCCACGGCATAGCCGCTCGCCGCGGCACGCGCAACAATCAGAAGCGGACAGGAGAGGGCGGGCGCGCGGGCTCAACCGGCGGGGGCGCGGGTCAGCTGCGCAGCCCGTCCACCACCGGCTGGCGCAGCACCAGCGCGGCGGGCAGCAGCGAGAGCAGCATGGCGGACGAGACGAAGCCCGCGAGCACCTGCATCTCGGCCCAGCCGAGCGGCGCCGAGAGGGCGATGCCGGTGCGCGCGCTGACCAGCTGCGAGAGCAGCATCGCCGCGCCCCAGCCGGTCAGAACGCCCAGCAGCGCCCCGGCCAGCAGCAGCGCCGCGCAGAGCGCCCAGACCGTGGCGAAGACGAAGCGCCGCGGCGCGCCGAGCGCGCGCAACAGCGCGATCTGCCGCCGGAAGAGCCGGGTGAGGATGAAGAGCGCCATCAGCACGCTCGCCGCCACCAGCCCCTGCGTGACCAGCGCCATCAGCGACATCGCCTGCCGCACGTCGCCCATCACCCGGTAGAGCCCCGAGAGCACTGCGCCGGGGAAGAAGGCCATGGTCTCGCCGTCGCGGGTGAACTCCGAGCGCAGCGCGTAATTGGCCCAGAGCTCGGTCGCGCGCACCACCACGGCGGGGGTGCCGGGGAAATACCCGGGATCGAAAGGCGGACCGATCTGCGCCGCGCGCTCCGGGGCGTGGCCATTGGCAAGGCCATGGATCTCCCAGACGTATTCCACCGGGATCAGGATCGCGCGGTCCCAGGGCGTGCCGGTGGCCGCCATGCGCCCGACGACGGTGATGCCGTCGCCGTGGTCATGGTCTCCCCCGTGCTCCTCTTCGTCCCCATGCCCGCCGTGCGCCTCGGGGTCGGCGGCATCGCCGACGCCATGCGCCGGGGTGAACGCCGCGCCGATCTCCAGCGGCACCAGCGCGCCCACCACCGCCTCGGCGTGGTCCTCCCAGAGCCGCCCGTCGATCCGGCCCTCCGAGAGGTGGCGCAGGAACTCCGCCGTGGTGCCGACCACCGGCGCCGCGCCGTAGCTGTCGCCGAAGGCCAGCGGCGCGGCGATCGACACCTGCTCATGCGCGGCGATCGCGGCATAGGCCTCGCCCGGCACCAGCCCCATGTCCGAGGGCTGCAGGAAGACCGAGGCGAAGAGCGCGGTCAGCTCGCTGCCGGGTGCCGCGACGACGAGATCGAACTTGTCCGCCGCCTGCGCCGTGCCGTGACGCAGCCCGCGCTCCTGCGCGAGCAGCCCGATGCCCATGCCGGTCGAGATGGCGATCAGCAGCACGAAAAGCGCGGCGCTCCAGCGGAAGCGCCCGAGAAAGCCGCGCAGCAGCGGCCAGGGCGCATAGCCGCGCAGCACCACGAGCCCGGTCAGCACCGCGGGCATGAGCAGCAGGCCAAGCAATGCAAGGTCCTGCGCCAGCGGCGGCAGGCTGTCCCAGATCAGGCGCATGTGGCCCCCTCGTCGGCAACGACCTGCCCGCCGGAGATCGTCAGCACCCGGTCCATGCGCTCGAGCAGCGCGGCGTCGTGGCTCACCGCGACGAGCGTGGTGCCCTGCGTGCGGACCAGCGTGACGAGATCATCCACCAGCCTGTCGGCATTGGCGCGGTCGAGGCTGGCGGTGGGCTCGTCGGCCAGCAGCACCGGCGCCTCGGCGGCCATGGCGCGGGCGATGGCGACGCGCTGGCGTTCGCCGCCCGAGAAGCTGGTGACGCGGCGCCCGGTGTCGGTGAGGCCAAGCGCCGCCAGCCGCTCCCGCGCCCGCGCGCGCAGCGCGGCGCGCTCGGCACGGGGGCGGAAGAGCGCGGTCAGCGCGGCATTGTCCAGCGCATCGAGTTCCTCGAACAGCATGAAGTCCTGGAAGATCATGCCGATCGTCGCGGCGCGGAAGCGGGCGCGGCGCTCGGCGCTGAGCGACAGGAGGTCGGTCCCGCCCCAGCGCACCGCCCCCTCGGCGCGGTCGAGTAGCCCGGCAAGCGCGTAGAGCAGCGTCGACTTGCCCGCGCCCGAGGCGCCGCGAATGCCGATCAGCGCGCCCGGCCCGGCGGAGAGCGCGGGCAGCTCGAGAAGCACCCGGCCGCGCGGGCTGCGCACGGTCAGGCCGGTGATCGAAAGCGGCAGGGACATGCGCGGCTCAGCCGTAGGTCGCGTCGGTGAGCCGCATCATGCTGACGAAGCCGGTCTCGGGATCGGTGTAGGCGCCAAGCTCGAGCACGCCGCTGGTGACGATCTTCACGTTGAAGGGCGTCACGTCGACGATGCGCTTGGTGTAGACGGCGACGATGTCGTTCGGCCACTCGGCCTCGGTCTCGCAGAAGGGGCAGACGGCCATGGGCATCTTGGTCAGCACGAAGAAGTGGCTCTCGGCCTTCAGCGGAGGGGCCATGAAACCCTCGATCTCGAGCCGCTGCCCGGCGCTCTGCTGCGCGAGGTCCGAGAGGCCGCGGCCCTTGACCTGGTAGAGGTCGCGCACCTTCAGCGTTTCGGCAAAGGCGGGCGCGGCGAGCGAGGGGGCGGCGAGGGCGGAGGCAAGCAAGGTGCGGCGGGTCAGCATGGCGGTCTTTCGGGCAGGAACGGGAGCGGGGGCGGACAGGCCGCCCCCGTCAAGTCTGTCAGAGAAGTATCACTCGGCGGTGACGGCGTGGTGCATCACGTGGAAGATCACGTTCTGCTCGATGGTGCCGTCGACGAGGTGCGACCACGGGCCCTTGGCGTAGATCGCCACGTCCTCGCCCGAGTGCATCTCGGACGACGAGGGGATCAGCGCCTGCTGGATGAAGTCGAGATCCTGCGCCGCTTCCTGGGTCAGCTCGTCGCGGCTGCCGGAGAAGTCATTGCCTTCGCCTGCCTTCAGCACCGCGCCCGGGCCGTTGAGGAAGCCGACCACGGTGTAGGGCTTGCCGTCATCGGCCAGCAGCAGCTCGTCGCTGTGCTTCTCGCCGGTCTGCGAGACGTCGTAGCAGAGCCCGTCGATCGGGGTGCCGCGGCCGCAGTAGCCGTTGAAGGCGATGCCATGCTCGTGGTCGGCGGTGACGATGATCAGCGTGTCGGCGTCATCGGTCAGCTCGTCGGCCATGGCCACGGCCTCGGCGAAGGCGACGCCGTCGATCATCGAGCGCTTGGCGTTGCCGGCGTGGTTGCCGTGGTCGACGCGGCCGGCCTCGATCTCGAGGTAGTAGCCGTTCTCGTTGTTCGACAGGTACTCGATTGCCGACTTGGTCATCTCGGCCAGCGAGGGCTCGTCCTCCTCGGCGCGGTCGGCCTCGTATTCCATGTGGCTGTCGTTGAACAGCGCCAGCACCGGCTTCGAGCCGTCGAGGTTCAGCCCGTTGAAGGTCTCGGTGTTCCAGGCGTATTGCGCGCCGAGCCCGGTGGCCTTCTCGATCAGGTTCTGGCCGTCGGGACGGTGGCCGGTGCCGCCCTCGTCAAGCGTCACGTCCTTGCCCGCGAAGTAGCGGCGCCCGCCGCCCATGGCGAAGTCGATGACGCCCGCTTCCATCTGGTCGATCAGCTGGGCGGCGATGTCCTTCTGCGCGGTGCAGCCCTCGGGGACCTCGTCCTCCCAGTCGCGGTTCGCGGTCTTGGCGTAGACGGCGGCGGGGGTGGCGTGGGTGAGGCGCGCGGTCGAGATGATGCCGACCGACTTCTCCATGCCCGAGACGATCTCGGCGAAGGTGGTCAGCTCGTTGCCCTCCACGGTCGAGCAATCGTCGTGGATCGCGTCGCCGCCGAGGTTGATGAGGTTGAAGCGCTGCTTCACGCCGGTGTTCATCGCGCCCGCGGTCGGGGCCGAGTCCGGGGTCTGGGCGTTGATGTTGTAGGTCTTCACCAGCGCGCTGTGGAAGCCCGGGGTCTCGTAGGGCAGCACGTGCTCCTCGCCGAGCTTGCCTTCCTGCTGACCGGCGTAAAGGCGCGTGGCGTAGTTGGTGCCGACGCCGTTGCCGTCGGCGACGAGCAGGATCACGTTCTTGGCGCGGCCGGTGTTGGTCTCGCGGTCGATGATCGCCTGGATCGCTTCCTGGCCGGCGGTGAACCAGTCGCTGCCGGCCTGCGGCAGGTCCTGGGCCGAGGCGGCGCTCGCGAGGATCAGGGCGAGGGAGGTGGTGGAGAAGATCGTTTTCACGACAGGAGGCTCCGAAGTCTGAAGGGCAGGGCCCGTTGCACGGTAGAGGGTGTCGGGGGCTTCAGACAGGAGCGGCGTCACAGCCGCGTGATGGTTTCGTGACAATGCTGCGACAGTTTGCCGGGTGCGGGGTTCCGGCGCTGCACGGCTGTGCAGCCGGGGGCGGGGGTTACTGGAAGAAGTATTGCGCGTAGATCGGCGCGCAGCCGGCGCCGAGCGCGCGGGCATTGGCCCCGACCCGCGCCTCCTCGGGGCGCGGCGGCAGCATCCCGCGCGTGTCGAGCTTCTCGAGCGCCTGCCGCGCGTGGGCCACCACCCGCCGGCGCACCTCGGGCGGCATGGCGCCGTCGATCAGCGCCACCTCGAAATCCATCACCGAGCCGATCGAGCGGATGGCATGGGCCAGCGCCTCGCCGGTGCGCTCGACCCAGGGGCCGATGTGACGCTCGAAGGTGTGCCAGTCCTGCGGCTGGGTCCAGAGCGCCGTGGTGTCGAGCCCGTCCGCCGCGATGGCGGCCTCGAGCGGGTGCAGCGAGGCGGCGTCGATCAGCGGCAGCTCGCCGCCGCCGGGGGCGGGGACGCGCAGCGAGCCGAAGGCCCCGGCATTGTTCTTTGCCCCGACGGTGACGCTGGAATTCAGCACCACGCCGCCGCCGATGAAGGAGCCGATGAAGAAATACGCGTAGTCGGCGAACTCGCGGCCGCGCCCGAAGACATGCTCGGCGCGGCAGGCGGCGGTGCCGTCGTTCTCGGTGAAGAGCGGCAGGTCGCTGATCTTGGCCACCTCCTCCTGCACGTCGATCTCGGACCAGATGCTGAAGTCGATGGGCGCGCCGAGCACCTCGGTCCAGCTCCAGATCTCCGACGGCGCGGCGATGCCGATGCCGCAGAGCCGCTCGCGCTGGTAGGGCGAGAGCCCGCGCGCGAGATCGGCCATGCCGCCCTCGAGATAGCCGAAGATCTCGTCCGGCATCGGGTAGCGGAAGGTGGTCTGCGACGATCCCAGCACCTCGCCCAGCAGGTTCATCACCACGAGATCGGCCGAGCGCCGCCCGATCTTCAGCCCGAAGGAGAGCGCCGCGTCGGGGTTCAGCGTCATCGGCACCGAGGGCTTGCCGACCCGGCCGCGCTGCGGCTCGCGGCGCAGCAGGAACTCCTCGGCCTCGAGCTTGCGCAGGATGTTCGACACGGTCTGCGCCGAGAGGCCGGTGAGCTTGGCAAGGTCGCTCCCCGGCAGGGCGCCATGGCGCTGGATCACCGAAAGGATCAGCCGCTCGTTATGCGCCCGAACGCCAACCTGGTTGGCGCCGTCGCTGAGCTTCCTGATCTCCAGTATGTCCATGGCCGACTCCCGTTTCGACGAGGTCAGACTACCCGGTCGAGTTAATAAATCAATTTTAATTATTTATTGACGCAAGGTCAGAATCGCCAGTATCACAGTGGGCAATCCGTTGGAGGACGGAGGTTTATGGGCGCGGCCTCCGTGCCGGCCCCGTGTCACGTTAGGGAGGAGAAGACACCATGAAGAAGCTGATTTCCGTCAGCGCGCTCGCGCTGCTCGCATCGACCCTCGGCGCCTACGCGCAGGACGGCGGCAGTGCCTGCCTGATCACCAAGACCGACACCAACCCGTTCTTCGTCAAGATGCGCGAAGGTGCGGCGGCCAAGGCGGCGGAACTGGGCATGACGCTCAACTCCTACGCCGGCAAGGTGGACGGCGACAACGAGAGCCAGGTGAACGCGATCGAGACCTGCATCGCGAACGGCGTGGACGGCATCCTGATCACCGCTTCCAGCACCTCGGCCATCGTGCCCTCGGTGAAGCAGGCGCGCGACGCGGGAATCCTCGTCATCGCCCTCGACACGCCGCTCGAGCCGATCGACGCCGCCGACATGACCTTTGCCACCGACAACTTCCTCGCGGGGGACCTGATCGGGCAATGGGCCAAGGCCAAGCTCGGCGATGCCGCCGCGGACGCGCGCGTGGCCTTCCTCGACCTCGACGTCAGCCAGCCCACCGTGGACGTGCTGCGCGACCAGGGCTTCATGCAGGGCTTCGGCATCGACCTCGGCGATCCCAACAAGTGGGGGGACGAGAGCGACAGCCGCATCGTCGGCCATGACGTGACGCAGGGCAACGAGGAGGGCGGCCGCAAGGCGATGGAGAACCTGCTTGCCACCGATCCGATGGTCAACGTCGTCTACACGATCAACGAGCCCGCCGCCGCCGGTGCCTACGAGGCGCTGAAGGCCATCGGGCGCGAGAAGGACGTGCTCGTCGTCTCGGTCGATGGCGGCTGCCCCGGCGTGCAGAACATCGCCGACGGGGTGATCGGCGCGACCTCGCAGCAATACCCGCTGCTCATGGCCTCCAAGGGCATCGAGGCGATCGCCGCCTTCGCCAAGGACGGCACCAAGCCCGAGGCCACCGAGGGCAAGAACTTCTTCGACACCGGCGTGAAGCTGGTGACCGACCAGCCCGTCGAGGGCGTGGACTCGATCTCGGTCGAGGAAGGCAAGAGCCTCTGCTGGGGCTGAGCCCCGCAGTGCGGGCCCGCGCCGCCTGACGGTGCGGGCCCGAATTCCAGATTTTCCGCAACCAGCGGGTCACGGCCGGTGTGGGGCCGCTGCCCGCGCACGCGAGAGGAGGGCGCGACATGGCCGAAGCGGACAGGTTTGAGGACGTCGTCCGGACCCGGACCGACGAGAAGGTTGCCGAGTTCGAGGAGACGGGGAAGGGGTTCTGGGGACGGTTCCACGAGCTTCTGCACACGACACCGGCCTTCGTGCCGCTGATCGTCCTGCTGGCGGCCTGCATCGTCTTCGGGCTGATCCTCGGGGCGAAGTTCTTCTCGCCCTTCGCGCTCACGCTGATCCTGCAGCAGGTGCAGATCGTCGGCGTGCTCGCCGCGGCGCAGGCGCTGATCATCCTGACCGCGGGGATCGACCTCTCGGTCGGCGCGGTCGCGGTGCTCTGCTCGGTGATCATGGGGCAGTTCACCTTCCGCTACGGAGTGCCCGCGGTGCTCTCGGTGCCGATCGGGCTTGCCTTCGGCACCGCCATCGGCGCGGTCAACGGCTGGCTGGTCAGCAAGGTGAAGCTGCCGCCCTTCATCGTGACGCTCGGCATGTGGCAGATCGTGCTGGCGGTGAACTACCTCTACTCGGCGAACGAGACGATCCGCGCGCAGGACATCGAGGCGCAGGCACCCTTCCTGCAGTTCCTCGGCACCAAGTTCACCCTGGGCGGCGCGGTCTTCACCCTCGGCGTGGTGCTCATGCTGATCGTGGTGCTGGTGCTGGCCTACGTGCTGCGCTCCACCGCCTGGGGCCGCCACGTCTACGCCGTGGGCGACGACCCCGAGGCGGCGCAGCTGGCCGGCGTCGACCGCCACAGGACCATCATGTCGGTCTACATGCTGGTGGGCTTCATCTGCGGCCTCGCGGGCTGGGTGATGATCGGCCGCTTCGGCTCGGTCTCGCCCTCGGCCACCACCGGCGTCATCGGCAACATCCAGGCGATCACCGCCGTGGTGATCGGGGGAATCTCGCTCTTCGGCGGGCGCGGCTCGATCCTCGGGGCCTTCTTCGGGGCGCTGATCGTCGGCGTCTTCGAACTTGGCCTGCGGATGGCCGGGGCCGACCCGCAATGGACCTACCTTCTCATCGGCGTGCTGATCATTGCCGCCGTGACCGTGGACCAGTGGATCAGAAAGGTGACGGCATGACCTCTCCAGTTCTCGAAGCCCGTGGCCTCGTCAAGCGCTACGGCAAGGTGACTGCCCTCGACCATTGCGACTTCGACCTGATGCCGGGGGAAATCCTCGCGGTGATCGGCGACAACGGCGCGGGCAAGTCGACGCTCATCAAGGCGCTCTCGGGCGCGATCCAGCCCAACGCGGGGGAAATCCTGCTCGAAGGCAAGCCGGTCGCCTTCGCCTCGCCCAACGATGCCCGCGCCGAGGGGATCGAGACCGTCTACCAGACGCTCGCCATGTCCCCGGCGCTGTCGATCGCCGACAACATGTTCATGGGGCGCGAGCTGCGCATGGAGGGGATCATGGGCTCGCTCTTCCGCAAGCTCGACCGCAAGCGGATGGAGGCCTTCTCGCGCCAGAAGCTCACCGAGCTGGGGCTGATGACGATCCAGAACATCAACCAGCCGGTCGAGACGCTGTCGGGTGGCCAGCGGCAGGGCGTGGCGGTGGCGCGGGCGGCGGCCTTCGGCTCGCGGGTGGTGATCCTCGACGAGCCGACCGCGGCGCTGGGCGTCAAGGAAAGCCGCCGGGTGCTCGACCTCATCCAGGAGGTAAGGGCGCGGGGCATCCCGATCATCCTCATCTCGCACAACATGCCGCATGTCTTCGAGGTGGCCGACCGGGTTCACATCCACCGTCTCGGCAGGCGGCTCTGCGTGATCAACCCGAGAGAGCACAGCATGTCCGACGCCGTGGCCTACATGACCGGCGCGTCGGTGCCGCAGGGAGTGGCCGAACCGGTGTGAGAGCGCCGGGAGTGCCAGGGATCGGGGGCCGCCGCGAGGCGGCCCCTTTGCATTTGCGCCGTCGCCGGTCCGAGGCGGGCGGGATCCGCGCCTCCTCCGTGCCGCTGGCCTCGAGAAGGGGGCTTGACCCCACGTAGGTACTCAATAATAAAAAACCGAATGCGGGCGCGCCCGCAGGGCAGGGAGGAGGAGAACCATGCTCAGCACACCGATCCTGCAGTTCGGCACCAGCCGCTTCCTGCAGGCCCATGTCGACCTCTTCCTCTCCGAGGCGCTCGCCCGGGGCGAGGCGCTGGGGCCTGTCACCGTTGTCCAGTCCTCCGGCGATCCCGCCCGCGCCGCGCGGCTTGCCGCGCTCGCCGCGCCCGGGGGCTACCCCGTGCGGATCCGCGGCCTGCGCGCCGGGCAGGAGGTCGACGAGGAGCGCCGCGTCACCAGCGTGACGCGCACGCTCAGCACCGGGGCCGACATGGACCAGCTGCTGGAACTGGTGAAGGGCGATCTGCGCATCATCCTGTCGAACACCGCCGACGCCGGTTTCCGCGCGCAGCCCGCCGACGCCAGCACCGAGACCCTTCCGCAGCAGCAGATGTCCTACCCCGGCAAGCTCGCGCGGCTGCTCTTCGCCCGGTACGAGGCGGGCGGCGCGCGCATCCAGGTGATGCCGACCGAACTCGTGCAGAACAACGGCGACGTGCTGCGCGAGCTCGTCCTCGCCGCCTCCGCCGCGCTGCCGGGGGAGTTCCGCGACTGGCTCAGCACCGACGTGCTCTGGGTCAATTCGCTGGTCGACCGCATCGTCTCGGAGCCGCTGGAGCCCGCCGGGGCCGTGGCCGAGCCCTATGCGCTCTGGGCCATCGAGGACCGTCCGGGGCTGATCCTGCCCTGCGCCCACCCGGATGTGCAGGTGGTCACCGACCTTGGCAGGGTGGAGCGGCTGAAGCTCTTCATCCTCAACCTCGGCCACACCTGGATGGTGTCGCGCTGGCTGGACGAGGGCCGGACCGGCCCCGCGCTGGTGCGCGAGGTGCTGGCCGATCCGGCCCGCCGCGCCGCGCTCGAGGCGCTCTACCGCGAGGAGGTGCTGCCCGGCTTCGCCGCGGCGGGCGAGGGGGTGGCGGCCTCGGCCTACGTGGCCGAGACGCTCGACCGCTTCGCCAACCCGTTCCTCGACCACGCGCTCGCCGACATTGCGCAGAACCATTCCGAGAAACTTGACCGCCGCGTCGCCGCCTACCTTGCATGGGCGCGCGCGCAGGGCGACCGCACGGCAAAACCGCGGCTCGAGGCCGCGCTGGCACGCAGGGAGCAAACCGCATGAAGACCAGACAGATCGGCAACACGGGCGTCGAGGTGACCGAAGTCTCCTTCGGCTGCGCCAGCATCGGCAACCTCTACCGCAAGGTGAGCGACGGTGAGGCCGAGGCCGTGCTCCAGACCGCCTGGGACGCCGGGATCCGCTATTTCGACACCGCGCCGCACTATGGCCGCGGCCTGTCCGAGACCCGGCTCGGGCGCTTCCTGCAGGGCCGGGACCGCGACAGCTACGCGCTGTCGTCCAAGCTCGGCAGGGTGCTCTCGCCCGCGCCCGAGCCCATCGCCGAGGCCGACAGCTACATCGAGCCGCTGCCCAACCTGATGACCTACGACTATTCCGGCGACGGCATCCGCGAGAGCTTCGAGCAGGCCTGCGGGCGGCTCGGCGTGACCCGGCTCGACATCGCCTACGTGCATGACATCGGCGCCTATACCCATGGCGAGGCGGTCAACGCGGGGCACATGGAGGCCTTCTTCGGCAGCGGTTACGAGGAACTGGTCAAGCTCAAGGAGGCCGGGAAGATCGGTGCCTTCGGGCTTGGCGTGAACGAGTGCCAGGTCTGTCTCGACGTGATGGACCACGGCCCGATCGACGTGATCCTGCTGGCCGGACGGCTGACCCTGCTCGACCGCTCGGCCGAGGAAGAGCTGGTGCCGCGTTGCCGCGAGGCGGGCACGAGCCTCGTGCTCGGCGGGGTGTTCAACTCGGGGATCCTCGCGACCGGCCCGGTCGAGGGCGCGACCTACGACTACGGCCCCGCGCCGAAGGAGGTGCTGGACCGCGTCGCCGAACTGCAGGCCGAGGCCGAGAGCCACGGCATCCCGCTCGCCACCGCCGCGCTGCATTTCGCGCTGCGCCATCCGGCCACCGCCTCGGTGCTGCTCGGCACCGCAAAGGCCTCGAGCCTGCGGCGCAACCTCGACGCCATCGAAGGCGGCGTCCCCGCGGGGACGGAGGCGATGTTCGCCTGACCCTCAGCCGAGGCGGTGGTCGCGGAGCGAGGAAAGCAGCGTTGTCTTCGAGGTGAGAAGATGGCGCCGCGCCGCCTGCTCCGAGGCAGCCGCGTCGCGCAGCAAGAGCGCGTCGAGCAGCGCGAGGTGCTCGCCGATCGCGGCCTGATTGCGGTGCCGTTCCAAGGTCTTGTCCCACATGTAATGGTAGTGGAAGATCAGCGCGATCACCTTCTGGAACTCGGCCACGAAGCGGTTCTGCACCACCGAGTTGATCGTTGCGTGGAAGCGTTCGTCGAGCGGCGAGAAGGCGTGGAAGTCGGTCTCGATCCGGTCGAGCAGGGCGAGGTGATCGGCGCGCAGCGCGTCCAGCTTCGGCCAGATCGGGTGGCTGCCGGGCAGGGTGACCAGCTGCTGCACGGCGTTGATCTCGAGCAGGCTGCGGAACTCGGAAAGCTCGACCGCGAAAGCCGCGGTGAAGCCGAGCAGCAGCCAGCCGCCCTTCTTGCGCCGCTCGACGAGGCCGAAGCGGCTGAGCCCGGCAAGGAACTCCTGCAGCATCTGCGGCGTCACCCCGAATTCGCGCGAGAGCGCGGCGACGTTGAGCGGTGTCCCCGCGGGGACGTCGAAGCGCAGGATCCATTCGAGGAAGCGCTTCTCCAGCGTCTCGGGATCCTCGGTGCGGTTGCCGAGCAGCATGCGGTCGTCCGGCAGCGGCGCGCGCAGGAGCGTCTTGACGCGCCCGTCCCAGCGGATCAGCCCGTCCTCTGAGGCGCGCTGCAGGCAGGCGCGCACCACGGTGCGGCTGACCCCGAGCCGGTCGCCGAGCGCGTTCTCGGAGGGCAGGGGATCCTCGGGGGCAAGCTCGGCGCAGAGGTCGAGCAGGGCGTTGTAGGTCTCGCGGAAGCGGGCGTCGCTGCGGGCCATGGCTCAGCTCCCCCGCCTGAAGGTCGCCGGCCCGAGGGCGTCGTTCCGATATGCGATCGCAGTTGTCATCCCCGTCATCCCCCGCTTGGTATTTTACCGTTGAATTAAATTATTAAAAACACTTGACCCGGGTCAAGCATCGCGACACCCTGTTTTTAATAATTTTGTGCCGCGTGGACGGGAGACCGCGTTCCGGCACAGACCGAGGACCCCGGGAGGACCCATGGCCAATATCTCGCAGCCGTCGCAAGGCGCCTGGACCCGCATGCTGCCGCATTCGGCCGCCGCCTTTCACCGCATCTCGGCGCTGCTGACGCTGGCGATCCTCGTCATCGTCTTCGCCTTCGCGAGCCCGGCCTTCCTGTCGGTCAACAACACGCTGACGATCCTCCTGCAGACCTCGGTCATCGGGCTTCTGGGCATCGGCATGACCATGGTGATCATCACCGGCGGCATCGACCTCTCGGTGGGCTCGGTGCTGGCGCTCTCGGGCACGGTCACCGGCATGATGGTCAAGGCGGGGGTGCCCGTGGTGCCCGCGATGATGCTCGGCGTCTGCATGGGCGCGGCCTGCGGGCTCTTCAACGGTTTCGTCGTCACCCGGATGAAGATCACCCCCTTCGTGGCGACGCTCGGCATGATGCTGATCGCCCGCGGCGCGGCGCTGCAGCTGACCGGCGCGGCGCCGATCTCGCAGCTGGGCGAGGCCTTCGGGGTGCTCGGCAACGGCGCGCTCTTCCGCGTGGTCGAGATGCAGCCGAACGGCTTTCCCAAGGTGATCTTCCCCGGCATTCCCTATCCGGCGATCCTGCTGGTCGTCGTGGCCATCGCGGCCTCCTACATGCTGCGCCGGCGCGCGATCGGGCGGCACATCTACGCCACCGGCTCGAACGAGGAAGCGGCGCGGCTCTCGGGCGTGCTCGTCGACCGCACCAAGCTCATCGCCTACACGCTCTCGGGCGCGCTGGCGGGGGTGGCGGGCAACGTGCTCATGTCGCGGCTCATCACCGCCCAGCCGAGCGAGGGCGTGATGTACGAGCTCGACGCCATCGCCGCGGCGGTGATCGGGGGCGCCTCGCTGATGGGCGGCGTCGGCGGCATCTCGGGCACGATGATCGGCGCCTTCATCATCGGCGTGCTGCGCAACGGGCTGAACATGGGCGGCGTGTCCTCGTTCATCCAGCAGATCGTCATCGGTTTCGTCGTGATCGGCGCGGTCTACATCGACCAGCTGCGCAACCGCCGCTGAGGCGGGGCGCAGATCAACGACATCCACCAAGGCACGAATTCCATTGAAGACTGTCATCTAGGGAGGAAAGACAGGATGACCGGAAGACTGACCATGCTCATGGCGGCAAGCGCGCTGGCGCTGACCGCGGCGGGTGCCGCCCAGGCGGGCGAGATCGCGGTGATCGTGAAGACCACCAGCTCGAATTTCTGGCAGAACGTGAACCTCGGCGCGAGCGCGGCGATGGAGGGCCAGTCCGAGCATTCGATGTCCTTCGACGGCCCGGCCACCGAAAGCGCCATCGCCGACCAGGTGAACCTCGTCGAGAACGCGATCAACCGCGGCGTCGCGGGCATCGTCCTGGCGCCCTCGGACCCCGAGGCGCTGGCCCCGGCGGTGAAGCGCGCCTTCGAGGCGGCGATCCCGGTGGTGATCATCGACTCTGCGCTCGCCGACGGCGCCAAGGGCACCTACCAGGCGTTCCTGTCGACCGACAACTGCGCCGCGGGCGAGCTGGTCGCCAGCGCGATGATCGACAAGGTCGGCAAGGAGGGCAAGGTCGCGGTCATGTCCTACGTCGCGGGCGTGGGCTCCGAGATCGGCCGGGTCGGCTGCTTCAGCGACTACCTCAAGGCCAATTCCTCGCTCGAGATCGTCGGCCCCTACTACTCGCAGTCGCAGATGGCCAACGCGCTGAACCAGACCACCGACGTGCTGGCGGCGAACCCCGACCTCGTCGGCATCTTCGGCGCCAACGAGCCGACCGCCGTGGGCATGGGCCGGGCCATCGAGCAGGCGGGCAAGGCCGGGCAGATCGCGGCCTTCGGCTTTGACGGCAACGCCGACCTGCAGGAGTTCGTGCGCTCGGGCACGCTCGACGCGATCGCGGTGCAGGGCTCGTTCCAGATGGGCGAGCTGGGCGTCAAGGCGGTGATGGACGTGCTGGCGGGCAAGACCGTCGAGAGCTTCATCGACACCGGCGTGGTGCTGGTGACCAAGGACAACATCGACGCCCCCGAGGCACAGAACGTCCTTTACTGATCGACAGGGCCGGGGCCCGCGCGGCCCCGGCCATTCCACGCAAGGCCACGGAAGGAAGGCGCAGCATGAGCCAGACGCAGCTTGCCCCGGGCGGGCAGACGCCGCTCGTCGAGATGAGGGGCATCGAGAAGCATTTCGGCGGCGTGGTGGCCGTGAACGGCGTCTCGCTCGAACTGATGCCCGGCGAGGTGGTGGGCGTGCTCGGCCACAACGGCGCGGGCAAGTCCTGCCTGATGCGCATCCTCTCGGGCGCCATGGCGCCGAGCCGCGGCGAGATCCGCATCGGCGGCGACGTGGTCGAGATGGGTTCGCCGCAAGACGCGCGGGCGCATGGGGTCGAGACCATCTACCAGACGCTGGCGCTGGCCGATCACCTCGACGCCCCGGCCAACCTCTTCCTCGGCCGCGAGCTGAAGACCCGCTTCGGCAACCTCGACGACAGGCGCATGCTGGCCGAGGCGCGCAAGGTGCTGGCGACGCTGAACCCCAATTTCACCAACCTCAAGGACCCGGTGTCAAGCCTTTCGGGCGGGCAGCGGCAGGTCATCGCCATCGCGCGGGCGATCTATTTCGACGTGAAGATCCTGATCATGGACGAGCCCACCGCGGCGCTCGGGCCTTCGGAAACGGCGATGGTGGCCGATCTCATCCGCAAGCTGCGCGCGCAGGGCATCGGCATCTTCCTCGTCAGCCACGACATGCACGACGTCTTTGAGCTTTGCGACCGGGTGGTGGTGATGAACAAGGGCAAGCTGGTGGGCGCCCATGCCATCGACGAGGTGAGCAAGGATGATATCCTGAGCCTCATCATCAAGGGCGAGCTGCCGACCGACTGGCGCCCGCGCAACCTGGAGGCGGCGGAATGAACAGCCATACCGAGACCATGCTCTGCGGCACCTGCGTGGAGCCCGGAAAATTCGCGCTCGAGGCGCGGCCGAAACCCGTCAGCGCCCCCGAGGGCTGGGTGCTGGTGGACATCGCGGCCGTGGGGCTTTGCGGCACCGACTACCACATCCTCGAGGGCAAGCACCCCTACCTGAATTACCCGCGCGTGATCGGCCACGAGCTGTCGGGCTTCGTCGCCGAGGACGCGGCGGGCTGGAGCGCGGGCGATCTGGTGGTGATCAACCCCTACCTCTCCTGCGGCACCTGCCGGGCGTGCCGGCGCGGCAAGCCCAACTGCTGCATGGCGATCGAGGTGCTGGGCGTGCACCGCGACGGCGGGCTCTGCGCGCGCATCGCCGTGCCTGCGGGCAACCTCTATTCCGCCGGGGCGCTGCGCCCCGAGCAGGCGGCCATGGTCGAGTTCCTCGCCATCGGCGCCCATGCGGTCAGCCGCTCGGGCATCTCGAAGGGCGACCGGGTGCTGGTCACCGGGGCAGGGCCGATCGGGCTCGGCACGGCGCTTTTCGCCCGGCTGGAAGGCGCCGAGGTGCACCTGATGGACCTCAGCCGCGCGCGGCTCGAGCAGGCGCAGCGGCTCTTCGGTTTCGAGCTGCTGCACATCGCGGGCGAGCCCATTCTGAAGGGCGAGCTTGCGGACGGGTTCGACCTCATCTTCGACGCCACCGGCAACGCCAAGGCAATCGAGGCAGGCTTCCCGTTGCTGGCGCATGGCTCGTCCTACGTGCTGGTCAGCGTGGTCAAGGACGCGATCACCTTCGAGGACGCCGAGTTCCACAAGCGCGAGACGCGGATCATCGGCTCGCGCAATGCGCTGAAGGCGGATTTCGAGCGGGTCATGGCGGCGATCGCGGCGGGCGAGATCGACACGGATGCGCTGCTCTCGGAGCGCATCGCGCTGGCCGATCTTCCCGACCGCTTCCCGCTCTTGGCCAAGGATCGCGACGCGCTGATCAAGGCGGTGGTCACCCCGGTCGGCTGAGCCGCCTTTGGCCTTGAATCCCGCCCCGGCGCCTGTCTAGCTACGGCCCATGACAGGCGCCCGTCGCGCCGCAGAGGAGACACCCCATGACCCGATCCGCGACCCCGATGCCCCCAGGACGCGCCTGATGGAGGCCGTCGTCATCCACGCCCCGAAGGACCTGCGGCTCGACACGATCAAGGCCGCGCCCGCGCCCGGTCCGGGCGAGGTGCGCATCGCGGTCAGCCATGGCGGCATCTGCGGCTCGGACCTGCACTACTACCTGCACGGCGGCTTCGGCACGATCCGCATCCGCGAGCCCATGGCGCTCGGCCACGAGGTCTCGGGGATCATCACCGACCTCGGCGCCGGGGTCAGTGGCCTCTCGGAGGGCGACCGCGTCGCGATCAACCCCTCGCGCCCCTGCAGCGACTGCGAGTACTGCCTGCGCGGCATGGCGAACCACTGCCTCGACATGCGCTTTGCCGGCTCGGCCATGCGCTTCCCGCACGAGCAGGGCTTCTTCCGCGCGCAGCTGACCCTGCCGGCGCGGCAGGCGGTGCGGCTCTCGCACAAGGCCGACCTTGCGCTCACCGCCATGTCCGAGCCGCTGGCGGTCTGCCTGCACGCGGTGGCGCAGGCGGGCAGCCTGATCGGCAAGCGGGTCGCGGTCTCGGGCTGCGGCCCGATCGGGTGCCTCACCATCGCCGCGGCGAAGCTGGCCGGGGCCGAGGAGATCGTCGCGACCGACATCTCCGCCGCGGCGCTGGAGGTGGCGACGACCATGGGTGCGGACCGGACGCTCAACCTTGCGACGCAGGAGGGCGCGCTCGAGCCGCTGCAGGCGGGCAAGGGGCAGGTCGACGTGCTCTTCGAATGCTCGGGCGCCCCGGCGGCGGTGGTCGCGGGATGCTCGATCCTGCGCCCGCGCGGGGTGATGGTGACGGTGGGGCTCGGCCCCGAGACGCCGCTGCCGATGACGGTGATCGTCGCCAAGGAGCTGCGGCTCATGGGCAGCTTCCGCTTCGATCCCGAGTTCGCCACGGCGGCGCGGCTGATCGACAGCGGGCGGCTCGACGTGAAGCCGCTGCTGACCGGCGTGCTGCCGGTGGCGCAGGCGCAGGAAGCCTTCGAGCTGGCCGCCGACAAGTCCCGCGCCATGAAGGTGCAGATCGCCTTCCCGGCGGCCTGATCAGAGTTGAGCCGAGGCCCGGCGCGTGAGGATCCCGCGCCGGACCAGCGCGGCGAGGAAGATCGCCGTCAGGATGAGGATGATCGTCGGGGCAGGGGCGCTGTCGAGGAAGAAGCTGAGGTAGGTCCCCGCCAGCATCGCCGTCAGGCAGGCGATGCAGGCCGCCGCCATCATCCTGCCGAAGCTGCGCGCGGTCAGGAAGCCGATGGCCCCCGGCGCGATCAGCAGCCCCACGGCGAGGATCAGCCCGGTGGCGGTCAGCGTCGCCACGATGGTCAGCGAGATCAGCGTCAGCAGCCCGTAGTGCAGCAGGCCCACGCGCAGCCCGCTCGCCCGCGCCTGTGCCGGGTCGAAGGCGTGCAGCAGCAGGTCCTTCCATTTCAGCAGCAGCGCCCCCGCGACGAAGAGCGAGATCAGCCCGGCGGTCCAGAGGTCCTCGGAACCGACGCCCAGCATGTTGCCGAAGAGGATGTGGTCGAGGTGCACGTTGGTGTGGACCTGCGTGTAGAGCACGATCCCCAGCGCGAACATGCCCGAGAACACGACGCCCATCACCGTGTCCTGCTTCACCCGGCTGTTGCCGGCGAGGAAGCCGGTGGCGAGCGCGGTGACCATGCCCGCGGCGAAGGCCCCGAGGATCAGCGGCAGGTTCAGGATATAGGCCAGCACCACGCCCGGCAGGATCGCGTGGCTGATCGCGTCGCCCATCAGCGCCCAGCCCTTCAGCACGAGGAAGCACGACAGCAGCGCCGTGGGGATGGCGACGATGGCGCAGATCGCAAAGGCGTTCTGCATGAAGGCGAACTGGAACGGGGCGAGCAGGGTCTCGGTCATGCGACCTCCTCCAGCGCGGCCTTGGCCCTGCGGCGGGCGGCGAGGCGGCCGTGCTTGGGGGCGAAGGTGAAGGCCAGCAGGAAGATCGCCGTCTGCAGCATCACGATGATCCCGCCGGTCGCGCCGTCGAGGAAATAGCTGAGATAGGCGCCCGCGAAGCTGGTCACCGTGCCGATCGCCACCGAGGTCAGGATGAGCCGCGGGAAGCGGTCGCAGAGCAGGTAGGCGGTCGCGCCGGGGGTGACCACCATGGCGATCACCAGGAAGGCGCCTACGGTCTGCATTGCCGCCACGACGCAGGCCGAAAGGAGGGTGAAGAAGAGCGCCTTCAGCAGCCCCGGTCGCAGCCCGATCGAGCGCGCGTGGCCCTCGTCGAAGAAGACCACCATCAGGTCCTTCCACTTGGCCAGCAGCACCGCCAGCGACACGACCCCGATGATGGCGAGTTGCAGAGTGTCGGCGGGGGTGATGGCGAGGATATTGCCCATGGTGATGGTCTGGATCGAGATCGCCATCGGGTTCACCGAGGCCATGAAGAGCCCGAGCCCGAAGAAGGAGGTGAAGATGAGCCCGATGATGACGTCGCTCTTCAGCCCCGAGCGGTCCGAGAGCAGCAGCATCGCCGCCGCCGCCAGCCCGCCCGAGATGAAGGCGCCGAGCGCGAAGGGCAGGCCGAGCATGTAGGCCCCTGCGACGCCCGGCACCACCGAGTGCGAGAGCGCGTCGCCGATCAGCGACCAGCCCTTGAGCATGAGGTAGCTCGACAGGAAGGCGCAGACCGCACCGACGAGGGCCGAGACCCACATGGCGTTGGTCATGTAGCCGTAGGTGAAAGGCTCGTAGAGGCTCATTCCTTCTCCTCCCGCCCATCTGCGTCCCGCCGGGCCCGGCGCATCTCGCCGCCGTAGCGCACCAGCGGGCGCTCGTCGTCGGTGAGGATCGACACGCGGCGCGGGTCGGCGTCGTCGTGCAGGTCGGCGCCCTCGATGGTGAAGTGCCGCAGCACGCCGCCGAAGGCTTCCTCCAGCGCGGCGCGGGTGAAGGTGGTCTCGGTCGGCCCGTAGGCCAGCACCGTGCCCTTGACCAGCACGGTGCGGTCGCAGAACTCGGGCACCGTGCCGAGGTTGTGGGTCGAGACCAGCATGACCCGGCCCTCGTCCTTGAGTTCGCGCAGGAGCGCGATGATCTGCTCCTCGGTCTTCACGTCGACGCCGGTGAAGGGCTCGTCGAGCAGGATCACCTGCCCCTCCTGCGCCAGCGCACGGGCGAGGAAGACGCGCTTCTTCTGCCCGCCGGAAAGCTCGCCGATCTGGCGCAGGCGGAACTCGGTCATGCCGACGCGGGCGAGCGCCGCCGCGACCGCCGCGTGGTCGGCCCTGGACGGGCGGCGCAGGAAGCCCATGTGGCCGTAGCGGCCCATCATCACCACGTCCTCGACCAGCACCGGGAAGGTCCAGTCGACTTCCTCGGATTGCGGCACGTAGGCGACGAGGTTGCGCCTCAGCGCCTCCTTCACCGAAAGGCTGAGGAGGGTGATCTCGCCCTGCGCCACCGGCACGAAACCCATGATCGCCTTGAACAGCGTCGACTTGCCCGCGCCGTTGACCCCCACGAGCGCGGTGATCGTGCCGCGCGGGATCTCGAAGCTGGCGCGGCGCAGCGCGGTGTGGCCGTTGCGGTAGGTGACGGTGACGTCGGCGACGCGGATGCCGTCCATCGCGGTGCCCGTTCCCGTGTCCCTCATCGCGCCCTCCTGCCGGCTCATTGCGCGGCTTCCTGCTTTTCCAGCCCCGCCTCGAGCCCCTCGGCAATGGTGCGCGAGGTGACGGTGAGCAGGTCGAGGTAGCTCGGCACCGGCCCGTCCGGCTCCGACAGGCTGTCGACGTAGAGCACGCCGCCATAGGAGGCGCCGGTCTCGCGCGCCACCTGCTCGGCGGGGCGGGTGGAGACGGTGCTCTCGCAGAAGACCACGGGGATGTGGTTCTGCTTCACCCCGTCGATCACCGCGCGGACCTGCTGCGGCGTGCCCATCTGGTCGGCGTTCATCGGCCAGAGGTAGAGCTCCTTCATGCCGAAATCGCGGGCGAGGTAGCTGAACGCCCCCTCGCAGGTGACCAGCCAGCGCTGCTCCTCGGGGATGGCGGCGATGCGGGCGCGCAGCGGCTCGAGCGCGCTCTTCAACTCTTCCTTGTAGGCCGCGGCGTTGGCGGCATAGGTCGCGGCGTTGGCGGGGTCGTGCTCGGCGAAGGCGGCGGCGATGTTGTCAATGTAGATCCCGGCGTTGCCGAGCCCCATCCAGGCATGCGGGTTGGGCTTGCCCTCGTAGCTGCCGGCCGAGATCGGGATGGTGTCGATCCCCTCCGAGAGGGTCACCGAGGGCACGCCCTGAAGGTTCGACAGGAACTGCTCGAACCAGCGCTCGAGGTTCAGCCCGTTCCACAGGATGAGATCCGCCCCCTGCGCCCGCACGATGTCGCGCGGGGTGGGCTCGTAGCCGTGGATCTCGGCGCCCGGCTTGGTGACCGAGACCACCTCGGCGGCGTCGCCCGCGACCTGCGCGGCCATGTCGGCGAGCACGGTGAAGGTGGTCACCACCTTCATCTTGGCCTCGGCGGCGGCGGGCAGGGCGATCAGCAGGCCAAGCGCGGCAAGCGCGGTGACGGGCCGGGGGCAGGCGGGCATCTGGGTCCTCCTCAGGTCAGGGCGCGGGGAAAATGCGCGGACGAGTCCCCGAAATGTAAATGCGAGGCATTCGCATGAGTCAAGCTAGATGCGACTCGTTCGCATTTATGTGCGGTCCCGCGCCACGCGACCGCGCTTCCCGCCGCGGCGCGGTTGCCACGTTCCGGGTCCGGGGCTATCAAACTGACCTGAACAGGAGTTGCCCATGACCGCGGTTTCGACGGATTTTGCCCAGGCCTTGCGCGATGCGGGGCTGCGCGTGACGCAGCAGCGCATGATCGTGATGTCCGTGCTGATGGACTCCATCGACCATCCCAACGCCGACGAGCTCTTTGCCCGGACCAAGGCGATCGACGGCTCGGTCTCCTTCGCCACGGTCTACCGGACCCTCGCGGCGCTGGAGGAGGCGGGGCTGATCCGCAAGCTCAGCTTCGAGGACGAGCCGGCGCGCTTCGAGGTGACCCCGGCCTCGGACCATGACCACCTCGTCGACGTCGACACCGGCGAGGTCATCGAGATCGAGAGCCCGGAGATCGAGCAGCTGCGGCGCGAACTGGTCGAGCGGCTCGGTTACGAGATCATCAGCCACAACACGCTGATCCGGGCTCGCCGCAAGCCGCGCTCCTGACCCTGTCCGGCCCGCTACCTTTCATCTTTCCGCAAATACTCACCGGCGCCGCGATGGCCGGAGGTCGCACCGTGAGTATTTTGGGAAAGATGAAGCCAGAGGCGATTTGCTCCGCCGCCGCGCTCGGATAGTGTCGGCTCATGGATTCGGGGATCGACTGGCACTGGGCGCGCGCGGCGCTGGACTGGCAGCTTGAGCTGGGCGCCGACGAGGCGATCGGCGAGGCGCCGGTCGACCGCTTTGCGCTGGAAGCGGCGGAGCAGGCGGCGCGGGCGCGGCCCGTGGAGCCGCGCCCCGAGCGCGGCGCCACCCCGGCCCCGATGGCCGAGCCGGCGGGGCCGGATCCCGTGCTGGTGGCGCGCGAGATGGCGCGCGGGGCGGGCAGCCTCGAGGCGCTGCGCGCGGCCATGGAGGCCTTTGACTTCTGCGAGCTGAAGCGCGGCGCGCGCAATCTCGTCTTCGGCGACGGGGTGCCGGGCGCAAGGGTGATGATCGTCGGCGAGGCGCCGGGCCGCGAGGAGGACCTGCAGGGCAAGCCCTTCGTCGGGCCCGCCGGGCAGCTGCTCGACCGGATGCTGGCGGCGATCGGGCTCGACCGCGCCAGTTCGGTCTACATCACCAACGTGCTGCCCTGGCGGCCGCCGCAGAACCGCGAGCCGCAGCCGGACGAGATCGCCATGATGAAGCCGTTCCTGTCGCGGCACATCGCGCTGGCCGATCCCGACCTGCTGGTGGTCATGGGCAACATCTCCTGCGACGCGCTGCTCGGCCGGCGCGGCATCACGAAATTGCGTGGCAACTGGGCCGAGGCCGAGGGCCGCCCGGTGCTGCCGATGTTCCACCCCGCCTACCTGCTGCGCCAGCCCGCCGCGAAGCGCCAGGCCTGGGCCGACCTGCTCGAGCTGCAGGCCAGGCTGAAGGCGCTGGGGTGAGAGCGGCGCGGGCCGGGCGCGGATGTGCCGGGGCCGCGCTCTGGCTGCTGCTCTGCGCCGCGCTTGCCGGCGAGGCGCGGGCCGACGGCTTCGCGCCCGATTACACGGCGCTGTTCGACGACAACGCGGGCGCGGTCGAGGAGCCCTCGCCGGGGTTCGAGGTGCTGGAACTGCCGGGTCCGGTGATCCTCACCCGCCGCGACGGCGCGGGGGTGCGGGCCGAGGACCAGAGCGGCCACGGCCCCGCCGGCTGCGCGCTGGAGCGGCTGGTCGAGATCACCGCCGCCGTGCAGCTCTGCCCCGACCTGCTGACCATCGCCGAGCGCGACCGGCTGGCGAGCCTCTTGCGCCGCGCCGCCCGCTTTGCCGCCGAGAACACCTATCCGCCGCTGTCCGACGAGGAGCGCGAGGACGCGCTGGCGGCGGAGCTGGCCAAGGCGCGGCTGGCGCAGGGCGGCACCTGCCCGCAGCCCGAGACCGAGGCCGACTGGGTGCGCTTTGCCCGCAGCCTGGCCACCGACGCCGCCGCCCGCCGATTCGCGCATATCTTCGCCGTGCCGCGACTGCCGGTGGCGCAGCCCTGTCCCTGACGCTAAAGCTGCCTTGGACGCCCGAAACACCCGAGCCCTGATGGAGCCCGCATGAGCCGCATCGACGAAACCCGAGAGTTCATCCCCGTCCGCATCGCGGTGCTGACCGTGAGCGACACCCGCGGCCTTGCCGAGGACCGCTCGGGCGACGCGCTGGTGCAGCGGCTGACCGATGCCGGGCACCTGCTGGCGGATCGCGCAATCGTGAAGGACGACCGCGCGGCCATTTCCGGCCAGCTGCGGGCCTGGATCGCCGATGCGCAGGTCGACGTGATCCTCTCGACCGGCGGCACCGGGCTCACCGGGCGCGACGTGACGGTCGAGGCGCACAGGGATGTCTACGAGAAGGAGATCGAGGCCTTCGGCACGGTCTTCACCATGATTTCCATGCAGAAAATAGGCACTTCTGCGGTCCAGTCGCGGGCCACGGGCGGGGTTGCGGGGGGCACCTACCTGTTTGCGCTGCCCGGCAGCACGGGGGCCTGCAAGGACGCCTGGGACGAGATCCTGCGCTGGCAGCTCGACTATCGGCACATGCCCTGCAACTTCGTCGAGATTTTTCCACGTCTCGAGGAACACAAGCGACGGAAATGATACACTCCCGCGTATCTTGGTGACGGCTTGGATTGCACCCGGCCCCGGGCGTAAGCTGAATGCAGCCAGACAGGGGGGCGCGGCCCCTCCATTTCGCGGGACGATCACATGCGGTTTCTTCGGCGGAGCCTCGTCGGGCTCTTTCTCCTTTCGCTGACGCTGGGGCTGCTGGCCTGGGCCGGGCTGCTGGTGCAGGGCGCGGTGCAGGCCTACCTGGCCGACACGCCGCACCTGCCGCAGGCGCGCGAGAGGGTCTTCGCCGTGAACGTGACGCCGGTGCGGCTGGAAACCGTCGCCCCCGAGATGACCGCCTTCGGCGAGATCCAGAGCCGCCGGACGCTCGAGCTGCGCAGCGCCGTGGGCGGCACGCTGATCGATCTCGCGCCCGAGTTCGTCGAGGGCGGGCGGGTCGCGGCGGGCACGCTGCTGGCGCGCATCGACCCGGCGGACATGATGGCCGAGGTGGAGCGTGCGCAGAGCGCGCTCAAGGATGCCGAGGCCGAGCGCCGCGAGGCGATCCGCGCGGTCGAGCTCGAGAAGGACGCGCTGGCCGCGGCCGAGGAACAGGCCGCGCTGCGCCAGCGCGCCTACCAGCGGCAGGCCGACCTGCAGACCCGCGGCGTCGGCACCTCGGCGCTGGTGGAGGAAGCCGAGCTCTCCGCCTCGTCGGCGCGGCAGGCGGTGGTGACCCGCAGGCAGGCGCTGGCGCAGGCCGAGGCGCGCGTCGACCAGAGCACGACCTCGCTCACCCGGGCGCACATCGCGCTCGACGAGGCGCAGCGGCGGCTCGGCGAGACCGAGATCCGCGCCGAGTTCGATGCCCAGCTCGAGGATGTCTCGGTGGTCGGCGGGCGGCGGGTCTCGGCGAACGAGATGCTGGCGACGCTGGTGGACCCGGCGGCGCTCGAGGTGGCCTTCCGCGTCTCGACCCAGCAGTACCTGCAACTCCTGAACGCCTCGGACCGCCCGCGCGAGCTGCCGGTGACGGTGACGCTCGATTTCTACGGCGCCTCGGTGAGCAGCCCGGGCACGCTGACGCGCGAGGGCGCGGCGGTGGGCGAGGGCCAGACCGGGCGGCTGCTCTTTGCCGCGCTCGACGCGCCGCGCGGCTTCAAGCCCGGCGATTTCGTCACGGTGAAGATCGCCGAGCCCGAGCTCGAGCAGGTCGCGCTGCTGCCCGCCACGGCGGTCGGTCCGGCGGGCGACGTGCTGGTGCTGGGCGACGAGGAGCGGCTCGAGGCGGTGCAGGTCGACCTGCTGCGCCGGCAGGGGGACGACGTGATCCTCCACGCCAGCGCGCTCGACGGGCGGCTGGTGGTGGCCGAGCGCACGCCGCTGCTGGGCGCCGGCATCAAGGTGCGCCCGCTCAATACCGAGACCGCGAGCGGTCCGACCGGCCCCGACATGCAGGCCGAGGCCACCATGCTCGAGCTGACCGAGGAGCGCCGGGCGCGGCTCGTCGCCTTCATCGAGGGCAACGACCGCATGCCCGCCGAGGCCAAGCAGCGCCTGCTGGCGCAGCTCTCGGAGCCGATGGTGCCCGCGCAGGTGATCGAGCGGCTCGAAGCGCGGATGGGGGGCTGAGCCGATGCGGCACATCCCCGGCCCGATCGCGGGACAGGCAAGCGGTATCCTGAGCTATTTCACCCGCCACCGGACCGTGGCCAACCTGCTGCTGGTGATCCTCGTCGGCGCGGGGCTGCTGGCCGTGCCGAACATGCGCGCGCAGTATTTCCCCGACGTGATCGAGGACGAGATCGACGTCAGCGTCAAATGGGAGGGCGCCGGGGCGCAGGATATCGACAACGCCATCGTGCAGCTGCTCGAGCCGGTGCTGCTGGCGGTCGAGGGCG
Source organism: Salipiger sp. H15 (assembly GCF_040409955.1). Taxonomy (NCBI): domain Bacteria; kingdom Pseudomonadati; phylum Pseudomonadota; class Alphaproteobacteria; order Rhodobacterales; family Roseobacteraceae; genus Salipiger; species Salipiger bruguierae. The sequence goes on from NZ_CP123385.1 coordinate 1,529,796, forward strand.
TGGTGGCGACCGAGAGCCTCTCGCGAGAGGGATCGGCGCGGATCGAGCTCGAGTTCGAGCCGAACTACAACATGGCCAAGGCACTCGACGACGTGCAGACGGCGGTGGATTCGGTCGACAACCTGCCCGAGCAGGCGGACGATCCGCAGGTGACCGCGGGCGGCTGGCGCGACCGGGTGACCGACGTGGTGATCACCGGGCCCGTGGGCGTCGACCAGCTTGGCCGCTTCGCCGACGAGTTCGTGGTGCGGCTCTTCGCCGAGGGCGTGACGCGCACCACCATCCGCGGCGTCGCCGCGCCGCAGATCGTGGTCGAGGTGCCGACGGCGAACCTGCTGGGCTACGACGTCACCATGCAGCAGATCGCCGATGCGATCTCGGCCGAGGTGGATGCCGCCCCCGCCGGCGACGTGAGCGGCGCCAATGCCCGCGTCCGCGCCGGGGTCGAGAAGCGCGCGCTGCGCGACATCTCGGCGATCGTGCTGCGCTCGGAGCCCGACGGCAGCAAGCTGACCATCGGCGACGTGGCGCTGCTGCGCGAGGAGGGCATCGACCGCGAGCGCGCCTATTACGTCGGCGACCACCCGGCGATCTCGGTGCGGGTCGACCGCTCGGCCGAGGGCGACGCGATCAAGATACAGGATACGGTCGCCAAGGTGGCGCGCGAGTTCCAGTCGGTGCTGCCCGAGGGCACCACCGTCGATCTCATCCGCACCCGCGCCGAGGCGATCACCAACCGGCTCGACCTGCTGCTGCACAACGGCCTCTCGGGGCTGGTGCTGGTGGTGGGGCTGCTGTTCCTCTTCCTCAACGCGCGCACCGCGCTCTGGGTGGCGGCGGGCATTCCGACCTCGATGCTGGCGGCGCTGGCGCTGATGTATGCCTCGGGCCTGACGCTCAACATGATCTCGCTCTTCGCGCTGATCATCACGCTCGGCATCGTGGTGGACGATGCGATCGTGGTGGGCGAGCACGCCGACCACCTCCACCGCCGGCGCGGGCTCGCCCCGGTCGAGGCCGCCGAGACCGCGGCGCGGCGCATGGCGCTGCCGGTGTTCAGCTCGACCCTGACCACGGTCATCGCCTTCTTCGGCCTCACCGCCATCAGCGGCCGCTTCGGCGAGATGATCTCGGACATTCCCTTCACGGTCATCGTGGTGCTGCTGGCGAGCCTCGTCGAATGCTTCCTGATCCTGCCCAACCACATGGCCCATGCCATCGCCAAGTCGACCGAGGAGCACTGGTACGACTGGCCCTCGCGCATGGTGAACCGCGGCTTCCGCTGGATGCGCGAGACGCTGTTCCGCCCGTTCATGGCCGGGGTCATCGCGGCGCGCTACGTGGTGCTGGCCGGGGCGGTGCTGCTTCTGGCCTCGCAGGCGGCGAGCTTCATCCGCGGCGACGTGGTCTGGCGCTTCTTCAACTCGCCCGAGCAGCCCTCGGTCAGCGGCAACTTCGCCATGGCGCCCGGCGCCAGCCGCGAGGACACGCTCGAGCAGATGCGCGCGCTGCAGCGCGCCACCGAGGAACTGGGCGCCGAGTACGAGGCGAAATACGGCCGCAATCCGCTCGACTACGTGATCGCCGAGATCGGCGGCAACTCCGGGCGCGAGCTGGCCGAGGCCGAGAACAAGGACCCCGACCAGCTGGGCGCCATCTCGATCGAGCTGATCGAGCCCGACTTCCGCCCCTATTCCAGCTTCCAGTTCGTCGCCGACCTGCAGGAGCGGGTCGAGCAGCACCCGCTGGTCGAGGTGATCAGCTTCCGCGGCTGGCGTTCCGGTCCCGGCGGCGACGCGCTCGACGTGCAGTTCTACGGCGCCGATGCCGAGACGCTGAAACACGCGGCCGAGGATCTGAAGACCGCGGTGATGCGCTACCCCGAGGTCTCGGCGGTCGAGGACAACCTCTCCTACGACAAGGACGAGCTGGTGCTCGAGCTGACCCCGCAGGGGCAGGCGCTGGGGCTGACGGTGGACGATCTCGGCCGGGTGCTGCGCGGCCGCATCGGCGGCATCGAGGCGGCGACCTTCCCGGTCGGGCCGCGCAGCGCCGAGGTGCGGGTCGAGCTGCCGGAAAGCGAGCAGACCGCCGATTTCCTCGAGCGCACGCAGATCCGCACCCCCGAGGGCGCCTACGTTCAGCTGGCCGACATCGTCCGGGTCGAGCGGACAAGCGGCTTTTCCACCGTGCGGCGCGAGAACGGGCTGCGCACGGTCTCGGTCACCGGTGACATTTCCGAGGACGACGCCGAGCGCGCCGGCGAGATCATGCAGGCGCTGCAGGACGAGATCCTGCCCGCCATCGCCGCGCAGCGGCAGGTCGAGTACACCCTGTCGGGCCTCGCCGAGGACGAACAGGACTTTCTTGCCGACGCGGGCACCGGGCTCGTGCTGGTGCTGCTGGGCATCTACCTCGTGCTGGCCTGGGTCTTCGCCAGCTGGACACGGCCGCTGGTGGTGATGGCGGTGATCCCCTTCGGCCTTGTCGGGGCGGTCTACGGCCACGCGCTCTGGGACGTGCCGCTGTCGATGTTCACCGTGGTCGGGCTGCTCGGCATGACCGGGATCATCATCAACGATTCCATCGTGCTGGTCAGCCAGATCGACGAATACGCCCCCGACCGGGGCATCTTCCAGGCGATCATCGACGGCGCGGCGGACCGGCTGCGCCCGGTGTTCCTGACCTCGGCGACGACGGTGCTCGGCCTTGCGCCGCTGCTCTACGAGCGCAGCTCGGACGCACAGTTCCTGAAGCCGACGGTGATCACGCTGGTCTACGGGCTCGGCTTCGGCATGATCCTCGTGCTGCTGGTGGTCCCGGCGCTGCTGGCGGCGCAGCACGACATCACCCGGCGCATCGCGGCGGCGCGCCGCGGCGCGCGGCACCGCCACGGGCGGGTGCGGGCGCTGGTGCTCGGGCTCGGCGCGCTGGTGCTGGGCTGGCTCGGCGTGACCATGGGCAGCCTCTTCGTCCAGGGCACGCTGCCGCAGGCGCTGCAGCTGTCCGCGCTGGCCGGGCTGCCCGAGCAGGTGGCGGGCTTCGTGCTCTTCACCGGCGGCGTGGCGCTGCTGCTGGGGCTGGTGTGGCTGGTGGTGCTGGCGATGACGCTGCGCCGCGCGCGGGCAGGGGCCTAGGCGGGGCGGTCCGGGCGGGCGCGGTCCTGCCCGGAAAAGCGGCTCAGCCGCAGCCCTGGATGTCTACCGCCGCGTCTCCGCCGAGCACGGTGAAGCGCAGCTTCGAGCGGTCGAGGGCGAAGGGCTTGCCCTCCATGTGCATCAGACGCGTCTCGCTGACCAGCGTGCCGCCGACGCGGCTGGTCTTCGGCTCCGAGGCCCAGAGCTCGGGTTGCCCGGCCTCGACCACCGTCTCCTCCGCGCCGCCGATGGCGGGCATGTCGATCTCGGTGCGCAGGGTGATACCGCCCTTGGCCGGGCTGACGCTGCAGCGCACCGCGCTGACCCGCGCCTCGCGGGCGGTGAAGGGCGCCTCGGCCAGCGCCGCGGCGATCATCGGATCGACGGTGACGGTGTCGGGCAGCATCGCCTCGAGGTGCAGCGTCTGCGGCACGCAGATGTCGCTGCAGACGCCGATCATCATGTTGGCCTCGAGCGTGACCGGCCCGCCGCTGCCCGAGATGCGCAGCGGCAGCACCAGCTCGCCCTTGTAGCCGACCGAGCGGGCGCCGGACTGGCGGAACACGTGCGGCGTCGGCCAGAGCGCGGTGACCCGCGCGACGTTGTCCGAGCCGCTCCAGTCGAAGACCGGCGGGATGCCCGCCTCGCCCGGCGCGCGCCAGTAGGTCTTCCACCCGGGCGCCAGCCGCAGGTGCAACGCGGCCATGTGGTCGCCGTTGGGCAGGCGCCATCCGGGGCGCAGCTCGGCGGTGACCGGCTCATCGGCGCCGGCGGCGGCGGGGGCCAGGGGCACCATTCCGAGGGTGCAAAGACAGCTCAGGACTCTGAAGACATTGCGCATCATGAATTTCAAATGGCGCTTCGCCGCGCTTCTGCCAAGTCACATTGCAGCGAGAGGGGTCTGTTTGAGGGCTGATGTGTGCTTGCACCCTCAGGTCCGGAAGGTCACACTCGACGGAAAGATTTCAGAAAGGTCCTCATGACCCACGCCCAGATCGCCTCCGGCGCCACCGACCTGACCGGCTCCGTGCTGATCGCCATGCCCGGCATGGGCGACGAGCGTTTCGAACATGCGGTGATCTACCTCTGCGCCCATTCCGACGAGGGGGCCATGGGGCTCATCGTCAACAAGCCCTCGGCGGACGTGACGCTGGAGGGGCTGTTCGAGCAGCTGGGAATCGATGCCGCGCCCGGATCGCACCCGGAGCCGGTGCATTTCGGCGGCCCGGTCGAGATGGGCCGCGGTTTCGTGCTGCATTCCGCCGACTACCGCTCGGAGCTGACCACGCTGCAGGTGGACGACGGCTTCTCGATGACCGGCACGCTCGACGTGCTCGAGCATATCGCGCGCGGCGACGGGCCGGATGACTGGATCGCCATGCTCGGCTACGCCGGCTGGGGGCCGGGGCAGCTCGAGGGGGAGCTGGCGCAGAACGCCTGGCTGGTCTGCCCGGCGAGCCGCGAGCTGGTGTTCGGCACGCCCGACGCCGGCAAGTGGGGCGCGGCGCTCGACAGCCTCGGCATCGCGGCGCTGGCGCTCTCGGGCGAGGGCGGGCGCGCCTGAGGGCAACCTGCGGGCAAGGGGTCACTTCCCTGCCGACGGTGCCTTTCATCTTTCTCCAAATACTCCTGCCGGAGGCGCAGGGCCGCGCGGCGCAGGAGTATTTGTGGAAAGATGAAAGCCGCGCGTTCCGCCTCAGCGGGGAGCGGCGGCGCGGCTCAGCCGGTCGTTGACCGCGACGCCCGCGCCGACATGCGGGATGGGGGCCACGGCGATCACCTCGGCGCCGCTGGCATCGAGCCGGTGCAGGTGCGCGAAGAGGTTGCTCGCGGCCTCGGTGAGATCGCCGCTGCGCGAGAGGTTGAGATCGCATTCCATGTCGCCGAAGCCGAGCCGCGCCTCGCCCTCGCGCCACTCGGCGGCGTTGAGGCGCATGCGCGCGCGCGGCGCGTAATGCGAGGCGGTCTGGCCGGGGGCGGAGATCGCCTCGCCGTCCTGCCGCCGCATCACCGGGTGGCCGAGTGCCTCTGAGAGCTGCTCGGCGCTGATGCCGCCGGGGCGCAGCAGGGTGGGGCGGCCCGAGAGGCCGAGGATCGTGCTCTCGATCCCGACCGTGCAGGGCCCGCCGTCGAGCACCGCGGCGATGCGCCCGTCGAGCGTTGCCAGCACGTGATCGGCGGTGGTCGGGCTGATGCGTCCCGAGCGGTTCGCCGAGGGGCCGGCGAGCGGGCCGCCGAACTCGGTCAGCAGCTTGCGCGCCAGCGGCGCGGCGGGCAGGCGCACGGCGAGCGTGTCGAGCCCGGCGGTCACCCGCTCGGAGAGGCCCGCATCCTCGCGGATCGGCAGCACCAGCGTCAGCGGGCCGGGCCAGAAGGCCTGGGCGATGTTCTCGGCGGTGCCGGACCAGCGCACCAGCTCCTTGGCGTGCTCGATGCTGGGCACGTGCACGATCAGCGGGTTGAAGCTGGGGCGGCCCTTGGCCTCGTAGATTCCCGCCACGGCGGCGTCGATGCGGGCATCCGCGCCGAGCCCGTAGACCGTCTCGGTCGGGAAGGCGACGAGCCTGCCCTCGCGCAGCAGTTCGGCGGCGCGGGCGATGCCGGCCTCGTCGGCGGGCAGGCGCAGGGTAGAGGTGTCGGCCATCGTGCTATCCGTGACGCTGCGTTCCGTTTGGTCAGTGGCGCGCCATGGTCTTAGGGTCGCACCGAAATCGTGGGATCCTCCCTAAACGAGGGGACCCGCCTTGCCAACCAGGATCGGAGGACCTGCCATGCCCTATCGCGCGCCCGTCGCTGAATTGACCTTTCTTCTGAAGGAGGTGGTCGGCTTCGACGAGGTGGCCGCGACGGCGCGCTACGCCGAGGCCACGCCGGACATGGTGCAGGCGGTTCTGGGCGAGGCCGGGCGCATCTGCGACGAGGTGCTGGCGCCGCTCAACCGCGCGGGCGACCTGCGGGGCGCGGTGCTCGAGAACGGCGTGCTGCGCAGCTCGCCGGGCTTTGCCGAGGGCTATGCCGCGCTGGCCGAGGGCGGCTGGATCTCTGTCTCGGCCCCGCCCGAGCATGGCGGCATGGGGCTGCCGGTCACGCTGGGGGCGGCGGTCAACGAGATGATGTCGGGCGCCTGTCTCGCGCTGCATCTCAACCCGCTGCTGACGCAGGGCCAGATCGACGCGCTGGAGCATCACGCCAGCGAGGAGATCCGGGCGCTTTACCTGCCGAAGCTCATCTCGGGCGAATGGTCGGGCACGATGAACCTGACCGAGCCGCAGGCGGGCTCGGACGTGGGCGCGCTGACCACGAAGGCGGTGCCGAACGGCGACGGCACCTACGCGGTGACCGGGCAGAAGATCTTCATCTCGTGGGGGGACTGCGATTTCGTCGGCAACGTCTGCCACCTCGTGCTGGCGCGGCTGCCCGAGGCGCCCGCCGGCACCAAGGGGATCAGCCTCTTCCTCGTGCCGAAGTACATTCCCGACGCGGGCGGCGCGCCGGGCGTCGCCAACGATCTCAAGGTGGTCAGCCTCGAGCACAAGATGGGCCTGCACGGCTCGCCGACCTGCGTGATGAGCTTCGAAGGCGCGACGGGCTGGCTGATCGGCGACGAGGGCGACGGGATGCGCGCCATGTTCACCATGATGAACAACGCCCGGCTCGGCGTCGGCGGTCAGGGGATCGGCGCGGCGGAAGGCGCCTACCAGCACGCGCTCGGCTACGCGATGGAGCGCCGGCAGGGCCGCTCGCCCGATGGCACCATCGTCGGCCATGCCGACGTGCGGCGGATGCTGGCGGGCATGAAGGCGGACATTCTCGCGGCGCGCTCGATCGCGCTGGCCTGCGCGGTGGCGATCGACATGGGCCGCGCGACGGGCGAGGCCGAGTGGATCGCGCGGGCGGCGTTCCTGACGCCCATTGCCAAGGCCTTCGGCACCGATGTCGGCTGCGAGGCGGCCGAGGCGGGGGTGCAGGTCTACGGCGGCATGGGCTACATCGAGGAGAGTGGCGCCGCGCAATACTACCGCGACGTGCGGGTGACGGCGATCTACGAGGGCACCAACGGCATCCAGGCCATGGACCTCGTCGGGCGCAAGCTGATGGACGGCGGCGAGGCGGCGGGGCGGCTGCTCGACGAGGTCGAGGCGCAGGCCGAAGCCGCGAAGGCGGTGATGCCCGATCTCGCCGACGCGGTCTGGCAGGCGGCCGAGAGCCTGCGCGAGGCCACCGAGGCGCTGGTCGCCCGGCCGATGCAGGACCGCTTCGGCGTGGCGGTGCCCTACCTGCGCGCCTTCGCCCGCGTGCTCGGAGGGCATTTCCATCTGCGCGCGGCCATGGCAGACCCCTCGGGCGCGCATGGACGTCTTGCGCGCTTCTACATCACTCGTCTCCTGCCCGAGCATGTCGGCCTGCTGGCCCATGTCGGACGCACGGATGCCGAGCTGATGGCCATCACTGCCGAGGATCTTGCCGCCTGATGAAGCCTGTCCTGCACTACCCGCACGATGCGCCCCCCGCCTGGGGCGAGGCCCTCGAGGTCGCCGAGGGCGTCCTCTGGATGCGCTTGCCGCTGCCGATGAAGCTTGACCACGTCAACGTCTACGCGCTCGACGAGGGCGATGGCTGGACGATCATCGACACCGGCATGAACACGCCGCGGGCGCTGCGGGTGTGGGAGACGCTGCTGGCGGGGCCGCTCGGGGGCAAGCCGGTGCGGCGGGTGGTGGTGACCCATCACCACCCCGACCACGTCGGGCTGGCGGGCTGGTTCCAGGAACGCGGCGCGGAGCTGCTGACCACGCGCACCGCCTGGCTCTTCTCGCGCATGCTGCAGCTCGACGCGCAGGACGCGCCGCCGCCCGAGCAGGTCACCTACTGGCAGCGCTGCGGCATGGCGCCGCGGGTGCTCGAGCGCCGGCGCACCGAGCGGCCCTTCAACTTCGCCGATTGCGTCTGGCCGATGCCGCTCGGCTTCACCCGCATCCGGCAGGGCGACGTGCTGCGCATGGGCGGGCGCGACTGGGACGTGCACATCGGCAACGGCCACGCGCCCGAGCACGCGACCTTCTGGTCGAAGGATGACGAGCTCGTGCTGGCGGGCGACCAGATCCTCTCGACCATCAGCTCGAACCTCGGGGTCTACGCCACCGAGCCAGAGGCCGACCCGGTGGGCGAGTGGCTCGAGGCCTGCGAACGCCTTGCCACGCTGGCGCGCGAGGAGCATTTCGTGCTCGGCGGGCACAAGCTGCCGTTCACCGGGCTGCCCTTCCGCATGCGCCAGTTGATCGACAACCACCACGGCGCGCTGGAGCGGCTGGAGGCCTACCTGGGCACGCCAAAGAGCGCCGGCGACTGCTTCGCGCCGCTCTTCAAGCGCACCATCGGCGACGCGGAATACGGGCTCGCGCTGGTCGAGGCCATGGCCCATTGCCAGCACCTCTACATCGAGGGGCGGGCGACGCGGCGCCTCGGCGACGACGGGGCCTGGCTCTGGCAGGCGGCGCGGTCCTGAGGCCGCGCCGGGGCGCTCGCGGCGGTTCAAGAACAGGTGACAGGTGGTGCAGAATCCGCTAAGCCTCTGAGCGGAGAAGAAACGCCCGAGGAATGGACGGACACATGGCAGACTACAAGCCTGGCAGCATGGACATCACCACGCAGGAACAGACCTTTCACGGCTTCATCAAGTTCGTGATCCGCACGGTCTACGTGATCATCGCGATCCTGCTGTTCCTGGCGATCTTCAACTCCTGATCCCGAGGGATCGCGGGAGGAGATTTCCAGCCACGGCCGGGCGGCGGAGGAGCCGCCCGAAGACCAGCACGAAGAGCAGCACGAAGACCAGAAAGAGTCGGCTTTCCATGTACCATCGCGCCACGTTCCTGGCCTGTCTCGCGGCGGTCTCGCTGGCGGGATGCACGACGCCGGCCATGCGCTATCCCAATGCCACGCCCGAGGAAGTCGCCGCCGCGCGCTACGTCGACGGCGGGCCGGCGAAGCTGACGCTCTACACGATGATCAACAACCGCTCGGAATCCGGGGCGCATTCGAGCCTGATGATCAGCGCGCCGTCGCAGCGCGTGGTCTTCGACCCGGCCGGATCGGTGCGCGCGCGCAACGTGCCCGAGGTGGACGACGTGCTCTACGGGGTGACGCCTGAGGTCGCGGATTTCTACGCCCGGGCCCACGCGCGCGAGACCTACCGCGTGCGCATCCAGAGCATCGAGGTGCCGCCCGAGGTGGCCGAGCAGGCGCTGCGCACGGTGCAGGCCTACGGGCCGGTGTCGCAGTCGGGCTGCACCCGGGCGACCTCGTCGGTGCTGAGCCAGTTGCCGGGCTTCGAGGGCATCCACCGCACCTGGTTCCCGAACAATCTCGCCGACCAGGTCGCGCGCATGCCCGGGGTGACCGAGCAGGTGCTGCGCGAGGAGGATTCGGACGACAAGGCGCTGGCCGTCGCCGCCTTCGAGCAGAGCGCGGCCCCGGACGATCAGCCCAGCAGGTAACCGCCTGCGAGCAGCGCCGCGGCGCCGCTGAGGATCGCGAGAATCACGTTCTTGGTCAGCAGGCCCACGCCGAGCGTCGCCAGCGCGGCGAGCAGCCGCGCGGGGTCGGTCTGCCCGCCCGTTGCCGCCGGCCAGGCCACCAGCGGCGCGACCAGCGCGGGCATCATCGCGACCGCGGTGTAGCGCAGGTGGCGGGTCAGCCAGGCGGGCAGGGGGCGGTCGCCGACCAGTCCGAGGAACAGGAAGCGCAGCCCGAAGCTGCCGAGGCCGAGCCCGATCATCACCAGCCAGAGATCACCGCGGTCGATCATTTCTGCATCCTCCGTTCGGTCTCGGCCCCAGCCATCATGCCGAGCGCGGCGGCAGCGAGCACGCCGAGGTTGTAGGGCACCCAGGCCAGCAGCAGCGCGCCGACCGTGGCGACCAGCGCTGCCACCACATGCGCGCCCGAGCGCAGCGCCGGGGCGATCATCGCAAGGAAGGCGATGGGCAGCGCGAAGTCGAGGCCGAAGTCCGCCGGCACCGCCTCTCCGAGCCAGGCACCGAGCAGGGTGAAGAGGTACCAGGGCGGGCAGGTCGGGGTCATCGTCCCCATGAAGAAGGCGAATTTCTGCGGCAGCGTCTTCTCGGGGTGGCGCTCGAACTCCAGCGCCGAGGCGGCGTAGGTCTGGTCGATGAGGAAATAGGCGCTGAGCGCCCGCTTCCAGAGCGGCATCCCGCCAAGGTGCGGCGTGATCGCGGCGGAATACATCGCCATGCGCAGGTTCACCGCCAGCGCCGAGGCAAGCACGATGAGCGCCGGGACGTGCTCCTGCAGCATCTGCAGCGAGACGAATTGCGCCGCGCCGGCGATCACCACCACCGAGAAGGTGAGCGTTTCGAAGACGTTCAGCCCGGCCTCGGTGGCGAGCACGCCGAAGAGCGTGCCGAAGGGCGCGATCACCAGCAGGAAGGGGAATCCGGCCCGGACGCCCTGCCAATAGTCGGATCGTATGTTCGGCGCGGCCATGCGGGTCTCCGGTCGTTGGGCCGGGCAACGCCTAGCCAAGCGCGCGGGGAGATGCAATCGGGGCTGATGCGGCCCGCGCCGGGCTGTGGCCGCGAAGGAGCGGGGCGCGCGGCTGGGGTCGAAGGGGCGGTGCTACCGACGAGCGGGCGCGCCGACGCGGGTCAGTCGAAGGCGCCGGCGACGCGGCCGAGCAGCATGAAGGCGCGGGCGGTGCGGGTGTTCGAAAGCTCGGCGATCTCGGCGTCGGAGGCGCTCTCGGAGAAACGCACGAAGGCGCGGTCGTAGAGGCGCAGGAAGTGGTGCGCCGCGTCGCGGAAGATCGCGTCCTGCTTCATCCGGCCCGAGCTCAGCGCCAGCGAGGCGCGGTCGCGCACGCCGCCGAGCGCCGCCACGGCGCGGCCGCGGGTGCCCTTGGCGAACTCGCGCCAGATCTCGGGGCGGGCGAGGTCGGGGCGCAGGTCGTCCATGTAGATGCCGTCCTGCGACAGCAGCGTCAGCACGTCCTGCGAGGCCTGTATGAGCTGCGCCGCCTGCCGGTCCTTGAGCGCCCGGCGCAGCGCGGCGAAGCCCTCGAGATCCTCGGCGGTGTCGGGGAAGTTGAGCGCGCGGATGAAATCGGCATTGCCGAGCGGCGGATCGAGCGCCTCGGCGGGGGTGCCGAGCGACAGCGCTGGCTGGTCATCGGCGGCACCCGGCCCGGCGGCGGCAGCGCCCTGCGCCTGCAGCGCCGCCTGCGCCGCGCGGGTCGAGCCGAGCATCGCCAGCGTCGTCTCGATCTTGCGCTGCGCGGCTGCGATCTCGTCGAGCTTGCGCGCCAGCGTGCTGGCCGAGGGATCGCTCCGCCCGGTCTGCGCCTGGGTCAGGTAGGACTTGCGGATCGCCTCGATCGCGGTCTGCAGCCGCGCACCTTCCTCGCGCATGACGCGGGAGGCGCGGGCGGTCATCGCCGCGACCCAGATCATTGCGACCGGCAGGAACACCACCATGATGGCGAGCGCGAAACCGAGCCCGCCCGGCACGGCCGTGCCAAGCGTGAAGACATAGCCGCCCGAGAGCGCCAGCCACAGGACGCTGACCACCAGCGCGGCGATCTCGATCCCCGAGAGGCGGCGCTTCTCGCCACGGTCGTACATGCCAAGCGGTGCGGAACGGCTGTCGTTGCTGTCTGCCATGGTCGGGCGCGCCCTTGCCTGTGGTGCGTTACTTGTAGGCGATCGAGAGGATCTCGTAGCTCTTCTCGCCGCCCGGGGTGCGCACCTCGACGCTGTCGCCCTCGTCCTTGCCGATCAGCGCTCGGGCGATGGGCGACTTGATGTTGAGCAGGCCCTTCTCGATGTTGGCCTCGTGCTCGCCGACGATCTGCCAGGTCTTTTCCTCGTCGGTGTCCTCGTCGACGACGGTGACGGTCGCGCCGAATTTCACCGGGCCCGAGAGCCGGGTCGGGTCGATCACCTCGGCCAGCGAGATGATGCCCTCGATCTCCTTGATGCGGCCCTCGATGAAGCTCTGCTTCTCGCGCGCGGAATGGTACTCGGCGTTCTCCGACAGGTCGCCGTGCTCGCGTGCCTCGGCGATGGCCTTGATGATGGCAGGACGCTCGACGGACTTGAGCGTTTTCAATTCGGTTTCGAGCGCAGTGAAGCCCGCGCGGGTCATCAGTATCTTTTCCATAGAGTCTTTCCGGAACTGTCCCGGGGGCCTGTCCCCGGCCCCTTTGCGTATGCCGTCTAAAATCATGTGCGGTCGGTTCTGGCAAGAGTGGGGGTTGTCCCGGGCTTTGGCAAGGGCGCGCGTGGCTTGCGGGGGAGGGGCGGCGGCCGGGCAGGCGCCGGGCGGGATGCCGCCGCGCGCGATTCCCCGCCTGTCGACTATTATTTTCCAAAGGTCGCGTCAGGCACCTTTTATGCCGCCTTTCGATTGACCAATGCCGCGCTGCCGCGCTACGCCAATGCGCAAGATAATTACAGCAAACAGCCAGCGGAGGATCGGCATGGCCGAAGTCGAGCGCGAGTCGATGGAATATGACGTTGTGATCGTGGGGGCGGGGCCTGCGGGCCTCTCGGCCGCGATCCGGCTGAAGCAGCTCGATGCGGATCTGAACGTGGTGGTGCTCGAGAAGGGCTCCGAGGTCGGGGCGCACATCCTGTCGGGTGCGGTGCTGGACCCCTGCGGGCTCGATGCGCTGATCCCCGACTGGAAGGCGAAGGGCGCGCCGGTCACCGTGCCCGTCCGGGAAGACAAGTTCTACCTGCTCGGCGCGGCCGGCAAGGTGTCGATCCCGCACTGGCCGATGCCGAAGTTCATGTCCAACAAGGGCAACTACATCGTCTCGATGGGCAATGTCTGCCGCTGGATGGCCGAGCAGGCCGAGGCGCTCGGCGTCGAGATCTTCCCCGGCATGGCCTGCTCGGAACTGGTCTACGGCGACAGGGGCGAGGTCCGCGGCGTGGTCGCGGGCGAGTTCGGCAAGGACGCCGACGGCAACCCCGGCCCGGGCTACGAGCCGGGCATGGAGTTGCTGGGCAAATACGTCTTCCTCTCGGAGGGCGTGCGCGGCTCGCTCTCGAAGGAAGTGATCGAGAAATACAACCTCTCGGACGGTCACTGCCCGCAGAAGTTCGGCCTCGGCATGAAGGAGATCTGGGAGATCGACCCCGCCAAGCACAGCGAGGGCCGGGTCGAGCACACCATGGGTTGGCCGCTCGGCGGCAATGCCGGGGGCGGGGCCTTCATCTACCACCTTGACAAGAACCAGGTCTACGTCGGCTTCGTGGTGCACCTGAACTACAGGAACCCGTACCTCTATCCCTACATGGAGTTCCAGCGCTTCAAGCATCACCCGCACGTGGCGGCGCTGCTCGAGGGCGGCAAGCGCGTCGCCTACGGCGCGCGGGCGATCTCGGAAGGCGGCTACCAGTCGATGCCGAAGATGGTGGCGCCGGGCGTCGCGCTGCTCGGCTGCTCGGTCGGCCTCGTCAACGTGCCGCGGATCAAGGGCAACCACAACGCCATGCTCTCGGGCAAGGCGGCGGCCGAGGCGGCCTATGCCGCGATCAGCGCGGGCCGCGCCTCGGACGAGCTTTCCGCCTACGAGACCGAGGTGCGCGAGGGCGCGATCGGCAAGGATCTGTGGAAGGTGCGCAACGTGAAGCCGCTCTGGTCGAAGACCGGGCTCTTCGGCTCGCTGGCGCTTGGCGGTCTCGACATGTGGACCAACAGCTTCGGTTTCTCGCTCTTCGGCACGGTCAAGCATGGCAAGAGCGATGCCGCCTCGACCGAGATGGCGGCGCTGCACCAGCCGATCGACTACCCCAAACCCGACGGCAAGCTCAGCTTCGACCGGCTGACCAACGTCGCCTTCTCCTTCACCAACCATGAAGAGAGCCAGCCGGCGCACCTGAAGCTGAAGGACAAGCGCGTGCCGGTGCTCGACAACCTGCCGAAATACGCCGGCCCCTCGCAGCGTTACTGCCCGGCGGGGGTCTACGAGTTCGTCGAGAAGGAGGGCAGGACGGAGTTCGTCATCAACTTCCAGAACTGCGTCCACTGCAAGACCTGCGACATCAAGGACCCGTCGCAGAACATCACCTGGACGGTGCCGCAGGGCGGGGACGGGCCGAACTACCCCAACATGTGAGGCGGGTCTGCCCGGCTTACGCAACGAAATGCCCCGGCCAGGTGCCGGGGCAAATTTTTTGGAATTCTGGCCCTTGCACCCGGTCACGACTTTCCGCTAAAGCGGTCGGCGGAGAGGTGGCCGAGTGGTCGAAGGCGCACGCCTGGAAAGTGTGTAGGCGGGGAACCGTCTCGAGGGTTCGAATCCCTTCCTCTCCGCCATATGGCTTGATTTAAAAAAAGAAATCGGCCGAAAGGGTTCATCCCTGCTAGAACCCACCATCCCGAAAACGATTGGATGCACTTGCCTGGAATGCCAAGAGCGTCGGCAGGGGCTTGGCGTTGAATTTCGCGATGCAGCGTCGCCATGACGAGACTCGCGGAAATCCAAGAAATCAAAATGTCGCGGAACGCAGCTGAGCCTGGCGATTTCGTGTTGGGGTGGTGCGCAGCCTCGGCTGCGCGAGGCGCTCGTTGGCCCCTTGAATCGTGGCTGCGGCAATGGACCGGGCGGGCCTTCTGGGGCCCGATGCCGACGACCCGGCAGCGCGGCGCGGAGGTCGAGCTCTTTGCCGATCCGATGCGGCACATAAAGACCGTATCCAACGTCCCTCGAATACCGAAGCTCGCTTGAGCTGCCCCAACACGTGGTCCGGATCAAACTCTGATCCGCGCTAGGATTTCCATTTCCCGTATGATCAAGGGGCAGAGACAAGATACGCCATCCCGCCAATCGGGATGTGTACTGCGTCCCACCGTCACGCCATCCCCAGGGGCAGGCGCTGCGCATTGCTCCACTGGCGGGGAGACTGGCCGTGCATGCGCCTGAATTCCCGGCTGAACTGCGAGAGGCTGACATAGCCCACGTCGATTGCGGCCTGGTTCACGGTCATGCCTCCGGCGATCTTCATCGCGGCACTGTTCAGGCGCATCGCCTTCACGAACTGGATCGGCGACATCGTCGTGGCCGACTTGAACCTGCGGTGGAACACGGCGCGGCTCATGCCTGCGCGGGCAGCCATCTCATCTATGGTGACCTGTGCGCTCAGGTTGGACGACAGGTGCGCGATCGACCGGGCGATCGCATTGCCGGGCGCGAAGGCCTGCCTTGCCGCGGGCCCGGCCTCTCCCTGCAGGATCGCGTAGTACAGCTCGCGCAGCCGTGCCGCTCCGAGGGCCGCGGTGTCCGCCGGGCTGCGGGCCAATTTCAGAAGCCGCAGCAAGGCGTCGGAGAAGCTCTCGTCCCAGCGGGAAAACCACATACCCTGTCTGACGGTGGCGCTCTTCGGCAGGGGCGCGCCGGTGCCACCCTCCATCGCCATGACGAGCTCGGTCATCACGCGCTGATCGAGCGAGATGTAGACGCCAAGGAGCGGCTCGTCCGGCGAGGCGTGAGGTGTCCCCGCCGTCACGGGCATGGAAATGGGGCAGCAGAGATATCGGCTCTCGTCGTAGACGTGGCGCGCGCCGTCCAGCACGGCTTCCTTGGTCCCGCTCACGATGGCGATGATGCTTGGCTCATAGACTGCCGGCGCGCAGGGAATCGCCGTCGTCGCCCGGAAGAGTCTTACCCCCTCCACGCCGGTTTCCATCAGGCCATCCTCGTGGATCCGCTCCGCGATGAGGCGCTTGATCTGCTGCTTGTCCATGCTCGGAGCGTATCCCTGCGCGCTCGCCCGGATCAAGCGAGGTGATACGATCAGGCAAGTATTCGCGATCATTTCGCCTGTTTCCGCAGGTGCCCGAGATTTATCTCCATGCCCAGACGGGACAATCCCGTACGTGCTCGGGCCGATCGAGGAAGGAAGATAACGATGAAAGACACGCAATTCGGACCCAAGGGATGGACGCCGGATCGGCTCGGCTCGCAGGCGGGCAAGACCTTCCTGTTCACCGGCGCCAATGCCGGCGCGGGATTCCAGGCAGCGCGCATTTTGCTGTCGAAGGGCGGGAAGGTGGTCATGCTGAACCGCAGCGCGGAGAGGTCCGCCGCCGCCGTCACGGCGCTGAAACGGGAGTTCGGCGCGCAGGCAGAGGTGGGTTATCTCCGCATGGACCTGGCAGAACTGGCGAGCGTCCGCGCCGCGGCGGCGGAGGTCCTGCGGACCGTTCCTCGCATCGACGCGCTGATCTGCAACGCGGCCATCGCGCAGGTGCCGGTGCGGAAGCTGACGGTGGACGGGTTCGAGAGCCAGCTTGGAACCAACCACTACGGGCACTTCGTCCTCTGCGGCCTGCTCCATGAGCGCATCGCCGAGACAGGTGGGCGGATCGTGGTGGTTGCCAGCCTTGGCTACAAGATGGGCCTGCGCAGGATCAGGTTCGACGACATGAACTGGGAGAGGGACTACGCCGCCAATCCCGCCTACAGCCAGAGCAAGCTGGCGCAAATGATGTTCGCCTACGAGTTGCAGGACAGGGTCAGGGCCGCGAATGGAAATGTCGAGGTCTACGTGTGCCACCCGGGGGCATCGGCGACCTCGCTGATCAGCACCAGCGGCGGCCTTCTGAGGCGTGCGTCCGGGTGGCTCATGACCAAGACGCCCATGGTGCAAACCGCCGGGCAGGGCGCGTTTCCGGAGGTCATGTGCGCAACCGAACCGGGCCTGGAGCAGCGCGCCCTCTACGGTCCCACCGGGCGCATGGAGTTCGTCGGCCCGGTCGGCAGGGGGACGTTGGAGCCCTTCGCCCGTGACAAGGCGGTCATGGAAAGGCTGTGGGAACGGTCCGAGCAGGAAACCGGGTTCAAGTGGGGCATTTGAAAGGCGCGGGATGGGTGACGCAAGAAGGCGCTTCCTCGCTGTTGTGAACCTCTTTCCCCGACCGACCCGGCGCCCTGCGCGGCAAGCCGTCGTTTAGCCAGCCGCCGCCGAGCACAGGTCCTCAACCCTCGATTGGCTCGCCACGCACCGCCTGTTGCCAAGTTGCGAAACGATCCAAGGTCGCCGGGTCCGTCGGAGGGTAGAGCCCGATCACCGGGCAGCCTGCGCGGACTTCTTCCAGCACGAAGGCCTCGAATTCCTCCATCGGCGCCGCGGCGGCGGCCAGCTCGTCGGCGAGGTGGCGCGGGATCACCATGACGCCATCGCCGTCGCCCAGGATGATGTCTCCGGGATAGACTGCCGCGCCGCCGCAGCTGATCGGCACGTCGATGTCGATCGCGTGGTGCCGGGTGAGATTGGTCGGCGCGGAGGGTTTCGCCGCGAAGACCGGCATGGTCAGGGCGCGGGCGCCTTCGGCGTCGCGCACCCCGCCGTCGGTCACCACGCCGGCGGCGCCGCGGACCTCGAGACGAGTCAGCAGGATGGACCCCGCCGAGGCCGCGGATGCGTCCTGCCGGCAATCCATGACGAGCACGTGGCCCTCGGGGCAGGTCTCGACCGCGACGCGCTGCGGATGATCGGGCTCGCGGAAGGCCTCGAGAGGGTCGGTGTCCTCGCGCGCCGCGATGTAGCGCAGCGTGAAGGCCGGGCCGATCATGCGGGCACCTGCCGAAAGCGGCAGGACACCCTGGATGTAACAGGTCCTGAACCCCTTCTTGTGGAGCAGGGTCGCGATCGTCGACGTGCTCGCGCCGCGAAGGCGGTCCAGCGTGTCGGGAGCGAGGGGAATGTCGGCGGCGGGCTTGGGGTTCGGCATGATGTCAGCTCGTCTGGTCATGGGCAGGTCGGGGAGGGGACCGGCAGCGATGGGGCGGTGCCGCTTTCGGGCGCCGGCGCGCGGGATACGCGCGCCGGCCAGATCAGCCTAGCTGAAGAGCATGCCGCCGTTGATGTCGAGGTTCGCGCCGGTGACGAAGGCGGACTCGTCGCTCGCGAGGAAGAGAACCATGTTGGCGACATCCATCGGGATGCCCTGGCGTTTCACCGGCGAGGCCGCCTCGACCGACTTCCGCACCTCGGGCTTGGTGAAGATGTTGTGGAAGTCGGTGTCGATCATGCCGGGGCAGAGCGCGTTGACGCGGATGTCCGGGCCGAGCTCCTTCGCGAGACCGCGGGTCAGGGTCATGATCGCCCCCTTGGAGGCACCGTAGGCCGAGGCACCCGGACCACCGCCATCGCGCCCCGCCTGGCTGGCGATGTTGATGATCGCGCCGTGGGTCATGTGCGCGAGCGCCGCCTTGGTCATCATCACCGTGCTGGTGACGTTGAGGTCCATCACCGCCAGCCAGTGCTCGACCGGCATCTCGCGGAAGTTCTTGCGCGCGATCAGGCCGCCGGTGTTGTTGACGAGAATGTCGACGCCGCCGAAGGCCTCGACCGTGGCCGCGAGCAGCGCCTCGACGTCCTCGGGCTTGCACAGGTCGCCCTGGACCGCGATGGCCCTGCCGCCCGCGGCCTCGACCTGCGCCACGGTCTCGCGCGCACCCTCGGCGCTGGCGAAGTAGTTGATGGCGATATTGGCGCCTTCCTGCGCGAGGCGGACGGCACAGGCCCGCCCGATGTCCCGGCCGCCGCCTGTCACGATCGCGGTTTTTCCCTTCAGTTTCATGGTCTGTCCTTGGATTTGTTCTGGGGGGTAGGGACGCCGACATCAAAGGTCTTCGGGATGGTGACCTTGAAGCTCCTGTCGTCGGCGTCGGTGAAGTAGAGGTCGCAGTCGTAGCCCTGGTCGTCGAGGAAGCTGAACACCCGGCGCGGCGCATCGAGCCGGTAGGGCACGAGCAGGGTCGCGATGCGGTGGCGCGTCGCTTTCGGGACACGTGCGGTCAGGCAGGTGCTGACCGGCAGGCCCGCGTATTCGGCCGGATCGACCCCGGCAAAGCCGGTCTCCTGCGACAGCGTCGGCGCGCCGGCCTCGGACCAGAGCACCTGCCCGTAGAATCCGGCCCGCTCGCCGGTGTAGCGGAAGCTGGTCTGCCCGAGGGCGAAGGGCGCGTTGGCATGAAGGCGCCAGTCGATGCCGACCGGGCTCTCGGCGTCGATCGCATCGACGATGACGAAATACTCCCGGTGAACGAAATAGACCTCTCGCCGCACCGACCGGACTTCGGGGCTGAGCGTGCGGTAGGCGGCGGTGGCGTCGCCGTGGATGTAGACGTGATCGCCCCGGTCCTCGGCGGCGAGCACGCGTCCGGTGGACTGCACGGCGATCGCCTTGTCCTTGCCTGCGTACTGACCCTTGCCGTCGATCAGGATGGCGTTCTTCGACAGCGTCTGCCGGCGCCAGGCCTGGTGCATGGTCGAGTTGAAGGCTACGTAATGCCCGGACTGGATCGCGAGGTCCTCGCCATAGGCCGAGAGGCAGAAGGCGTTCTGGTCACCGTGGCTGTGGCTGATAGAGCCGTAGGGCGACGACTTGAAGACGAACTGGACGTGCTCTTCTGGGTTGCCCATCCGGTGCTGCAGCGCGACCCAGCCCGTGCCCCGGAACCAGCGCAGCGCGTCGGCCTCGGCCGGGGGCACCGCCTCGACGATCGGAAAGTCGCTGCGGTAGAGCAGCTCGTCGAAGCGGAAGTCCCACCAGCCCCAGTTGTAGAAGGCCTGCTCGGTGCCCGGATTGGTCCGGAGGATCTCGTCATAGTACCACTGGTAGGCGCCGTTGCCGGTGACACCCGCGAACTGGCGCAGGTTGTAGCCGACCTTGATCGCCGGCAGATCGCCCATGGTGCTGTCGTCGCCGAAGGTGGCGCGCCGGGTGTTCGGCGCCTTGGTGTAGAGCGGGAAATCCCCGGTCTTCCGGAAGAACGGGCGTTGGTAGAGATCGAGGCCGCTCCAGCCGCGCAACAGGTTCGCCGCATCGATCAGGTAGGCCATGCCGGTCATCCAGTAATGCGGCCCCTCGGCCCATCCCCCCTCGTGATCGCCCCAGGGCGAGTAGACGGTGAAGAGGAACTCGACCGCGTAATGCAGCCACTCCTCGGCCTCGGGCGCATCGTCGAGCAGCGCGATGCAGGCCGGGATGAGCACCGCCGAAACCGCGCGCACCGCGTGGCTGTCGAAGGGGAAGAGGTGGATGCTGGCGTTGCGGATGAGGTGGTCGGCGGTCTGGCGCGTGCGCTCGAGCAGCGCGTGGCGGACCTGCGCGCGCTCGTCCTCGTCCAGCTGGTCATGCAGCCAGTCATAGCCCCAGGCGAGCGCGAGGTTCACCCGGAAGGCCCATTCGTCGGTATAGGCGCGCGAGGTGACCCCGGCGGGGTTCCAACTGGCAGCCTCGAGCAGCCACTGCTTGGCGCGGGCCAGCATCTCGGCATCCTGCGTGACCTGGCCGCCGACGGCGAGGTGGCGGATGGCGTAGAGCAGTTCCTGGCAGTCGATGTAGGTCTGCCGCCAGATCGGCGCGACGCGCTGGTGATCGGGGTATCCGGCGGGCTCGGCCATGACCTCGCGGTCCATCCACGGCAGGACGGACTCGCGGTAGAAGGTCGACCACGTGCAATGCTCGGGATCGGCGGCGACCTCCTTGCGGAAGCCGGCCAGCCGCTCGGGGCCGAGCCAGAGCCGCGGATGCGCGCGGGTGCCGCCGTCAAAGCGCGAGGCGCACGGGGCGAGCGGGGTTTCGGGCAGGCCTTCGGGCAGGGTGAAGCTGCGGTTGCTGCTCCACTGCGTCACCGGCGTTCCGGCCTCGTCGCATTGCGCGTAGGACCAGTGATAGCTGCCCGGGGCAAGCGGTGCGCCCGGGGTGAAGAAGTTTCGCGGAACGCCCGTGAAGATCTGCGTGCTGCCGGCGGGGTAGCGGGGATCGGGCGAGACGCGCAGCGCGTAGCGCGCGCCGTCCTCGATGACTGGCAGCCAGGTGAAGCGCGGCGGGTTCTCGGTGATCTCGCTGGTCTCGGTGGGACCGTACTGGATGGTCAGCCGTCCGGCCCTCGGCTCGTCGAGCGGGGGCAGGGCCTGGCGGGTTCGGGTGTCCGTGGACATGGGCTTCCTCGCGGTGCGGGCGTGGGAGGGTGGGGGCGCGGCTGGCGCGCCCCCTCTCATGCGGGCGCGGCGTCAGTCGTACTGGCGCTTGTAGGCGGCGTTCATCACCTCGATGACCTTGTCGTAGCCCATGCGCTCGAGCGTGCTGACGTAGTCGGGCCAGTCCGCCTGCACGTCGCCGGAGCCGAGGATCCAGGCCTGCTGGCGCTCGAGCATGTAGGTGCGGAGCGAGGGCCAGTACTTGTCGTAGACCGCCTGTTCCTCCTGGTCGAAGGCGACGCCGAGGAACTGGTCGATGAGCAGGTCGTTCGCCTCGTAGAGCTCGATCCCGGCGCGGGCGGCCTCCGAGGTCCACTGCCATTCGTAGCGGTAGTCCTGCCAGTAGCCGCGCTGGATCTGCGCGCCGACGAGGTACATCTGGCTGTTCACCGGGCTGTCGCTGTTCAGCACCTCGGGCTTGTAGACCGGCTCGCCGTCGATCATGTCCCAGGTCTGACCCTCGACGCCGAAGTTCGACAGCAGCCGGCCCTCCTCGGTGAAGAAGAAGTCGAAGTACTTGATGGTCTCGACCGGGTGCTTGTTCTGGTAGGAGATGGCCCAGCCGTCGGGCTTGATCGGGATGCGGCGGTGCTCTTCCATCCGCACGCCGCTGACCGAGGCCGGCGGAAGGAAGGGAATGAAGTTGAACCCCTCGATCTTGTCCTGCAGCGCCTCGTTGTAGCCCGAGGTCGAGGCGAACCAGTCGTGGGTCGACCCGCCGAGGTTCTCGGACAGCAGGTAGTCGCGCGACGAGGCGCCGCGGGTGAAGACCTCGGGGTCGATCAGACCCTCGGCGTACCATTGCGCGATATGGGCAAGGCCGTCGCGATAGGCCTCCTGCGCGTAGGGGTGCACCACCTGGCCGTCCTCGTTGACGTAGAAGTCGTGGTAGGTGTCCGACCCGGACGAGCGCGCGTCCCAGAGCGTCAGCAGCCGGTCTACCTCTTCCCACTGGCGGGCGAAGTAGGGGATCTCGTCCTTCAGCCCGTTGCCGTTCGGATCGCCATCGCGGAAGGCCTTCAGCACCTCGTAGAACTCGTCGACGTTCTGCGGCTGCTCGAGCCCCAGCTTGTCGAGCCAGTCCTGCCGGATGTACCAGGCGCGGCCGAACTTCCCGTCGGGAAGGTAGGGGATGTAGTAGTAGTTGCCGTCATAGGCGGAGATCGCCTTGAGCAGGTCGGGATGCGCGTCCCAGAAGGCCTGGATGTGCGGCGCGTGCTCTTTCACCAGGTCGTTCAGGGGAAGGAAGGCGCCCTCGGGGCCGAACTGGTTGACCGGTTGCTGGATCAGGTGCCCGCCGACGATGTCGGGCATGTTGCCCTGCGCCAGCAGCAGGTTCATCGCCTCGCCGGAGTCGGTCGAGTTGCGCCCGGCGGTCTTGTCCTTGAGGTGGATGCCGGTCATCTCGCGGGCCGCGGTTTCCACCGCGTAGGTTTCGTCGTAGCCCTGCGCGCGCGGCCAGTGCATGTGGATGGTCAGCTCCAGAGGATCCTCGACGATCCGCAGGTGATCGTCGGCCATGGCGGGCGGTGTCAGCACCGTCGTCGCCAGCATGGCCAGGGTCAGGGTCGTTCTACGCATGGTGTCCTCCCTCTTGCGCAAGACGGTCATTCCTTCACTCCTCCGAGAAGGATGCCCTTGTTGAAATACTTCTGCAGGAACGGGTAGATGAGCAGGATCGGGATGATCGAGCAGACGATGATCGCGGCGCTCACGGTCTCGAACGAGTAGGACGAGGTCATCAGCGTGTTGGCGAACTGCTCGTCGTCCGAGAGCTCGACGATGACGTGGCGCAGGTAGACCTGCAGCGGGATCTTGCTCTCGTCCTGCAGCAGCACCATCGCCCAGAAGAAGCCGTTCCAGCGCGAGACCACGCAGAACAGGGCGACCGTGGCGATGGCGGGTTTCGACAGCGGGATGAACACCTTCCAGAGGATCTGGAAATCATTGGCGCCATCCATCCGCGCCGCCTCGTCGAAGCTCTGCGGGATGCCCTCGAAGAAGTTCCGCAGCAGGATGATGTTGAAGCCGTTGACCGCGAAGCCGATGACGATGCCGAAGTAACTGTCGAGCAGGCCGAGATCGCGCATGTTCAGGAAGAACGGGATCAGCCCGGCGTGGAACCACATGGTGAAGGCCACCATCAGGTTCCAGAACCGCCGCCCCTTGAGCCGCCGCCGCGACAGCGCGTAGGCGCCCGGGATGATGAAGGCGAGCGAGGCCAGCGTGCCGAAGATCGTGTAGATGAAGGTGTTGCGGTAGCTGATCCAGAACATCGGTTCCGAGAGCACGCGCTTGTAGGCCTCGAGGGTGAAGCCGACCGGGGTCAGGATCACGTTCCCGGCGCGCGCCTCGAAGCCGGAGCTCATCGAGAGCGAGGCGATGTAGATGAACGGGTAGAGTGTCGAGAGGGTGAAGAGCCCCAGCAGCACCATGTTCAGGATGACGAACGCCTTGTCGCCGCGGGAGTAGAGCCTCATGTTGGTCATGGCCGTCCCTCCCTCACCACAGAGACGTGCGCGAGAAGCGCTTCGAGATGGTGTTGGCGGTCATCACCAGCACGAAGGCCACCACTGCGTTGAACAGGCCCGCCGCGGCGGCAAGGTCGTACTGCCCGCCCTGCAGTCCCTGGCGGTAGATGAAGGTGTTGACCACGTCCGCGGTCTCGTAGGTGGCGGGCTGGTAGAGCAGGATGATCATCTCGAAGCTGACCTCGAGCATGTTGCCGATGCGGATGATCAGCATGATGATGATCGTCGGCAGGATCGACGGCAGGGTGATCTTCCACATCATCTGCAGCCGCGACGCCCCGTCGACCACCGCGCTTTCGTAGAGCGTCGGCGATATCCCGGCGATGGCCGCGAGGTAGACGATCGACTGGAAGCCCGCCTCCTGCCAGATGCCGGTGCCGACGAAGATCGGGCGGAACCATTCGGCCTTGGTCAGGAAGTAGATGGGTTCCATCCCGAACCAGCCTAGCACCGTGTTGACGATCCCGGCCGAGGGCGAGAAGGCGGTGATGACGATGCCCGCGATGATCACCGACGAGATGAAGTGAGGCAGGTAGACGATGGTCTGCGCGGTCTTCCTGAAGGTCTGCTGCAGCACCTCGTTGAACATCAGCGCGAGCAGGATCGGCATCGGGAAACCGAACACGAGGCTGAGCAGGCTGATGTGGATCGTGTTGCGCAGCGCGCGCAGGAACTGGTCGTTGTGGAAGAGCGTGACGAAATGCTCGAAGCCGACCCAGGGGCTGCCGGAAATGCCGCGGAAGACGCTGTAGTCCTTGAAGGCAATCTGCAGCCCGTACATCGGCTTGTAGAGGAAGACGAGCAGCCACAGGATCGTCGGCAGCAGCAGCACGTAGAGCTGCCAGTCGCGCTTCAGGTGGTCGATCGTGGCATGAACGCGCGAGCGGGGGCGCAGGGCCTCGCTGGCCTCGACCACCAGCAGCTCGATCGAGCCGCCGGTCTTCTTGTCGGATTCCATCATGCCGCGCGCTCCTGCCCGGCAAAGGCCTTGCCGGTCTCGGCGTCGAAGACGCGGATCAGGTCGGGGCGCACGGTGAAGCCGCCGACCGTGTCGAGGCGGCCGAGATTGCCCAGCGTCTCGGTGCGGATTACGAACGGGTCCTCGCCCAGCGTCATGTGCAGCAGCGCCTCCGAGCCAAGCGTCTCGACCAGCTCGAGCCGGCAGCCGATGCGGCCGGTCTCGCCGTCGCGGGCGATGGCGGCATACTCGGGGCGGATGCCGACGATGACCTCGCGGCCCTCGGCATTGCGAAGCGCGGGGATCGGCGGCAGGGGCAGGCTCTGCCCGGCGATCTCTGCGACCGGCGCGCCGGTGCCCCTGCCGATCCGTGCCCGGACCTGGTTCATCGGCGGCGCGCCGAGGAACCCGGCCACGAAAGCATTGGCCGGGTTGAGGAAAAGTTCCATCGGGGTGCCCACCTGCTCGATCCGGCCGTCGTGCATGACGACGATCCGGTCGGCCAGGGTCATCGCCTCGACCTGGTCGTGCGTCACGTAGATGCTGGTCGCGCCGAGCCGGTTGTGCAGCCGCTTGATCTCGGCGCGCATCTGCGTGCGCAGCTTGGCGTCGAGGTTCGACAGCGGCTCGTCGAAGAGAAAGACCTTTGGCCGGCGCACGATGGCGCGGCCCATGGCGACGCGCTGGCGCTGGCCGCCCGACAGGTCGGCGGGGCGGCGGTCGAGATAGGGGGTGAGCCCGAGGATGCGCGCGACCTCGTCCACCGCGGTGGCGATGGCCTGCTTGCTCTCCCGCCGGATGCGCAGGCCGAAGGCGATGTTGTCGGCGACGTTGAGATGCGGGTAGAGCGCGTAGTTCTGGAACACCATCGCCACGTCCCGATCCTTCGGGGCGACGCGGTTCACCACCCTGTCGTCGATCTTCAGCGTACCGCCGGAAATCTCCTCCAGTCCCGCGATCATCCGCAGGGTCGTGGACTTGCCGCAACCCGACGGACCCACCAGCACGACGAATTCCTTGTCGGCGACCTCGAGGTCGATGCCGTGCACCACCTGCAGCGCGCCATATGCCTTCACGATCCCGGCAAGCTCTACGCCAGACATCCGCGGCCCTCCCATGTCTCCATGCGACGAACCCTGACGCCGTTGGCGTTGTCGGTTCGATTCGCGTCTCCATCCTTAACTGGGATACTAGCTTGCAATCTGGGAGACTAGTATTAATTTGGACTCAGCAAGAACGAGCGCAGTTTCGGGGAGGAAAACCATGCGTGTGACCAATGTTCGAGTGACGCCCGTTGCGGTGCCGGACGTCCCCCTGGCGAACACCAAGGGGGTTCATCAGTCGGTCTTCCTGCGGTCGGTCATCGAGATGGAAACGGATATCGGCCTCGTCGGATTGGGCGAGACCTACGGCGCCGCGCGCACCCTCGCGGCGTTGCGGCGGGCGGTGCCGCGGCTTGACGGGCTCGACCCGTGGAACCTGCGCGACCTGCGCCGGCGGCTCGAGGCAGTCCTGCCCGATGCCGGAGGCGTCAACGCGCCGACCGCGCTTGCGGATCACAAGGCGGTGGATGTCGTCTACAGCGCGCTCGAGATGGCCTGTCTCGACCTTCAGGGGAAGCAGATCGGCCGTCCGGTCCATGACCTTCTCGGCGGTGCGGTCCGCGACCGGGTGTCCTTCGGCGGCTACCTGTTCTTCAAGTTTGCCAAGCAAGACCTGACACTTGGCCCGGATATCCTCGGCGAGGTCATGACGCCCGATGCGCTTGTCGACGAAGCCCGCTGGATGGTGGCGGACCATGGCTTCCGCTCGCTGAAGCTGAAGGGCGGCGTGCTCGAGCCCGACCTCGAGATCGAGACCATGCTCAAGCTGCGCGAGGCTTTCCCGGATCACCCGCTGCGCATCGACCCGATGGGCGCCTGGACGGTTCCCACGGCATTGCGCGTGATCGACCGGCTTTCCGGCGTGCTGGAGTACCTCGAAGACCCTTGCCGCGGCATGGATGCCATGGCCGAGCTATCCGCGCAGACCGACATGCCGCTCGCGACGAACCTCGTCGTCGTCGAGTTCGAAGAGGTGATCGAGGCCGCCAGGCGGGACGCGGTGCAGATCGTTCTTTCCGATCCGCATTACTGGCGCGGGCCGACCGGGTGTATCCACCTTGGGGAAATCTGCCGGGCCTCCGGCATGAAAGTGGCGATGCACTCCAATTCGCATCTGGGGGTATCGCTGGCGGCAATGCTGCATGTGGCCGCGGCGACGCCCAATCTGAATTACGATTGCGATACCCACTACCCCTGGACGACGCGCGATATCGTGGTTGGCGGGCAGCGCGCCTTCGAGGGCGGTGCGCTTTCGGTGCCCTCCGGGCCCGGTCTCGGGGTCGAGCTGGACCACGATGCCGTCGCCGATCTGCATGCCCTCTACAATAGGGCGATGGTCGCGGATCGGGACGATACCAACGAGATGCTGAAATATCTCCCGGATTTCGTGCGAAAGGTGCCACGCTGGTAGCCGAGGGGCAGGGCGCAATGCGCAGCGACTGGATTCGATGAAGCGACTTCTCTATGACGAAGCTCGATTGGAGAAATGGCCATGGCTGAGACAACGCAAATCTGGGATCGCCGCACCGGCGTCGACGTCGTGACCGACAGCCTCTACGAGGAGATCGTGTCCCTTCGACTGCTGCCCGGCGCAAAGATCTCCGAGGCCGAGGTGGCCGCAAGGTTCGGCGTCTCGCGTCAGCCGGTGCGGGACGCGTTCACCCGGCTTGCCAATCTCGACCTGCTGCTGATCCGGCCGCAGAAGGCGACCGAGGTCAAGCGGTTCTCGGTGCGGGGCATCGAGAAGGCGCGTTTCGTGCGCGCGGCGGTCGAGGTGGAGGTGCTGCGCCGCGCCGCCGAACGATGTGACGAGGCCGGTGCGCAGGCCCTCGATGCCGAGCTCTATCGCCAGCGCAAGCTGCTGCTGAATTCGGATTACACGAAATTCAGCGTGCTGGATTACGAGTTCCACAAGCGGCTCTGCGAAATCGCGGGGGCGGAATACGCCTTCGACGTCATCCAGGCGGAAAAGGCGAAGGTCGACCGGCTCTGCATGCTCGGGCTGGCGAAGGAAGACCGCATGCCCGAACTGATCGAGGACCATGAGCGGATCGCCGATTTCGTCAAGGCGGGCCGGGCGGAAGAGGCCGTTGCGGCTGGTCGGCTGCACCTGGGGCGCCTCGATGCGACGATCGAGTCGATCCGCGAGCGCAACGCCGGATATTTCGAGCCTGACGAAGGCTAGGCCGCGGCGCGCCGCACGAGGGGGAGACGGGGGAGGCCCGCTGCGAGAGCAGCGGGCCTTTTTCTGGTCTGCGCGCTCACAGAGGTCGTGCCTCGCCGCCGCCTGCATAAGTTTTCGCTTCATTTTTTAGGTAGACTAGTATACCAGATTCGGCAGGCGAACCAGCCTGCGATCAGGTGTCATCCCGGAGGAGGACCCGCCGCCGCAGGCATCGCCTCCGCCGCCCGAGCGGGCGGCAATGAACAATCCGGGAGGAAAACAATGACCATCTTTTCGAAGGTCCGCGCGCTGACGACCTGCGTTGCGGTTGGCGCCGTGATGTCGGCGGCAACGGCCGCATCCGCCGCCGAGCTGCGGGGCTGGAACATCCACGTCGAGGATTACCCCGTCTCCATCGCGATGGAGAGTTTTGCCAAGGAAATCGCCGAGAAGACCGGCGGTGAGGTGACCGCCAAGATCTATCACAACGGCATGCTGGGCGATCAGCCCGACGCGATCGAGCAGGTGCGCCTCGGGGTGATCGACTTCGGTGAATTCAACCTCGGGCCGATGGGGCAGGCGGTGCCGGAGGCGAACGTGACCTCGCTGCCGTTCATCTTCAAGAGCGTGCCGCAGATGTACCGCCTGATGGATGGCGCGGCCGGCGAGGCGATTGGCGAGGGCATGAAGGCCAAGGGTATCGTCCCGCTCGGCTGGTATGCCGCGGGGGCACGCAGCTTCTACAATTCGATCCGCCCGATCAACATGCCCGCCGACGTCGAGGGGCTCAAGGTCCGCGTCATGTCGAACGATCTCTTCGTGAAGATGGTCGAGGCGATGGACGGCAACGCGACCCCCATGGCCTTCGCCGAGGTCTACCAGTCGATCAAGACCGGGGTTGTCGACGGCGCCGAGAACAACCCGCCGTCCTACGAGTCCACCAACCACTACGAGGTGGCGAAATACTTCTCGCTCACCGAGCACCTGATCATCCCCGAGTGCCTCTGCATGAGCCTGAAAAGCTGGGAGAAGCTGACCCCGGAGCAGCAGGGCATCCTCATGGAGGCGGGCCGCGCGAGCGCGACGCTGCAGCGCGAACTCTGGGCCGAGCGCGAGGCGGCGAGCCTCGAGAAGGTCAGGGCCGCCGGGACCGAAATCAACACGGTCGAGGACAAGGCCGCCTTCCAGGCGGCGATGGCGCCGGTCTACGACGCCTTCCTTGCCGGCAATCCGCAGCTTGCCGATCTCGTCGCGATGATCCGCGACGCCGAGTGAGGCCGGAACCTTCCGGAGCCGGTCCGCGCCTTTTGGGCGGACCGGCATTGGTGACGTGAAGACGGAACATCTCCAAATGTCCAATTCTCCTCTTCTTCGCAGGGTCGAGCGGGCGCTCGACGCCATTCGCGCCCTGTGCATGCTGGTCGCCGGGCTTGCCCTCGCGGTGCTCATTGTCAGCTTCGGCTGGCTGGTCTTCGGCCGCGACGTGCTGAACGCGACGCCGACCTGGGTCGAGCAGCTCGCGCTCCTGCTCATCTGCTACATCGCCTTTCTCGGGGCCGCCGCGGGCGTGCGCGAGGACAGCCATATCGGCGTGACCCTGTTCCGCGACATGCTGCCGCCACAAGGCCGCAAGATCGCGATGATCCTCGTCGACGTCGGGCTCGCGATCTTCGGCGCGGTCATGCTCGTCGCGGGCATCACGCTCATGCGCTTCGGCTGGGACACCAAGCTGCCCATGCTGAACATCCCCGAGACCTTCCGCACGCTGGCCATCACCTCCTGCGGCGCGCTGGTCATGCTCTTCGCCGGGCTGAGGGGTCTGCAGCGGTGCCTGTCCTTCGCGAGCTGGGCGCCGGACACCGAAATCGAGGGCGTCTGATCGTGGGTCTGCTCATTCTTCTCGGCACTTTCGCCGCCGGGGTCGTGATCGGCGCGCCGGTGGCCTTCGCCATGGGGATCGCCGCCGCCGCCGCCTTCTGGTACGAGGGCTTCCCGCTGCTGATCACCTTCCAGCGCGCGACCGCGGGCGTGTCGGTCTTCTCGCTCCTTGCGATCCCGTTCTTCATCTTTGCCGGCGAGATCATGCTGCACGGTGGCATCGCGCGCCGGCTGGTACGGCTCGCCTCGGCGCTGGTGGGTCACCTGCGCGGCGGGCTGGCGATGGTCAACATCTTCTCCTCGATGCTGTTCGGAGGCATCTCGGGCTCGGCGGTCGCCGACATCTCGGCGCTCGGCTCGCTGCTCGTGCCGGTGATGAAGGAGCGGGGCTACCGGCCCGACTTCGCGGTCAACGTGACGGTGACCTCGTCGATTGCCGGCATCGTCATTCCGCCCAGTCACAACATGATCATCTTCGCGGTGGCGGCGGGCGGCGGCATCTCGGTGTCGAGGCTCTTCCTCGCGGGGGTGCTGCCGGGCGTGTTGATGTGCCTCTGCCTTGCCGTCGCCGCCTACGCCATCTCGGTGCGCGACCGCTATCCGGCCGAGCCCTTCCCGGGCTGGACGGTCGTCGCGGAAAGCGCGGTCGATGCGCTGCCGGGGTTCTTCACCGCGGTGATCATCGTCGGGGGCACGCTTTCCGGGATCTTCACCGTCACCGAATCCGGCGCCTTCGGCGCGATCTACGCGCTGCTGCTGACCGCCTTCTACTACCGCAGCCTGACGTGGCGCGCGCTCCTCGAGTCGCTGACCGGGGCAGTGCGCACGACGGCGATGGTGATGATCCTGATCGCCTTCGCCAGCTCCTTCGCCTACCTGCTGGCGCTCTACCAGGTGCCGGCGCGGCTGAGTGAGCTGCTCCTGGCCGTCTCGGAGAACCCGCTGGTCATCCTGCTGATGATCAACGTCATCCTCCTTTTGCTGGGGATGATCATGGACATGGCGGCGCTCATCCTGATCTGCACGCCGATCTTCCTGCCGATCGCCAAGGGGCTCGGGATGGACCCGGTGCAATTCGGGATCATGCTGCTGGTGAATCTCGGCCTCGGGCTCTGCACGCCTCCGGTCGGGACCTGCCTCTTCGTCGGCTGCGCCGTCGGAAGGATCAAGCTCGAGGAGGCGCTGCGCACCATCTGGCCCTTCTACCTGGCCATCCTCGTGGCCCTGCTGCTGGTGACCTACGTGCCCGCCACGTCGCTCTGGCTGCCCTCGCTCGGAGACTAGGGGATGCGCTTCACCGGTCCGGCGTCGGCCACCATCTTCGCGCTCGCCTGGCCGATGATGCTGCGCGCCATCATGCTGCACGGCACGGTGGTCATCGACGCCTGGCTCGTTGCCGGGCTTGGCGAGGAGGCCGTGGCGGCGATGGGTCTTGCCACGGCCTTCGGAGGGCTGCTCCTCGGGGTGCTGCTCGCCTTCTCCACGGCGACGCAGATCCTCGCCGCGAAGAGCTTCGGGACGGGGCGGCCGGAGGCGCTGCGCACGGCGCTGGTCTGCGGGCTGGTGATCAACCTCGGCGCGGGGCTGGCGGGGCTGCTGGCCACGGCGCTCGTGGCAGGCCCGATGATCGAAGGCAGCGCCCACACGCCCTGGATCGCGGCGGAAGCGCGCAGCTACCTCGCGGCGTTTTCGATCGTGGTTCTGGGCGAGGCCGCGGCGCAGAGCCTCTCCGCCCATCTCAACGGCTGCGGCGAGACGCGGCGGCCGTTCTACAGCTACCTCCTTGCCGTACCGGTCAACGTCGGGGTGAGCGTGGTGCTGATCTACGGGTTGCTCGGTGCGCCCGCGCTCGGGGTGACCGGCGCGGCGATCGGCAGCGGGGTGTCGGCCGTCCTTCGCGCGCTCTACCTCGGGCACCACGTGCGCCGCGCCAATGCGGCCGCGCTGGCGGCGAGTGCATGGACGCAGGGCAGCTTCCCGCGCGCCCTGCGAGATCACCTGGTGTTCGCGCTTCCGGTCGCCGCCACCTTCCTGAGCGCGACTGTCGCGAACACGGTCTGCAGCCTGATCTACGCGCGGCTCGAGATCACCGAGTTCGCGGCGCTGACACTCATCGCGCCCTGGGTGCAGGTCGCGGGCACCGTCGGAATGGCCTGGGCGCAGGCCGCGGGCATCCTCGTGGCGCAACTGCTTGGCCGCGGGGCAGGGGCGGGTGTCCTCGAGGATTTCCTGCGGCAGGCCTGGGGCGGCGCGGTCCTCGCGGCAGCTGCCGTCGCCGCGGCCTATGTCGGCATCTGCGCGTCCTCTGGGTGGATTTACGGCACCCTGCAAGCCGAGACGCAGGCCGCGCTCTGGAGCTTTCTGCCCGTCCTGCTGCTTCTGCCCTTCCCGAAGGGCTCGAACGCGATCTGCGGCAACACGCTGCGCGCCGCAGGCGAGACGGTCTACGTCATGCATATCTTCGTCTGGTCGCAGTGGCTGTTCCGCGTCCCGGGCACGGCGGCGCTGGTCTGGATGGGGGTGCCCGTCGCCTGGGTATTCTCGCTGCTCCTCTTCGAGGAACTGGTGAAGTTTCCACCCTTCCACCAGCGCATGCGGGGCGGGCGGTGGAAGGTGGCGAAGCTCTGACGGGGTGAGGTGGAGGTGAGCGCTTGTCGGCTGCGTCTCCCGTTTCGGGCGCTGATGCTGCGCCGAGGGAGATCCCCCGCCGCTGAAGCCATCCGGACATTATGGGGGCTGTGCTTCGCCCCAGCGGGATATTTCGGACGCCTTGCGCCAATCGCTCTCGAAAATCGGCAAGACCTGCCTGGGACTGGCCCGCTTGCCATTCAGCCGCATGAGCCGCTCGATCCGGTGGGGGCCGCAAGCCAGGCCCTCTTCGAGCACGTCATGCAAGACAAGGCGGGCACAATAGCTCCGATCGCTGACCTTGAGTTGGCAGATGCAACCTCCGATGCGCTGAGATACGCTCGTCGCCTTTGCACTGTCCACCACGTCGCGAGGGACATGGACACGCAGATCCTACGTCGATCCAGTCAGGACGGGTTGGGGCATGGTGCGTCTCACCGTGGACTACCTCTATGTACCACTCGATGTGGCTCATATCCCCTTGGAACAAGGGGTTTTGCGTTTCCGATGGGATGGGATGGTGGGTGATGAGAGACTCGAACTCCCGACATCTTCGGTGTAAACGAAGCGCTCTACCAACTGAGCTAATCACCCGTGAGGCGCGGTTTAGCCAAGCTTCTGGCGGCTTTCAAGCCTGATCCTTCGTCATTCTGTCGATCCATGCCGGCGGTCTTCGC
Organism: Salipiger sp. H15; assembly: GCF_040409955.1. Taxonomy (NCBI): domain Bacteria; kingdom Pseudomonadati; phylum Pseudomonadota; class Alphaproteobacteria; order Rhodobacterales; family Roseobacteraceae; genus Salipiger; species Salipiger bruguierae. Next base: position 1,562,892 of record NZ_CP123385.1, read on the forward strand.
GCCGGCCTGCGCGATCCGGTCACGGACTTGCTGCGCAATGGGCTCGAGAGCTTTGCCGGGCCCGATGAGGCGCGCTCGACCAGATCGGTTGGTCATGCCGGCATCAGCCGAAGAGTTGATGCCCTGCGCGCCTCGGTGGGCGTAGTATCGGACCAGCTGCGTCGAATGGGAGGGACGCCATGCAAAAGACCGAAGAGACCGCCATCGCGCGCGGCGACCGGATGGAGGCCGCAGCCTGGGAGAGCGTCTGGGCCGCCGCGTCGCCGGAATTTCGCGCCGCGCAGGGCCTGAGCTCGGAGCGGCTCGGCGGCGCGGTGGCGCTGCGCGCGGGCGGGGTGCCCTGGTGGTTCATGAACCGCATCGTCGGGCTCGGCCTCGGGTCGCCCGCCGACCTTGACTGGCTGGCGGCGCAGATCGAGCGCTACCGCGCGGCCGGCACGCCCTTCGGCATCTCCGTCAGCCCCGAGGCGCGCCCGGCGGGGCTGGCCGACTGGCTGCTGGCACGGGGGCTGCGCCGGAGCGGCGAGATGGCGAAGATGGAGCGCAGCACCAAGGCGCTTCCGGACCCGGCGGAGGGCGTGGTGATCCGCGAGGTGGGCGTCGAGGAGGCGGGGCTCTTCGGCGCCACGGGCGCGCGCTGCTACGGTCTGCCGGACAACCTCAGCGGGTTCTTCGAGGCGCTGCCGGGGACCGAGGGCTGGCGCCTCTACATGGCCTGGGACGCGGGTGAGCCGGTCGCGACCGGCGCGCTCTTCCAGCGCGGCGATGTGGCCTGGCTCGGCTTCGGCGCGGTCGACCGATCGCGCCGCGGCAAGGGGTTGCACGGGGCGCTCATGCTGCACCGGATGCATGCCGCCGCCGCCACGGGCTGCCGCCTGCTGGTGACCGAGACCGGGATGCCGGCCGAGGGCGAGGCCGCCCCCTCGTTCCACAACATGCGGCGGCTGGGGTTCGAGCTCGTCTGCGCGCGGCCCGACTACCTCGAGACAAGCTGAGCCGCGTCCCGGCAAGAGGACTCCGTATCCCCTTGCGGGCGGCGTCTCGCTTGGGGCTTGGTCCGTTCAGATATTTGTTGAAAGCCCGGGGGTCTTGTCGGCAGAGTGGACTGCCCGCCCTCCGCCTCACGCGCTTCGCTGAAATTTTTGCAGACAAGAAGTGTTCGGATGAAACCCAGCGCAATGACGATCACCGCCCTCCTGCTGAGCGCCGGCATCGGCCTCTGGGGCATTCTCGATCCGAAGGGGCTTGGCACCGGCGCGGCGGGCATTGTCGCGGCGCAGTTCGAGAGCCTCGGCTGGTTCATCATGCTGACCGCGAGCGGGATGCTCATCGCCGCGATCTATCTCGCCGTTTCCTCCTTCGGCTCGGTTCGGCTCGGGCCCGAGGGGTCGGAGCCGGAATTCTCGACGGCCTCGTGGATCACCATGCTCTTCGCCGCCGGGATGGGCGTCGGCCTGCTCTTCTACGGCGCCGCCGAGCCGCTGACCCATTTCGCCACGCTGAGCGCGCATGTCCCGCCGTCGCGCGCGGCGGAGCTGGCGCTCTTCGTCACCTACCTGAACTGGGGCTTCCACGCCTGGGCGATCTACGGGATGGTCGGGCTTGCCATCGGCTATTTCGGCTTCCGGCGCGGCCGCCCGCTGCTGCTCAGCGCCTCGGTCCTCGAGTCCTTCGGCAGCGCGCGCTGGACCCGGGCGGCGGGGTGGGTCTTCGACCTCATGGCCATCGTCGCCATCGCCGTGGGGCTGGCCGGCTCGCTGGCCATCGGCGTCTTCCAGATCCAGGCGGGGCTGGCCGGGCTTCTCGGCATGGCGCCCTCGGCCGGGCTGACCGGGGCGGTCTTTCTCGCCGTCTGCGTCGGCGTCGCCATCCCGCTGCGGCGCGAGCTTGGTGCGGGCATGGCGCGGCTTTCCAACATCGCCATGGTCATCGCCGTCGCGCTGCTGCTCTACCTGCTGGTCATGGGGCCGACCTCGTACCTGATGAACGCCGTGGTCACCGGCTTCGGGCGCTACGTCGCCAACGTGCTCAAGGCGGGCTTTGCCACGGCGGAGTTCCTCGAGGAGGACGTGGTCGGCTGGTTCAAGGCCTGGACGCTCAACTACATGATCTGGTGGCTGGCCTGGTCGCCTTTCGTGGGGGTCTTCATCGCCCGCATCTCGCGCGGGCGCACGATCCGCGAATTCCTTTTCGGCGTGATCGTCGCGCCGACGCTGTTCTCGATCCTCTGGTTCGGCGTCTTCGGCGGGCTCGGCTTCTACGACAGCCTGCGGATCGAGGGCGCGCTGGCGGCGATCAGCATGGAGAACCTCGACGCCACCACCTTCGCGCTGCTGGACCGGTTCCCGCTCTCGGTGCTGACCAGCGCCGCCTCGATCGTGGCGGCCTTCCTCTTCGTGGTGACCTCGGTGGTCAGCGCCGCCTTCGTGCTTGCGATGTTCGCCACCGGCGGCGCCGAGAACCCGCCGGTGCGCCTGCGCCTCACCTGGGGGGCGGTGCTGGCGGCGCTCGGCCTCGCGATGGTGCTGGTCGGGGACATCACCCTCGTGCGGTCGGTGATCGCGCTCTCGGCCATCGTCTTCATCTTCATCGCGCCGATCCTGGTGCTGTGCCTGTTCCGGGCCCTGCGGCGGGAGGCACGGTCATGAGCGCGCAATTGGTCGACACGGGGCTGAACCTCGTGGTCTTCGCCTACATCGGGCTGCTGGTCTGGCTTGCCCTGCGCCCGGATCCGTAGCGCGCAGGGCAGGCCGCGGCCTCAGGACTTGCCGCGCAGCATCTCCTCGACCAGCCGCTGCACGTCGAGCGCCTCCTGCGGGGTGGCGAGCCGGTGCGGCTGGCCCGCGACGCAGAGCAGGAGCTGGTCGAGCTGGGCGCGCAGCGCCACGGCGCGGCGCTCTCCGGCGGCCTGGGGCACGGGAATAAACTCCTCGCCGGTCGAGACGGACTCGTCCGAAAAGTTCGAGACCCGGTGGCTCGCCTTGTTGCCCTTGACGGTGAACTCCTGCCGGTCGGGCTGGGCGCCGCCGGTGCTGGCAAGGATCGAGACAGGCACGCCCGCCGGTGTCTCGAGCCGGGCGAGCAGCGCGGTTTCGCAGAGCGCCGGATCCGCCGGGTAGGAGGGGCGCGCCCAGCTGACCGAGAGCGGCCCGAGGATGCGCTGGGTGAAGAAGAGGAAATGCGAGATCACCTCGCGCGTCATCCCGCCCTCGTCGCGGAAGCGCAGCCAGTCGGCCGCCTGCTGCCAGGCGCGCGGCCAGGTGGCGTAGGTGACGACCATGTCGACCCCGGCCATCTCGCCCATCGCGCCCGAGGCCGCCGCCGCTGAGACGTTGTGCAGCGCCTCGCCCGCCGCCTGGGTGAAGTTCACCGCCGCGGGCACGCCGCTCTGCGCGAGCTTCGCCACCAGCTCCTCGCTGGCCGCCATGTCGACGCCGAGCGGCTTTTCGAGGAACACCGCCTTGCCGGCGGCAGCCGCCGCCAGCGCATAGGCCATGCGCGGCACCGGCGGGCAGGCGAGGTAGACCAGCTCGGCCCCGGCCATCGCCTCCTCGGCCGAGCCCGCGAGCGGCGTCTCGGGTGCCAGCGCGCGCGCCGCGGCGCAGCCCTCGGGCGAGGGGTCCCACATCGCGACGACGGAATAGCCCTCGTGCTGCCGCATGTGCTCGAGCATCCGCCGCCCCATGATCCCGAGCCCGATGATCGCCGTCTTCACTGCCATGGTCTGTCCTGTCCCTGCTGGTCTTTGCGCGGTGTCACCAAGCTGCGCCCGCGGCTTCTTTTTGCACGGCTTGCCGCCGGGGTGTAGGGTAAGGTGATGATTTCCCTTGCGTCCTGCGGCTGAGGCGCACAGGGAAAGGGCAGGGGCAGGCGGACGAAAGCCTAGGTCTCGCCGTCCGCCGCGTCGTCGCCCTGCGCGTATTTCCGCCCGAAGGCCGAAAGCGCGTCGCGCAGGCCGCGCCCGGCGCGCCGGGCTTCCCTGATCGCGCCGCCGGTCCTTGCCTCGATGCGCAGCCGGTTGCGCTGCGTGTCGAGCGCCGGGCCGATGAGGCTGTCGATCCGGGCGCGCAGGCGATCGACGTTCCAGTCGGGCTCGGTGAGCACCACGGGGATCGTGTTGGCGGTGACGCGGGGGTCGGCGATGTCCTGCTGCACGGCCGCGACGACCTCGGTGACGCGCTCCATCGCCTCGGTCCCGAGATGGCTCTCGGGGACCGGCCAGGCGGGCAGCAGCTCGTCGATGCAGGAAACTGCCACCACCACCGGCGGCATCCGCCGCCTGGGATCGCCCGAGACGATCTCGCGCAGCATCGCGATGGTGGCGCGGTCGATCTCGCGCGCGGGGCGGTTGGCGCGGACGGTCCAGATGACGAGGTCGGCGCGGGCCAGCTCCTCGGCCACCTTGCGCGCCAGACGGGGCGAGCCGTCGAGCCCCGGCATGTCGAGCAGCATCGTCTCGACACCGTCGAAGTCGGTGGCGTAGGTCTTCGGCGCGTCGGTGGTCGGGATCACGTCGACCTCGGCGAGGTCGGCGCCGAGCAGCGCGTTGACGAGGCTCGACTTGCCGGCGCTGATCTGCCCGGCCACCGCGATGCGCAGCGGCATGTCGCTCGCCGCCAGCCGCGCCCGGTCGAGATCGCTCGCGGCAAGCCCGAGGTCCAGCAGCTCGGAGTCGGAGAAGCGCAGCCGCCCCGAGTAGAGTTCGACCGCCGCCGCCGCCACCTCCTCGAGCAGCAGCGCCTGCAGGATGGCGGTGCCCTCGTTGGTCACGAAGGAGGAATGGCCCTCGGCGATGACCCCCTCGATCTCGCGCAGCACGGCGGTGGGCAGGGACTTGACCGCGCGGATCACCCGCCAGGCGTTCCAGCCGTGCTTCTTGACCTTCCAGGCGACGTCGCGCCGCTCCCAGAGCCAGAGCAGCGTGCCGACCGAGATGCTGTCGGAGAAGGGCACCTTGTCGCGGATGTCCGAACGCAGCCGCACGGCGACGCGGTCGACGAGCAGCAGCGCCTCGGGGACGGTGAAGTCGAGCACGCCCCTGTCGCCCGTGCCCGAGGCCGCCGCGACGCGGCGCACCACCTCCTGCGCGATCGGCTGCAGTTCTTCCCAGGGCAGGGGGCTTTCGGTCTTCTCGGCGATGAAGACCTGCGCGGCCTCGAAGGCGGCGACCTCGCGCTCGCTCCACGACGGATCGACGCGGGCGTGCAGCTGGTCGGGCCGGGGCGCGCTCCCCGTCTCGCGGCCGCGCAGCCAGAGCCGGGTCAGGCGAATGAGCGCGACCAGCCCGCCGAGCGAGATCGAGCCCACGATGAACTCGATGAGCCAGCCGTGCTCGATCATCCAGGCAAAGCCCGCGAGCATCGCCGCGACGAAGGGCAGGGCGAGGGCGACGACCGCCAGCAGCCGGTCCCAGCGCAGCAGCGCCGGGCGGAGGCGCTCAGTCAGCTTCATCCGAGGACCTCCTGAAGGCGCGCTGGTAGACCTTGCGCAGCTCCTCCTCGCTTGCCGTGATGCCATGGGCACGGCGGTAGAGGAAATAGGCGGCGGCGCGGCCGAGCGCGTAGGTGGTGGCAAAGCTGATCGCGCCCGCCGTGGCGGCGCCGACGGTCTGGCCGTAGACCGGGATCAGCTTGGCCAGCTCGCGCAGGCCGAAGTTCGTGGCATAGCGCGCGCCGAGGCTGAGCCCCATGGTGCTGAGGAAGGCGGCGCCGACCTTGCGGTCCCATTTCACCCCGTAGCGCAGGCCGAGCTCGTGCAGCATCTTGAGCTGCGTCGCGGGCACCGCGACCACGCCCACCACCGGCGCAAGGTCGCTGGTCAGCGCCACCCCGGCATAGGAGAGCACGCAGCGCTTGTGCTTCTGGAACTCGATCTGCTCGGCGTCGCTCGCGCGGGATCTCTCCAGCAGCAGGCCCGCCGCCGGCAGCGCCTCGAGCAGGTGACGGCGCAGCGCGTCGAGCCCCACCACATCGGTGCTCTCGTCCGGCGCCAGCGACAGGCTGACCGAGGAAAGCTCCTTCCCGGCGGCGCGGTTCATCCGGGCGGAGATGCCGCGCTCGGCACGCTCGCGGGCGTCGGGGTCGGGCACGAGGTCGGTGCCGGTGAGCACTAGGATGGCGCGCATCCGGCGCTCCTCTGACGCGATGTCCGAGAGCGCATCGGCGACCATGCCCTGCACCGGATCGTCGAGCCGGCAGACCACCAGCAGCACGTGGCTGCGGTCGCGGCAGGCGGCCAGATCCTCGGCGGGGTCATAGCCCGCCTCGCCAAGGCCGCGCGTGTCGAGGAAGCGGACCAGCGGCTGCTCGGGCGGGAAGTCGTAGCTGTGCGCCGAGCGCGTGCAGGGCTGGAAGCCGTTGCCGATCTCGGCATCCGTCTGCTCGGTCAGCGCCCGGACGAGCGAGGACTTTCCGGCGCCGGTCTTGCCGAGCAGCCAGACGACGGGCAGCACGATCTCCTCCGTGCCGCCGGAGCCCGAGTCCCTGGAACGCCTGAATATCCTGTTCAGCATCTTCCGTCCGATCCGCGGCCCTGCCTCGTCCGCCCTGGCGAAACGTTCCGTCAAAAAGCCGCCCAATTCAACATGACCCGTCCGCCGTCCCGCGGAATGCGGGCATCGCGGCCACGGTCACCCGCGCGGGCCGCGGCCGGGGCGGCGCCATCCCGTTGAAATAAGGCGGTCTCTCCCCGGGGCCAGTGCAGCCCGGCGGGCCGGTGCGGCAAGCGGCCCGCGCAGGCTCGGCGGCGCGGGAAGGGGCGGGGTGACGCCGCGGGCGCCGACCTCCCCGCGTATCCCGGCTCGGGTCTCGATCACAGTCGCGTGATCTCGGCGTAGCGGCGGGACAAATCCCCGCGCCGTTCCGTCTTTCCTTCAGGTCGCCCGCGGTGGACGGCCCGGGAAAGGACCGGCGCGGCCGGTCCGCAGGGAGGAAGAGAGATGGGCTCACGACAGGGACGGCTGGCCGTCTGCCTCGGCATCCTCGCGGCGCTGGCCGCGGGCGGGGCCATGGCCGGGACCGGCATCATGCAGCATGACACGTCGCTCGGCGCCGTGCTGACCGATGCCAAGGGCATGACGCTCTACACCTTCGACAACGACATGGGCGGCAAGTCCGCCTGCTACGACAAGTGCGCCCAGAACTGGCCGCCGCTGCTCGCCCCGGGCGGGGCCATGGCCGAGGGGGATTTCGGCATGACCGAACGCTCCGACGGGCAGATGCAGTGGACGTATTACGGTCAGCCGCTCTATCTCTGGATCAAGGACCAGGCTCCGGGCGACGTGACCGGGGACGGTGTAAACGGCGTATGGCATGTTGCCAAGCCCCAGTGAGGCAGGGCGCGAATGACGCTCCTGGACGAGATCGAAACCGCCATCCCGGCCCTCCGGCGCTATGCCCATGCGCTGGTGCGGGACCGTGACGGCGCCGAGGATCTCGTCCAGGACTGCCTCGAACGCGCGGTCGCGCGGCGCCAGTTCTGGCGCGGCGAGGGCGAGGTTCGCGCCTGGCTCTTCCGCATCCTGCTCAACCGCTTCCGCGACGGGGTGCGCAGCACCCGCGGCCGGGCGCAGCTGGTGCCGCTCGAGACCGTCCCGGATCCCGCCCAGCCCGCCCCGCAGGAGGCGCAGATGGCGCTGCGCGAAGTCCATGCCGCCATGGCGCGCCTGCCCGAGGAGCAACGCGCCGCCCTGCTTCTCGTCGCTGTCGAGGGGATGAGCCTCGCCGAGGCGGCGCGGGTCCTGTCGGTGCCCGAGGGCACCGTCGCCTCGCGCATCGCGCGGGCCCGCGCGGCCCTGCGCAGCATGACCGGCCGGCCCGCGGGCCGGACCACCCGAACCGAAGGATCGCAGACGTGACGCCTCCCGACCGCACAGATGACGCGCTGATGCGCCTGCGCCACGGCACCGACGCCGACCGGGCTCGGCTTGCCGCCCTGGCGGCGGAGGACCCGGCGCTGCGCGAGAGCCTCGCGGAATGGGACCGTCAGGACGCGGCGCTGCGCGCGCTCTACGATCCGGTGGCGCGCGAGAGGGTGCCCGAGCGGCACCTCGATGTCCTCGCGCGGGCCGAGCGCCGAGGCCGGCGCGGCCCGGCGCCATGGGCACGGATCGCCGCCGCGGTCGCGCTGCTGGCCTTGGGGGCCGCCGGCGGCGTGGCGGGAAGCCGGCTGCTCGGCGGCGCGGACCACGGCCCGATGCTGGCGAGCGCCGCCTTCCGCGCCTATGCCACCTATTCCGTCGAGAGCCGGCACCCGGTCGAGGTCGCCGCCTCGGAGGAGCCGCACCTGACCAACTGGCTGTCGAACCGGCTCGGCGAGCGGATCGTGCTGCCCGATCTCAGCAAGCGCGGCTTCAGCCTGATGGGCGGCCGCGTGGTGCCCGACGCGAACGGCCCGGCGGTGCTGCTGATGTACAGCGATGCCGAGCAGCGCCGGCTGGTGCTCTACGTCGCGCCGGGGCCGGGGATGGCGGAATCCACCTTCAAGTTTGCCCAGCGCGACGCGATGCGCGGCTTCTGGTGGTTCGACGAGAACCTCGGCTGCGCGCTGGTGGGCGACCTGACCCGCGACCGGCTGCACGACATCGCGGTCGATGCCTACGAACAGATCACCGGCACCTGAGGCGCGCGCCGCGTGCCCGCCGTGTCCGGCGTTCCACCCGTGCGGAAGCCCCGGCTTCCGCCAAGCCCGAGGAGGACCGACATGACACCCCTTCTTCGCATCTGCGCCGGCGGAATGCGCGCCGTCCTGCTGGCCCTCGCGCTGGCGCTGCCGCTTGCCGTCCCCGCCGCGCCCGCCGCCGCCCGGCACTACCTGCTCGACGGGCCGGGCTCGCAGGTCGGCTTCGCGACCGATTTCGGCCCCGGCAGGATCACCGGCACCTTCCCGGTCTCGGGGGCCGATCTCGAGCTCGATTTCGCCGACGTGGCGCGCAGCAAGGTGAGCGTGACCCTCGATGTCAGCAGCGCGCAGGCGAGCTTTCCCTTCGCGGCGCAGGCGATGAAGGGGCCGAAGGTGCTGGACGCGCGGCACTACCCCACCATCGCCTTCCGCAGCACGCAGGTGCGTCGCAACGGCGCGGGCGCGGTGATCGACGGCGCGCTGACCCTGCGCGGCACGACGCAGCCGGTCTCGCTGCGCGCGGTCTTCGCGCGGCCCGTGGGCAGCGATCCGAGCGATCTCGACCACCTGTTGATCTGGCTGACCGGCGCGATCCGGCGCAGCGCCTTCGGGGCGACGGGATGGCCGGACGCGGTGGGCGACGAGGTGCGGCTCGACATCACCGCGCGGATCGTGCGGGCGGACTAGGCCATGCGCCTCGGCAACAGCCCCGACGGCTACGGCCTCGTCAGCCGGATCCTGCACTGGGGGATGGCCCTCGCGATCCTTGCCATGCTGGGGCTCGGCACGGGGATCCACCGGATGACGCCGGACCTGTCGAACCTCTGGCTCTACGGGCTGCACAAGTCCGTCGGCCTCACGCTCCTCGGCCTCATCCTCCTGCGTCTCGGCTGGCACCGGCTCTCGCCGCCACCGGTGCCGCGCGGCGTGCCGGGCAGCTGGCAGCTGCGCCTTGCCCGGGCGGTGCACCGGGCGCTCTACCTGCTGCTTCTGGCCATTCCGCTCACCGGCTGGGCGGCGAGTTCCGCCACCGGCATCGACACGGTCTATTTCGGCACATGGACGGTGCCGGCCATCGCGCCGCCGTCCGAGAGCCTGTCGGACCTCGGCTTTGCCGTGCATGGCGCGTTGACCAAGCTGCTGCTGCTGCTGCTTCTCGTCCATGTCGCCGGGGCGCTGCGCCACGGCGCCGGAAGGGACGGCGCGCTGCGCCGGATGTGGACGGGCTGAGCGGGGTCAGCCCCGGCCGGTGATCCCCTCGAGCGCACCCGGCGGGCTCGGGCGCGTCACGAATTCCGGGCGGCGCTTCTCGTAGAAGGCATTGCCGCCCGAGGTGAGCACGTAGTGCATGTTGTTGTACGAGGCGCGGTAGCTGGCGGCGTGGAAGAACTGCGCATTGCCGATCAGCGGGTGCCGCTCTCCGGCCAGCACCGAGGTCGCCGCCTCGCGCACCGCCATCATCGACGACCCGCCCATCTCGCGGGTCATGATCTCCGGCGCGAACTGGCCCTTCTGCCCGACGACGCCGCAGACCGTGCCGGGGAATTCGGGCGAGGCGACGCGGTTCATCACCACGCTGCCGACCGCGACCATCCCGTCCCGGCTCGAACGGATCGACTCGAAGTACATCGCCCGCTCCATGCATTCGAGCTGGTCCGGGTCGTGGTGGCGCTGCGACATGCCGCAGCCCGCGAGGATCGTCAGGCCCGGCAGCAGCAGGGCGGCCAGCAGGCGGGCAGGGCGCAGGTGGCGCAGGAACATTCGTAGGAAACTCCCCGGGGGTCTTGGCTGTCGGTTGCACCAGCCTAGAGCCAGCGCGCCCCCGGTATCAATCTCCGAGTGACGCGGGGACATGGTGCAGTCGGCGCTCTCGCGGGATCGGGGCTCTGCCCGGCGCCCCTCCGCGCATTGCCGCCGGTCAATGTCGCGGGCGCGGCAGGGGCTAGTCTCCGGCGCGATCCCTTCCGCCGACAGGGCCGGAAGGGCCAGGCGATCATCGTGTGGAGGACCTCTCATGTCGTTGGAACAGGGCGGCCCCGCCGCCAGTCCGGAAACTCCGAAGGAGCCGGTGACCATGATCTTCGATGGCTCCGGCGGCGCCCGCATCGTGGGCGCCGCCGGGTTCGACGCCTTCCGCCCGGCGCCCGGCGCGCCGGGCTTTGCCTGGCAGCACCTGATGCGCGACCACCCGGACGCCGCGCCGCGTCTTGCGACCATCGGCCTCGACGAGTTCGTCATCGACGCGCTCATGGCCGAGGAGACGCGCCCCCGCTGCACCGTGCACGGCGATGGCGTGCTGCTCAACCTGCGGGGCGTGAACCCGCATCCCCTGGCCGAGCCGGGCGACATGATCTCGATCCGGCTCTGGGTCGAGGCGCACCGGATCGTCGGGGTCTCGGTGCGGGCGCTCGACGCGCTCGAGGACATGGTGGGCGCGATGGCGCGCGGGCACGGCCCGCGCTCGCCCGGCGACTTCGTCGCCAAGCTGGCGCTGCGGCTGGCGGACCGGGCAGAGCCCGAGGTGGCCGAGCTGACGGACATGATCGACGGGCTGGAGGAGCGCCTGCTGGAGGACGAGGACGGCACGCCGAGGGCCGAGCTCGCCGGAGTGCGGCGCGCGGCGATCCTGCTCAGACGGTACCTCGTCCCGCAGAAGGACGCGCTGCTCGCGCTCGAGATCGAGGAGCTGTCCTGGCTCTCCGAGCGTGACCGGGCGCACCTGCGCGAGGCCGCGGACCGCGTCGTCCGGCTGGGTGAGGAACTCGACGCCATCCGCGACCGGGCGCAGATCGTGCACGAGCAGCTCATCGACCAGCGGGCCGAAAGCCTCAACCGGCGGATGCTTCTGCTGACCGTGGTTGCCGCGATCTTCCTGCCGCTGAGCCTGCTGACCGGGCTGCTCGGCATCAACGTCGGCGGCATCCCCGGGGCGCAGAACTCCTGGGCCTTCCTCATCGTCTGCGTGGTGCTCGTTGCCGTGGGCAGTTCGGTCTTCTTCTACTTCAGGAAGACCGGGATGTTCAGGTGACGCTACCCTCCGCGAGGGGCGTAGATGACGCGGCAGTGTCCGCCCGCAGCTCGACGACGACATCGGCCTGCTGCGCGAGGCTGGCAAACTCGCGCGCGAAGCTCGCCTTGGAGGTGACGAGCGGGAAGGCGTCCCCGCTCACCCCCGCGTCGGCCAGCGACTTGAAGAGGCGCATCGCGAGCACCCCGGCGGAGTCCCACGCGCTCCTGTGGCCGGGATCGGGATCGAGCGGCCCGAACGAGTCCGGGCTCTTGCCGGGCAGGAAGACCACGGCGGCCACCGAGAGCTGGGCATCGAACCAGAGGGCAGCGTCGATCGCGGCCCGCAGCTGTTCCTGCCCGAGGTCCGAGCCGTCGAAATAGGTCAACACCGTCTGGACTATCATTGCACCGATCCTTTCCTTCCATTGGCGCCCGTCCGTTTGTGTCCGGCGGGCGAGAGCGTGCGCGTGACCCCACGCGATCCGGTGCGAGTCACGGCCTTCCGGCGGAGTCTGGCGGCGCGCGGCGGGCGGACATTGACGGCGGTCAATGCCGCATGTCCGGGGGCCGTGTCCCGGCATGCCTCCGCCGGTCGCTTCAGCGAGCGAACCCGCGTTGGGTCGCCCGGTCGGGGGCTGACTGTTTCCCTTGCGGCACTTGACTCGAATCGGCCCTTCCCGGACCCTCTGCCGCATAGGTTGTGCCCTCCACCGGGCCGCCTTCCAGCGCAGAAATTGATTTGCAAGGTCCTGACCCACGGGGTGCCTGCACAGATTTTCACCGGCGCGCACTCCGGAAGAATGACGCACAGTCCGCTGATGTCACCCCGACCGCCCCGCAGGGCGATCGGGCCCGAGACCTGACGGCCGATCGAGGCCAGTCCGCGCGCATCCGATGGCGCGGCCCGGTCGGGTGCGCGGATCCCGGCGCCTGAGCCCGTTGAAAAGGAGCCAATTCATGCCTGTTTCCGTGACCTATCCGGGCGTCTACATCCAGGAGATCCCGAGCGGCTCGCGCGCCATCGCGGCGGCGCCGACCTCGGTGACGGCCTTTGTCGGCTACACCTCTCGGGGCCCGGTCAACGCGCCGCGCCGGATCTTCAACTTCGGGGATTTCGAGCGGCAGTTCGGCGGGCTGCACGCCGACAGCGACCTGTCCTATTCCGTGGATCAGTATTTCCAGAACGGCGGCGGCGTCGCCTGGATCGTGCGGGTGGCCAACAACGCCCATCCGGCGAGCGTGCTGATCGAGAATGGCGCGGGCGACGTCACGCTGACCGCCACCGCCGCGAGCGAGGGCGTCTGGGGCAACAGCCTGATGCTGACGGTGGACTACGACACTTCCGATCCGCTCAACACCTTCAACCTGACCGTGGTCGAGCTCGGCGAGCAGAACGGCCGGCTGGTGCCGGTCAACAGCGAGACGCACCGGAACCTGTCGATGAACGACGCCGCGCCCACCTATGCGCCGGACGTGGTGAAGGCGGCCTCGACGCTGATCACCCTCGAGGACGCTGGGCTCAACATTCCCGACCAGGGCATGTCGGTGAGCTCGGTCACCCTCTCGGACGGCGACGTCGCGGCGCTCACCGACCAGCAGAGCCGCATCGCCATCTCGGTCGACGGCAGCCCGATGACCGAGATCCGCCTCTTCGACGGGGCGACGAGCAACTTCGCCGACGTCGGCGCCTATGTCACCGCGCTCGAGGGGGCGATCAACGCGCTCGACGGGGTCGCGGTGACGGTCACCGACAATGCCGGGGTCATCGCCATCGAGTCCGATACCGCGGGGCGCAACTCGTCGGTCGTGGTGCGCAACGCGGCAAGCGCGAACGCGGCGGCGGTGCTGGGGCTCGGGGTCGCGAACGGCGGCACCGAGATCTCGGGCGCCGCCAACTACCGGCCGATGCCGAACGGCACGGTCGGCGACCGGATCGAGGATTTCGCCGCCGATGTCGCCATTGCCGCCGGGGCGAGCATGGACATCCGCCTGCGCGACATCGAGGCCGACGGCACGGTCGTCGCCACCGACCTCGACACGCTCACCGTCACCTTCGCCGACGCGCCCGCCTCCTTCGGCGCGGTGCGGGCAGTGATCCAGTCTGCCCTTACCGGCAGCGCCAACTCGGCCTTCTCCGGCGCGACGGTGGCGGTGGTGGACAATGCCTTCGTCGTGACCCCGGGGCGGTCCGATCCCGGGCTGGTGTTCAGCTTCTCGGGCGGGCCCGCGGGCCAGCTGAACCTCGCGGATGCCGATATCGTCTCGGTGAACGTCGCGCGCTACCGTCCCGGCGTGGGCACCGACCGGGCCGCACAGCAGCCGGGCACGCTCGGGGCCGATGGCGACGTGCCGACCCCGGCGGACCTGCAGGGCAGCCTTGCCGCCAAGACCGGGATCTTCGCGCTCGAGAAGGTCGAGATCTTCAACATCCTCGTGATGCCGGGGGTCACCGATCTGGCCGTGCAGTCGCGCGCGGTCTCCTATGCCGAGGCGCGGCGCGCCATGGTCATCGTCGACATCGACCCCAACCGCGACACGCTGGTCGAGGCCGAGGAGTGGATCACCCAGGCGAGCCTTTCCGGCCCGCTGAAGAGCGAGAACGCCGTGGCCTATTTCCCGCGCGTGCGCCTGCCCGACCCCCTCCGTCAGGGGCGGCTTCGGAGTTTCCCGAACTCGGGAATGATGGCCGGGCTCTGGGCACGGACCGACAATGACCGCGGCGTCTGGAAGGCGCCCGCAGGGATCGAGGCGGTGCTGGCCGGGGTGCAGGGGCTCGACTACGTGATGACCGACGCCGAGAACGGCGTGATCAACCCGCTCGGGCTCAACGCGATCCGCTCCTTCCCGGTCTTCGGCACGGTCGCCTGGGGCGCGCGCACGCTGCGCGGCTCGGACCAGACGGCGAGCGACGGCAAGTACGTGAACGTGCGCCGCATGAACCTCTTCCTGCAGCAGAGCCTCTACCAGGGCACGCAGTTCGCCGTCTTCGAGCCGAACGACGAGCCGCTCTGGGCCGAGATCCGGCTGGCGATCGGCTCCTTCATGAACACGCTCTTCCGGCAGGGCGCCTTCCAGGGGGCGAGCCCGCGCGAGGCCTATTTCGTGAAATGCGACGCCTCGACCACCACCCAGGCGGACATCGACCTTGGCATCGTCAACATCCTCGTGGGCTTCGCGCCACTCAAGCCCGCCGAGTTCGTCATCATCTCGATCCAGCAGATCGCTGGCCAGGGCGCATGACCGCAAAGGAGGCAAGCTATGGCCGAGTTCAGCGTCAACACCCGCTTCGACCCCTACAAGAACTTCAAATTCCGCCTGCGCTGGGACGGGCGCTACGTGGCGGGCATCTCCAAGGCCGGCGCGATGAAGCGGACGACCGAGGTGGTCGAGCACCGCGTCGGCGGCGACCAGTCGACCGGGCGCAAGAGCCCGGGGCGCACCAAGTTCGAGGCGATCACGCTCGAGCGCGGCGTGACCCATGACCTCGACTTCGAAAAATGGGCCAACAAGGTGTGGAACTACGGGCAGGGCCTTGGCGCCGAGGCCTCGCTCAAGGACTTCCGCAAGGACATCCGGCTCGAGATGATGAACGAGGCGGGGCAGGTGGTCATCGCCTACCAGATCTTCCGCTGCTGGGTGTCCGAGTTCCAGGCCCTGCCGGAGCTCGACGCGAATGCCAATGCCGTCGCGATCCAGTCGATCAAGCTCGAGAACGAGGGCTGGATCCGCGATATCGACGTGGTCGAACCCGCCGAGCCGAGCTTCGGCTAGTGCGATGGAGCCGCGCCTGTCTTCCGGGACCCTGCTGAGCGTCTGGGAAACCGGCGCGGCCCGGCGGCCGCTCGACCGGGCGCTGGCGATCCTCTGGGCGGCCGGGGTGGAGCAGGGCGCCGAGCTGCCGCTCGCCGCCCGCGACCGGGCGCTTTTGCAGGTGCGCGCCGGAACCTTCGGCAAGGAGATCGAGGCGCGGGCGACCTGCCCGGACTGCGCCGCGGCGCTCGACCTGACGCTCGATGCCGAGGTGCTGGCGGCGGCGCTGCACGATCCCGAGGAAGGCCCGGTGCGGGCGCTGACCAGCGCCGATCTCGCCGCGGTCGCGGGGCTGCCGGGCGCGCGCGTGGCCGAAGGGCTGCGCGAGCGGCTCGGCTGCACCTCGGGCATCGCCCCCGAGAGCATCGACGCGGCGATCGAGGCGCAGGCGGAGGAGGCGGAGCTGACGCTGCGCATGGTCTGCGCCGAATGCGGCGCGGGCTGGGCCGAGGTGCTCGACGTGCCGGGCTTCGTCTGGGCCGAGCTCGAGGCCGCCGCGCTGCGCCTGCTCGCCGAGGTCGCGGACCTTGCCCGCGCCTTCGGCTGGACCGAGGCCGAGGTGCTGCGGCTCTCGCCGCCGCGCCGCGCCGCCTACCTCGCCATGGCGAGGGCGTCATGACCGGGGCGGTGCAGCGGTTCCTCGACCGCGCCACCGGCGCGGCATCCCCGGGGCTGCGGCCGCGCCTGCCCGCGAGGTTCGAAAGCGCGGGCTTCCTCGAGCTTTCCGCGGAGGTGCCGGCAGCCGCCTCCGCCTCCGCGCCACCCGCCGGACTCGCGGACACGCCGCGCGCAGCCCCTCGCGCCCCAGAGCCGGGGGCGGAGCCACTGTCGCCGCGCGGGCCATCGCGCGAGGCCCGGCCTGCACCCGCCGCGATGCCCCATCTTCAAGCGCCGCCGCCTGTCCTCCCTCCCGCACCGCGCGCGGATCCCGTGCCATGGCCCGGGCCGGAGGCGGCGGTGCCAGCGGAACGCGCAACGCGGGGCGAAGGCCCCGCCGCTGGCTCGGTGCCACCACAGCACGCCCCGAACGCCGCGCCAGTTCGCGCCGAAACCGCTCCGCCTCCACTCCCGTCCCGAACCGCGCCGCCGCCGCTGATGCCGCTGCTGCCGCCCGAGACGGTCATCACCGAGACTTTCATCGCCGCCGCGCCGCACCCGCCCGCGCAGCCGTCCCGCGTCGAGGCCCCGCCCGAAACGCCAGCCGAGCCCGAGATCACCATCCACATCGGCCGGCTCGACATCGCCGCGCCCGCGAGCCCGCCAGCGCCCGCCAAGCCCCGGCGCGAGAGGCCGCCGATGCGCTCGCTCGAGAGCTACCTGAACGGCGGCAAGTCATGAGCAACGTGCTGGCCATATCCGCGGTGACCCACCTGCTGAAGGACATGCTGAACAATGCCCTGATCGACGGCAACATCAGCGACGACCTGACCGCGGATTTCACCGTGACGGCGCTGTCGCCCGACCGGGTGCTCTCGGAGAACCAGGCCGAGCAGCCGACCCAGCTCAACCTCTTTCTCTACCGCATCTCGCCCAACACGGCGCTGCGCAACGCCGACCTGCCGACCCGGCGCGCCGACGGCACGCTGAGCCGCAGGCCCGTGCTCGCGCTCGACCTGCATTACATCCTGACCGCCGTTTCGGCCGAGGAGCTGCACCCCGAGATCCTGCTCGGCTACGCGATGCAACTCTTCCACGAGCGGCCGATCCTCGACCGCGAGCAAATCCGCGCCTCGCTGCAGCTCAACCCGATGGACCAGATCCTGCCCGAGGCCTACGACACCGCCCGCGCCTCGGCGATCGCCGACCAGATCGAGTCGATCAAGATCACCCCGCGCACCCTGTCGATGGACGACATGTCGAAGCTCTGGACCGCGTTCCAGGCCAGCTATCGCACCACCGTCGCCTATGACGTCTGCCTCGTGATGATCGAGCGCGAGATCCCGACGCGGCCGGCGCTGCCGGTGCTGTCGCGGGGCGGGCTGATCGACCCGGTGACGCTGCGCGATCCCGGCGTCGACGTGCGGGCTGGGGTGGGCCCCGCCGTGCCCACGCTGACCCGGGTCGAGCCGACCGACGGCCATCCGGTGATGCGCCTTGGCGGGCGGGTGGCGCTGACCGGCTTCCTGCTCGACGGGGGGCCCGGGGGGCAGGTCACCGTGCGCTTCACCGAGCCGGGCTCGGGCGTGGTTCAGGCGATGTCGCCCGAGACGCCCGCCGCGCCGAACCGGCTGGTGGTGGCGCTGCCGGCGGTCACGCCGCTTGCCGCCGGCAACCCGGCCGAGGGCGGCGTGCAGGATCCGGCAAGCTGGCGCATCGGGCCCTATATCGTCGATGTCGAGGTGATCGAGGCGGGCGGCAGGCGCCGCCTGTCGAACGCGCTGCCGCTGGCGCTCGCCTCGGCCAGCACCGCCAGCGTCGCGGCGACGCCTCCGGGCGTCACGCTGACCCTCACCGCCGCGCCGCCGATCCGGCCGGGCCAGTCCGTCGCGGTCATCGCCGGCACCGAGATGGTGGTGCTTCCCGCGCCCGCCGCCCCGGCGACCCAGGTCTCGGCGCTGTTCTCGGGCCTGCCCTCGGGGCCGGGGCTGCCGGTGCGGCTGCGGGTCGACGGGATCGACAGCCCGGTCATCGACCGCTCGGTCTCGCCGCCGGTGCTGACCACGGTGACCATCCCATGACCGCCGGAGGCACCCCCACGCCGGACATGACGCTGGCGCTGCTCCGCGAGGGGCTCGACCGCGCCATCGCCGCGAGCCGGGCGCGGCTCGAGGCGGCGGGCCGCGGCGCGGTGCCGCCCGACTTCGAACTGCCCGGACCCTCGGCGCTGCCCGTGCTGGCGGCGCGGTTCAACCTGCTGCCCGAGGAGGTGGAGCTGGTCACGCTCGCCGCCGGGGTCGAGCGCGATCCGGAGGCGGGCGCGCTCGACGTCGCCACCGCCGCGGCGCTCTGGGGGCCGGTGACCTGGGACATGCTCTGCCCCGAGGCGCCGCTGCGCCGCTGGCGTCTGGTCGAGCTGACCGGGACCGGCCCGCTGCACCGGCGCGGCCTCCGGCTCGACGAGCGGGTGCTGCATTTCCTGCTGGGCACGAGCTACCTCGACGCCCGGCTCGAGGGCATGGTGGTCCGCGCCCTGCCGGTGCCGCCCGAAGGCGCGCGGGCGGGGGCCTTCGTCGAGGCCATCCGGGCGGCCTGGACCGGCACGCCCGCGCTGCCGGTGCTGCTGCTGGGCGGGCCGGATGCGGCGGCGAAACGCGGCCTTGCCGCCGCCGCGCTCGACGGGCTCGGCGTGCCGCTCTTGCGCATGGCGGCGGGTGACATCCCCGAGGACTGGGCGCAGCGCGCGGCGCTGGCGGTGTTCCTCGACCGGGAGCTGGCGCTGTCGGGCAGCGCGGTGCTGATCGAGGCGGAGGACGGGCAGGGCGCGTCCGCCGCGCGCTTCGCCGACGGGCTCACCGGGCCGACGCTGCTGTCGGCGACCGAGCCGCCGGTGCCCGAGCGCGCGCCGCGCAGGCGGCTCGAGCTTGCCCCGCCCGAGGCCGCGGAGCGCGCCGCGCTCTGGCAGGCGGCGCTGGCGCGCGACGGCTCCGCGCTGCCCGAGGAGGCCTGTCAGCGGCTCGCGACGCAATTCGCGCTCGACCCCGGCGGCATCGGCGCGGCGGTGGCGCGGGCGGGCAGCGCCGCGCCGGGGGAGCTCTGGCACGCGGCCCGGCTCGAGGCACGCAGCGCGCTCGACGGGCTCGCCGACCGGATCGACAGCAGCGCCGGATGGGACGACCTCATCCTGCCGCCCGAACAGACGGAGATGCTGCGCGACCTTGCCGAGCATCTGCACAACGCCTGGCGGGTCAACGGCGACTGGGGCTGGGCGGCGCGCGGGGCGCGCGGGCTCGGCGTGGCGGCGCTCTTCGCCGGGCCCTCGGGCACCGGCAAGACGCTGGCTGCCGAGGTGATCGCCGGGGCGCTCGGGCTCGACCTCTACCGCATCGACCTGAGCCAGGTCGTGTCGAAATACATCGGCGAGACCGAGAAGAACCTCGCCCGCATCTTCGGGGCGGCGGAGCGCTCGGGCGCGATCCTGCTCTTCGACGAGGCCGACGCGCTTTTCGGCAAGCGGTCCGAGGTGAAGGACAGCCACGACCGCTACGCCAATGTCGAGGTCAGCTACCTGCTGCAGCGGATGGAGGCCTACCGCGGCCTTGCCGTGCTCACCACCAACCAGCGCGCGGCGCTCGACAGGGCCTTCCTGCGGCGGCTGCGCTACGTGCTGAGCTTTCCCTTTCCCGACGCCGCGGCGCGCGCGGCGATCTGGGCGCGGATCTTCCCGGCCGAGACGCCGCTCGACGGGCTCGATCCGCAGGCGCTGGCGCGCCTGCCGGTCGCGGGCGGGGCGATCCGCTCGATCGCGCTCAACGCCTCCTACCTTGCGGCGCGCGGGCCGGGGCCGGTGACCATGGCGCATGTCGAGCGCGCGGCGCGGCGCGAATACGCCAAGATGGAAAAGCCCTTCACCGGCGCCGAGCAGGGGGTGTTCCGATGACCCATGGGCCGCGCATCACGCTGCGCATCGGGCGCATCACCGGCGCGACCGGCGGGCTCAGCCGCGCCGCGCTGGAGCAGGCGCTGCACGCCGAGATCGCGCGGATCGTCGCGCAGGAGGGCGGCGCGGCCTTTGGCTCCGGCGGGGCGCGGGCGCATGTCGCGGCACGCCTCGAGGGCGGGCAGGCCGCGGCGGGGGATCGGGCGGCGGGGCTGGCCGCGGCGACGCTCCGGGCGGTGCGCTCATGAGCGGGCGCATGGCATCGGCGCTCCGCGCGCAGGCCTCGGCGACGCGGAGCTCGCCCGCGACGCCGGTGCTGACGCCCGCCGTGTCTCCTGCCGTTGCCAAGGCCGAGGAGGCGACCGCGCGCGGCGGCGCGCCGCTGCCGGACCCGCTGCGCGCGCAGTTCGCGCCGCGCTTCGGCCGGGACCTGTCGGACATCCGCATCCATACGGGCGCGGCGGCGGGCGCCGCGGCCGAGGGGCTCGGCGCCACCGCCTTCACCCGCGGCGCGCATATCGCCTTTGCGCCGGGCGGCTTCGATCCCGGCAGCCGCCCGGGGCGGCGCGTGCTCGCCCACGAGATCGCCCACAGCTTCCAGCCCGGCGCGCAGGGCACCGTCCGGCGCACCTGTCCGACCGACCCGTCGAAGATCCCGCCGGGCGACAGCAAGGCCTTCGAGGCCGCGGTCGACGCGATCACCGGCCGCAGCGAGTTCAAGGGGCTGAAGACCGACGCGCAGAAGCTTCGCCGGCTCTCGCGTCAGTTGACCGGCGAGGAGGAGCTGCGCCTCGACGCCCCGGGCGCGGCGCAGGACATCATCGACGGCGCCCGGGCCAGTGCCTGCCCGATGTTCTACATCGACCTTCTCAAGCAGCTCTTCGACCTTCCCGAGCCGGTCGCGAAGAAAGCCGACAAGGCTGCCACCGGGGGCGGCACGAGCCGCGAGGAGATGGCGGTTGCGACGCGCGCCGACATGCTCAAGGCCTTCAACGCCGAGCAGACGCGGCTTGCCCCCGGCTCCACAGGCGAGACCCACAAGGACGACGAGGAGAAGGCGGCCGCGGGCTCCGGGCGCAGCTACAGCTGGGTCAAGAACAAGGATCTCGGCAAGTCCTACCAGGTCGATGCGCGCAACCCGGCGGACATCTACGTGCGGGTGAAGATCCTGCTCAAGCCGCGCGGCGGCGGCACGGCGGCGGACGTGGCGAATGTCAGCGGCATCCAGGACGCCATCGAGAAGGCCATGTCGCAGCCCGGCTACACCGTCGACATCGACTTCGTCACCTCGGGCGGGTCGCAGAAGGACGTCTTCACCATCGGCGTCGACCCGAGCGACTGGCCGGAGTCGCAGAACTGGGTGAAGGGGCCGGGCACGCTCGCGCACGAGGCGCAGCACGTGCTCAACAACGAGGACCGCTATTCCTACCTGAGCCACGCCACAAACCCGGCCTACAACTACGCGAACCGGCTCAACCTTTTCCGCCGCCAGATGGTGCGCCCGGTGGACACGCTGGCGGGCGAGTCGATGATGCAGCGCAGCGGCTCGAACCGTCCGCTGAACGAGCAGGACATCTGCGCGACCGCCTTCGCCAACCGCGAGGGCAAGGACACCGGGATGGAGGCGCAGTACAAGGACTGCCTGCTGGCGCGCTTCGCCCTGCGCCCGGCCTCCGACATCCAGCGCATCGCGCGCATGCTGACCCACCCCTATGCCGCGCGCAACGCGGGGCTGCTCGACATCCTTGCCAGCGCTTACCTGAAGCGCCCGGAGAAGGAGCGAATCGCGGGCTGCACCGACATCTACGCCCCCGAATGCGGCCAGCCGCCGAAGGAGGATTTCGGCGTGACCGTCGACATCTCGCTCGACGCGGCCAAGAACCCGATCCCGCGCCCGCACAAGCCGCCGCCGGTGAGCGACCTGAAGAAGACGCGGAGGTCCCCATGAGCGGCGTACTCGACATCGCCGCCGCCGAGGCGGTCGCCGTGCAGCGCGCCTGTTCCTGCGGCGGTTCGGGCTGCGCCGCCTGCGCGGCGGAGGAGCAGCTCGGGATCCAGCCGAAGCTGACGCTGGGGCCGGTGAACGACCGCTACGAGCAGGAGGCCGACCGGATCGCCGACAAGGTGGTCTCGGGCGGGGCCACGGTCCAGCCGCTGCGGGTGACGCCGCTGGTGCAGCGCAGCGGTGGCGAGGAGGACGAGTTGCAGGCCAAGCCCGCGCAGGGTCAGCGGATGGAGGGGGCCGGCGACGAGGAGGAACTCCGGGCCAAGTCGCTTCCCTCCGCCCGAAGGCCCGGCGCCGCGCCGCTCACCGCCGCGGCGGAGGCCGTCTCGGGCAGCGGCCGCGGGCTCTCGGCCTCGGAGCGGGGGTATTTCGAGCCGCGTTTCGGGCGCGATCTCTCCCACGTGCGGCTGCACACGGGTGGCGCCGCCGGACGCGCGGCGGCGGGCATCAACGCCCGCGCCTTCACGCTGCGGAGCAACATCGCCTTCGCCCAGGGCCAGCTCGCGCCCGGCTCGACCGAGGGGCGGCGGCTGCTGGCGCACGAGATCACCCACACCTTGCAGCAAGGCACCGGCCAGCAGGGTACGGGCCAGCAGGGCACGGGCGCGCGGCGCAGCGTGCAGCGGCAGGAGGCGGCGTCTCCGGCCGGGCAGACGGGCACGGCACCGCCGCAGACCGCCCCCGGCGCGGCCCCCCCGCCCGCGACGCCGCCCGCCCAGCAGAGCGGCGACCGCGACGGGCACGTGGACCAGCGCTACCCCTGCGCGCGCGCCGATTGCGGGGCGCGGCTCTTGACCGTCGAGAGCGATTTCACCGAGGCGCAGTCGCGCGTCTCCGCCGCCGTCGCCGCGCTGGCGAGCCGCCCCTACGAGGCCGGCACTACCCGCGCGCTCGAGTGGTATTTCAACGACCAGTCGGAAGAGACCGTGCGGACGGTGCGCGAACGGCTCGAATGCATCGGCGCCTGCCTGCGCCTCGCGCTGCGCAGCGGCCAGTACGGATGCGTCGCGAGCCACGGCACCGCCAATGCCTATGTCGCGCATATCTCGACGCCCTACTGCTCGGACAACCGCGCGCGGATCTGCCTGACCGACAACTATTTCGACCTCGGCGACGACCGGCGCCCGCGCACGCTGGTGCACGAATGCGCGCACCGGATCGGGATGTCGCTCGGCGAGGATCACAACAGCGTCTCGGACATCTACGAGCACCGGATGCGCTTCCGCTTCCTCGACACCGAGCAGGCGCTGCAGAACTCGGATTCCTTCTCGATGTTCGTCGAGGCGATCCACTCGGGCGTGCCCATTGACGTGTCGCTGAGCGCCGTGAGCCTCAATCCCAACCTCGCGGTCGGCACCGCCGTGCCCGGCTCCGGCGCGCCCACTTGGATCGTGCGCCACTACGCGGGGGTGCAGCTCGATCACCCGGTGCTCGGCTTCTTCAGCCCGACGCTCGGGCTCGGCTTCTCGCTCATCGGCGAGACCGAGACCGAGGGCGCCGCGCCCGTGCGCTCGCCGAGCAGCTTCATCGGCAGCGTGCTCCCGGGCGTCCGCTTCGGCAACCCGCGCCCCGGCTCGGGCGGCGGCGCCTTCGTCTCGGTCGCCGGCGGGCCGGCGCTGGCGCTGCCGCTCGACGGCTCGTCGGGGGCGCGGCTCGGGGCGGAGGCGGGGGTCTCGTTCGGCTACCGCTGGCGCCTCTGGGACGTGACCGTCGAGGCGAGCGGCAACCTCGGCTACGTCTACGATCCCACGCGCGAGGCGGGGATGGAGCATCTCTTCACCCCGACGGTCGGCCTGCGGGTCGACTATCTCAGTCCGCTCTAGGAGGGCCGCCATGACCGGCTTCACCCGTTCTCCCAAGCTGCTCCGCGCCGGGCTGGTGCTGATCTCGCCCGAGAGCGGCGCGGTCGATCGGATCATCTCGCTGCAATATGCCTCCGAGACGCTGACGCGCTCGCTCGAGGTGCAGGGCATCGCCGACGAGCCCGACCGGTCGCAGCCGCTGCGGCTGACCGGCCCGGCGGTCGAGACGATCAGCCTCGAGGCGGCGCTCGATGCCACCGACCAGCTCGAGGCCCCGGGCGAGAACCCCGACGCGGTGGCCTTCGGCCTCTTTCCGGTGCTGTCGGCGCTCGAGACGCTGATCCACCCGACGACGGCCCAGCTCGAGCGGCAGAAGGCCCAGTCCGCCGCGGGCAGCTTCGAGATCGCCCCTGCGGAGACGCCGCTGACGCTTTTCGTCTGGTCGGCGAGCCGCATCGTGCCGGTGCGCGTGACGCAGATGTCGATCACCGAAGAGATGTTCGACGAGCGGCTCAACCCGATCCACGCCAAGGTTTCGCTGTCGCTGCGGGTGCTCTCGGTCGACGATCTCGGCTTCGGGCACCGCGGCTCGGGCCTCTACCTGGCCTACCTGAAGTCCAAGGAAAGCTTCGCCGCGCGGTTCCGGGGCGGCACGCTCGATGCGCTCGGCGCGGGAGGCCTTTCATGAAGAACCCGATCCAGGCCATGTACGAGGCGGGCATCGTCGAGGCCTCGGACTTCCCGCCCGACAGCCGCTACTCCGGCATTCCGACGACGACCGTCCGCGCAGCTGACGGCCGGCTGATCCCCTGTCTCGCCCGCCGCTTCGTGCCCCCGCCCGAGGACTTCGCGACGCTTGGCTACCGCGTGTTGCGCGAGGGCGAGCGGCTCGACCTGCTCGCGGCCGAGGCGATGGGCGCCCCCGGCGCCTGGTGGCAGCTCTGCGACGCCAACCGCGCGGTCTTTGCCGAGGAGCTCGAGACCCCGGGAACCGAGATACGGCTGACGCTGCCGCGGGGCGTGCCGGCCGGGGAGGAGGCGCCATGATCAAGGGCCTCGACCTGCAGCTTCTCTTCGGCCCCGGCGTGCCGGTTCCCGCGCCGCGCGCGGTGATCGACGCGCTGCAGGGGGTGAAGATCAACGAGAATTCCGGCGACACGCAATCGGGCTTCGAGCTGATGTTTGCGCTGGAAAAGGACAGCCCGCTCAGCACGCTCTTCCTGCTCGCCGGGGGCGGCGCGCTGCCGATCCTGCGCGTGGCGCTGGTGGCGACGATCTCGGGCACCGCGATGCCGCTGATCAACGGCGTGGTCACCAACACCGATCTCAGCCCCGGCGCGGGCGGCCAGCCCGCCATGCTCTCGGTCAAGGGCAAGGACCTCACCGCGGCGATGACCAAGATCGACTTCTCGGGCACGCCCTATCCGGCGATGCCGCCCGCCGCGCGGGTGGCGCTGATCCTGGCGAAATACGCCTGGCTCGGGGTGATCCCGCAGGTGATCCCGAGCCTCGAGGGCCCGCCGCTGCCGACCGACAAGATCCCGCGCCACAAGGGCACGGATCTGGCCTACATCCTCGCGCTGGCCGAGGAGGCGGGCTACACCTTCTTCATGAAGCCCGGCCCGGCCCCGGCGACCTCCTTCGCCTACTGGGGGCCCGAGGTGCGGATCGGCGCGGTGCAGCCGGCGCTGACGGCGGAGAGCGGCTTTTCCACCAACACAGAGCAGCTTTCCTTCACCTTCGACAAGGACGGGCTGGAGATCCCGGTGGTCTACATCCAGCAGCGGGAGAGCAAGGCGCCGATCCCCATCCCGATCCCGTCGAGCATCCCGTTCCACCCGCCGATCGGGGCGGTGCCGCCGCTGCCGCCGACGATCACCCGGCTGACCGACACCGCGCATCTGCATCCCTACGAGGCCGTAGTGCGCGGCTTTGCCGCCGCGGCGCGCCGGGCGGACCCGGTGACCGGGACGGGCACGATCGACGTGCTGCGCTACGGCCGGGTGCTGCGGGCGCGCAGCCTCGTCGGGGTGCGCGGCGCCGGTCCCGCCTTCGACGGGGTGCATTACGTGCAGAGCGTGACCCACGACCTGTCGCGCGGGAAGTACAAGCAGAGCTTCACCCTCAAGCGTAGCGGGCTCTTGCCCACCCGTCCCTCGGTGCCGGCATGACGCAGTATTTCGGAAAATATCGCGGCACGGTGGTCAACAACGTCGATCCGATGCTGATCGGCCGCATCCAGGCGATCGTGCCCGATGTCTCGGGCCTCGCGCCGAGCAGCTGGTGCATGCCCTGCTTTCCCGTCGCCGGGCTGCAGAGCGGGGTGATCGGCGTTCCGCCCGTCGGCGCGGGGGTCTGGATCGAGTTCGAGAAGGGCGACGCCGACCAGCCGATCTGGACTGGCTGCTATTTCGGCTCCGCCGCCGAGGTGCCGGCGCTGCACCAGCTGACGCCGCCGGGCCTCTCGGCGGTGACCATCCAGACCCTGCTGCAGAACGGCATCACCATCACCGACCTGCCGGGGCCGACAGGGGGCATCGTGCTCAAGACTGCAACCGGCGCGTCGCTGATCGTCAACGACACCGGCATCTACATCCAGAACGGCAAGGGGGCCTCGATCGTGATGACGGGGCCGACGGTGACCGTGAACAACGGCGCATTGACGGTGATCTGAGGGAGGCGCGCATGACCGGACCCATCCTGCATCTCGGCGCGACGGTGACCTGCTCGCACGGCGGGCAGGCGCTGCCGGCCTCGCCCTCGGCCCGGGTGCTGCTGAGCGGCCAGCCCGCGGTGTCGCAGCTCTCGCCCTGGGTGGTGGCGGGCTGCGGCTTCGTGCCGCCGGGCGGCAACGGGCCCTGCGTCACCGCCAGCTTCGTCGTGGCCGCGACGCGGGTCTTCATCGAGGGCGCGCCCGCGGTGCTGCAAAGCTCGACCAGCATCTGCCAGCCGACCGGCACGCCGCTGCTGCCGGTGCAGGCGCAGACGCGCGCGATCGGGAGTTGAGGCCATGCAGCTCGACTTTCCCTATCACTTCGACGGGCGCGACCGGACGGCGGAGATCTCGGAGGAGGGGCATATCCGCGACCTGATCCACCAGATCCTCTTCACCAATCCCGGCGAGCGGGTGATGCGGCCCGAGTTCGGGGCGGGGGTCCACCAGCTGGTCTTCGGCCCGGCCAGTGTCGAGACCGCGGCGACGAGCGAATTGATGATCCGCGGCGCGCTGCAGCAGTATCTCGGCCAGCGCATCGCGGTCGAGGAGGTGCGCTCCGAGGCCGAGGGTCCCGCGATCCGCATCACCATCGTCTACATCCTGCTGCGGAGCGGCGCGCGGCAGAGCGCCAGCTTCACCGCGGGCGGCGCAGGGGGCGGGCCATGATCTACCACTGCTGCGACCCGCGCCGCCGCGAGCGCCTGCTGGCCGCCATCGACGATGGCGCGGCGATCAACGGCATCGACTTTCTCGAGGTGCTCGACCGCGAGCCCGAGGACAACCCGGCCCGGCAGCGCACGCTGATCCTGCGCTTCCTCGCGCCCGCGCCGCTGCTGACCCCGGACCAGATCGAGCTATCGGGCGGCGTGCGGGTGACCGGCATCGGCATCGAGTGGATCACCCGCGCCGATGCGCCGGACGCGCCCCCGGCCGAGCCCGAGATCGACGCCTATCTCCAGGCGCTCCCCGAGCCGGACCACGTGCTGGCCATCCGCACAAGCGCGGCGGGGGATTTCTCGACCTACCGGCTGCGCTTCGTGAGCGGGCCGGGCGCGCTGGTGCCGCCCGCCGGGATCGACCACGTGCTCTCGGAGGTCGCCTTCTCGTTCAAGGTCGAATGCCCCAGCGATTTCGACTGCGCGCCGGTGCACGATTGCCCCGAGGAGCCGCCGCGGCAGCCGGTGCTTTCCTACCTCGCCAAGGATTACCAGAGCTTCCGCCGGCTCATGCTGGGCCGCATGGCGCAGATCATGCCGGGCTGGCAGGAGCGCAGCCCGGCCGATCTCGGCATCACCCTCGTCGAGGCGCTGGCCTATACCGCCGACCGGCTTTCCTACGCGCAGGACGCGGCCCATACCGAGGCCTATCTCGCCACCGCGCGCAGGCGCTCGTCGGTGCGCCGGCACGCGCGGCTGGTGGATTACCGGATGGATGACGGCGCGAACGCGCGGGTCTGGGTACATGTGGCGACCGATGCGGACGGGGTCGTGGTGCCCGCGGGCACGCAGTTCCTGACCCGGCTCACCGGCTTCGATCCGGCGATCCCGGCAAGCGCGCGCGAGGCGGCGCTCGCCCGCGCGCCGCAGGTCTTCGAGGCGCTGCATGCCAAGGCGCTGACCGTCGCCGGGAACGGCATGTTCTTCCACGAATGGTCGGACGCCGAATGCTGCCTGCCGAAGGGCGCGACGCGGGCGACGCTGGCGGGGAATTTCGACATGCTCGAAGCCGGCGACGTGCTGGTCTTCGAGGAACGGCTCGGGCCGCGCACAGGGCGGGCGGCGGATGCCGATCCCGCGAAGCGCCACGCGGTGCGGCTGACCGCGGTGCAGGCCGGGCTCAGCGACGACTTCGCCGAGGGCGGCCCCGCCGAGATCACCGAGATCCGCTGGGCCGAGGAGGACGCGCTGCCCTTCCCGCTCTGCCTCTCGGCGCTGCTCGACGAGGCGGCGGGCGGCGGGCTGCAGCGCGAGGTGAGCCACGCGCTCGGCAATATCCTCCTTGCCGATCACGGCGCGACCATCGAGGTGCCCGAACCGCTCGGTCCCGTGCCCGCGCCGCATTTGCAGTTGGTGCCCGCGGGTGGGGGCGATCCTTGCGAGCATCCGGAGCCGGAAAACGTGCCGCCGCGCTTCCGCCCCGCGCTGCTGCACGGTCCGGTGAGCCAGGTCGCGCCCTTCGATGAGGCTGCGCCCTCGGCCCGTGCCGCGACCGCGCTGGAGGGGGTGCAGCGCCAGCCGAAGATCACGCTGAGCGCCGACCTTCTGGACTGGCACGCGCAGCCCGACCTGCTGCAATCCGCGCCCGAGGACCGGCATTTCGTGCTCGAGACCGAGGCCGACCAGCGCGGGTTCCTGCGCTTCGGCGACGACCGGCTCGGCCGCCGCCCGGCTTCGGGCACCACGTTCGGGGCAGTCTACCGCGTCGGCAACGGAAGGGCGGGCAATGTCGGGGCCGAGGCGATTTCGCACGCGCTGACCGGGCTCGGCCAGATCACCCGGGTGCGCAACCCGCTGCCCGCGACCGGCGGGCGCGATCCCGAAACCATGGAGGAGGTGCGGCAGGCCGCGCCCTATGCCTACCGCCGGCAGGAGCGCGCGGTGACCGAGGAGGATTACGCCCGCATGGCCGAGCGCCACCGCGACGTGCAGCGCGCCGCCGCGACCTTCCGATGGAACGGCCACGGGCACACGGTCTTCGTCACCGTCGACCGCTTCGGCGGCCGCCCGGTGACGCCCGAGTTCGAGGCCGAACTTCTCGGCCAGCTCGACCCGGTGCGTATGGCGGGCTACGACCTCGAGATCGACGCGCCGCGCTTCGTGCCGCTCGAGCTGTCGCTCTTCATCTGCGCCGGGCACGACCATTTCCGTTCCGAGGTGCGCCGCGCGGTGTTCGAGGCGCTGTCGGCGGGCACGCTTCCCGGCGGCGGAAGGGGCTTCTTCCACCCCGACAACTTCACCTTCGGCACGCCGCTCTACCTCTCGGCGCTCTATGCCGCCGTCATGGCGGTCGAGGGCGTGGCCGCGGTCGAGGCACGGCTCTTCCGGCGGCGGGGCGTGCGCAATGCCATCGACCTCGAGGCCGGGGTCATCGGCTTCGGGCGCCTCGAGATCCTGCAGCTCGAGAACGACCGCAACTTCCCCGAGCGCGGCGTGCTGGCGATCGAGATGGGAGGCGGGAAATGACCGAGGCCCCGATCCGGATCGGACATGCCGACGAGGGCGCGACGGCGGATGCCTGCGGCTGCTGCGACGGCACCGCGCTCGCGACCGTGCAGCCGGTGGAGAACCGCCCGGGGCTTCCGGCCATCGCCTTCCGGGTCGGCGATCACGCGCGGTTCAAGGCCTCGATGCTCACCGGGCTCGCCTCGGCCGCGCATCCGGCGCTGGCGCGGCTGCGCACGCGCGAGGACGACGATTTCTCGATCGCGCTGATCGACGCCTGGGCGGCCTGCTGCGACGTACTGACCTTCTACCAGGAGCGGCTGGCGAACGAGTCCTATATCGGCACGGCGACCGAGCGGCTCTCGGTCACCGAACTGGCGCGGCTGATCGGCTACCGTCTGCATCCCGGCGCCTCGGCCGAGACCGAGCTGGTGCTTCTCATGGAGGACCCGCCCGCCGCCGCGCCCGACGTTTCGGTGCTGACCGTGCCGGCGGGGACGCGAGTGCAGAGCCAGCCGGGACCGGACGAGCTGCCGCAGGTCTTCGAGACGCTCGAGGATCTCGAGACCCGCGTCGCCTGGAACCGGCTGCGGCCACGGCTGACCGAACCCGTCGCGCCGGACACCGGCGACCGCTTCACCTGGCTTGCCGGGCTGCCCGTGCTTGCCGTCGGGGACGCGATCCTGATCACCGGGCGCAACCGCGAGGAGGAGGACCCGGGCTCGGAGCTCTGGGATTTCCGCCGCGTGACAGCGGTGGCACCCGATGCGGCGGCGGGCCGCACGCGGGTCACCTGGGACCGCCCGCTCGGCTCGGTCTCGCCGCCGGGCGAGGCCGCGCAGATCGCGCACCGCTTCTATCACCTGCGCGAGCGGGTGAACTTCTTCGGCTACAACGCACCGCATCCGAAGACGCTCTCGAACCAGCAGCGCAGCCACTTCGGCTTTGGCGGCACGCCCGAGAGCAACCCGCCCTCGCCGATCTCGACCGGAGGCTCGGGCGACTGGGTCTTCGGCCGCCCGGCGGCGCAGGCGATCTGGCTCGACGCGATCCACAAGGGCTTCGTCGAGGGCAGCTGGATCGTGCTTGCCAAGCAGAACGGCCTTGCCGAGGCCTACCGGATCACCTCGGCCACCGATGACGGTGTGGCGCGCTACGCGATCAGCGGGCGGGCCAGCCGGCTGTCGCTCGACACTGCCGAGAACCTAGATCTCTTCGACGGTGCGGGGACGCGGCGCACGTCTGTCTACGGGGCGAGTCTGCAGCTTCCCCTTGCCGAGCACCCGATCACCGAGCCCGTCGCAGGCTCCGAGGTCGAGCTTGGCCAGCGCGTCGAGGGGCTGGAGGGCGGGCGGCGGCTGATCTTCACCGGGCCGCGTGCGCGGCTGCGCCACGAAGGGGTGGGCACGCTGACCATCGCCGCCCCGGGCGGCGGGGTGCAGAGCCTCGCGCGCGGGCAGGAGGTGACGCTGATGGGCGCGCCGCAGCCCGTGCCCGCGACCATCAACCTTCGCTATGACGTGCTGACCGACACCGGCTTCCGCGGGCAGGTGGTCGCGGCCTTCGGCGTGCTGCGCGGCGTCGCCCCGCCGAAAGGGGCCGAGGTGATCGCGGAGCCCGCGACGCTCGCCAGCGCGCTCGCCGTCGGGGCGGACCGCACGCGGCTGGTGCTGCAAGAGGCGCTGGGCGCGGCCTACGACCGCGCGGGGCTGGCGATCCACGCAAATGTCGCGCGCGCGGCCCATGGCGAGGGGGTGAGCGACATCCTCGGCAGCGGCGATCCCTCGGTGCCGTTCCAGAAATTCGTGCTGAAACACGCGCCGGTGAGCCAGCGCCTCGCGGCGACCGAGACCGGCGTGGAAAGCACGCTGCGGCTGCGCATCGACGGGGTCGCGTGGCAGGAGGTGCCCGACCTCTACGATCGGGGGCCCGAGGCGCGGGTCTACAGGACCTCGCTCACCGACGCGGGCGAGACGGTGGTGGAATTCGGCGACGGCCGCTCCGGCGCGCGCCCGACGCCGGGGCGCGACAACATCTTCGCAGACCACTCGCGCGGGCTCGGCCGGGCCGGCAACCTGCGCGCCGGTCAACTGTCGCTGCCGCTCGACCGCCCGCTGGGGCTCAAGGAGATGGTCAATCCGCTGCCCGCGACCGGGGGGGCGGATCCCGAGACGATGGCCGAGGCGCGGCGCAATGCGCCGATCCACACGCTGACGCTCGGCCGGGTGGTTTCGGTCAGCGATTACCGGGACTTCGCGCTCGGCTTCCCGGGCATCGCGAAGGCCGAGGCGCGCTGGGTCTGGCAGGGCGGGGCGCGGCGCATCGTGGTCACCGTCGCGGGCGAGGACGGGGCCACGCTCCCCGCAACTTCGGCCACTTACGCGAACCTGCTGGCGGCCTACCGCGCGCTCGGCGATCCGCTGGTCGGGGTGGCGCTGCTGTCCTACCAGCCGGTGAGTTTCCGGCTCGGCCTGCGGCTCGCGGTGGACCCGGCGCGCGAGACGGACCGGGTGAAGGCCGACCTCGAGGCGGCGCTGCACGCGGCCTTCGCCTTCGCGGCGCGCGATTTCGGCGGGGTGCTCAGCCAGTCCGAGGTGGCCGCGGCGGCGCACAGGGTTCCGGGGGTCGCCGCGATCGACATCGACATCTTCCGCCGCACCAGCGGGCCGCAGACCGCCGCGCCGAGCTACCCGCGCCTGACCAGTCGCGGCGCGCGGCAGGGCAGCGGCGGCGTGCTCCTGCCGGCGGAGATCCTGACGCTGCAGGACGGACCGCTCGCCAAGCTGGAGCTCATGCCATGACCCGGATCACCCCCGAGGCGCTCTACCGCCTGCTGCCCGCCGTGCACCGGCTGCGCGATGCCGGGGAGGGCGGGCCGCTCGCCGCGCTGATGGCGGTCCTCGCGCGCGAGGGTGCGGTGGTCGAGGAGAACATCGAGCAGCTGCTCGACAACCTCTTCATCGAGACCTGCGAGGACTGGGCCGCGCCCTATATCGGCGGCACAATCGGCTACCGCGCGCTCTACGAGGTCGAGGGGGTGCAGGTCGGCACCCGCGCCGAGGTGGCCAACACCATCGGTTACCGGCGGCGCAAGGGCACGGCGGCGGTGCTCGAGGCGCTGGCCCGCGACGTCACCGGCTGGCCTGCCCACGTGGTCGAGTATTTCCAGGTCACCGCCACCTGCCAGCACATGAACCACGTGCGGCCGGGCCACGCGCTGGCGCCGCGCCTGTCGGACCCCCTGCCGCTGGAATCGCTGGATCGCGCCTTCGACCGGACGCTCCAGACCGTCGACGTCCGCTCGATCCAGCAGACGGTGAGCCGCAGGAGCCTCGGCGGGCGGCACAATTTCCAGAACATAGGGCTCTGGCTCTGGCGGCTGATGGCGCGGGGCTCGACCCGGATGCCGGTGACCGCGGTGGATGCCCGGCGCTACCTCTTCGACCCGCTCGGCGCGCCGCGCCAGCTGGTCAACCTGCCCTTGCCCGAGGCGACGATCACCTCGATCTCGCGGCCCGAGCACGTGCCGGGCGACATCTCGCGGCGGGCGCTCGATGCCGATCCGGCGCTCTGGTACGGGGCGGACCGGGCGCTGGCGCTTTATCTGGACGGCGAGTTCGTGCCGGTGAGCCGGATCGAGGCCTGCGACCTTTCGGACGACGGGCCGGGCTGGAACCACAGCCCCCACACCGCGCTGCCCGAGGCCGAGCTGCGGCTTCGCGAGGGTACGCCGCTGCCGGATCCGCTGCTGCCGCCCGATCCGCCCAACGCGATGATCCGGATCGACCCGGTGCTCGGGCGCATTGCCTTTCCTGATGCCGAGACGCGCGAGATCCGTGCCACGTGGCACAGCGGCTTTCCCGGGCGGATCGGCGGCGGCGAGTACAACCGCGCACGCACGCTCACCCGCGATCCGGGGCAGGCGCTGGTGCTCTACCCGGGGCCCGACCATGTGACGCTGCAATCGGCGCTCGACGCGGTCGCGGCCGAGGGGGGCATCGTCGAGCTGACGGCCAATGAGGTCTTCGCCGAGCCCGCGGCGCTGCGTGCCGGGGCCGGGACGGAGGTGATCCTGCGCGCCGCCAACGGGCTGCGCCCGATCCTGCGCCCCGGCGGGCCGCTGACCCTCGAGGGCGGGGCCGAGGCGCGCCTCGCGCTCGACGGGGTGACGGTCGAGGGCGCGCCGGTCGAGATCGGCCCGGACGGCGACGGCGCCTCGCCCGCGACGGTCACCTTGCGCCACGTGACGCTGATCCCGGGCCTGTCCTTCACCGACACCGGCGCGCCGGCCACGCCCAATGCCACCTCGCTCGCGGTCTCGGCGATCGGCGTCGAGCTCCTGCTCGACCGCTGCATCACCGGGCCGATCGCGATGGACGAGACCACCAATGCCGAGATCCGCGACAGCATCGTCGACGCCGCCGCGCTCGTCCCGCGCGAAAGCGCCGCGGCGCTGGCCATCTCCGGGCCGGGGCTCGAGGGCGATCCCGCCGGGGCGCTGACCATCCGGGCCAGCACGGTGGTCGGGCGCATCCTCGCCCGGGTTTTCCCGCTGGTCAGCGACAGCCTCCTGCACGCCCGCAGCGAGAGCGGGGCGCCGGTGCGCGCCATTCGCCGCCAGCAGGGCTGCATGCGCTTCTCCTTCGTACCCCACGGCTCGGTCACGCCGCGCCGCTACCGCTGCCAGCCGCAGCTGGCGATCGCCGAGGCGGTGGCCGAGGCGGAGGAGGGCGGGCCGGTCACCGATGCCGACCGGGCGCAGATCATCGCGCGGGTGAGCCGGGCCATGCGCCCCGGCTTCACCTCGCAGCGCGCGTCCGACCCGGCCTACCTGCAGCTGCGCGGCGTCGCGCCGAGAGAGATCCGCGCCGGAGCGTCGGACGAGGGCGAGATGGGCGCCTGGCACCTGCTGGCCGCCCCCCAGCGCGAGGCCAACCTGCGCATCCGGCTGGAGGAATACCTGCGCTTCGGCCTCGAGGCGGGGCTGTTCCACGAGACCTGATCCGAAGGAGGAACGAGATGAGTGAGGATTTCAGCCGCGACAGCTTTCGCCCGCAGAAGGCCTTTGCCGGTGTGTTCCTTCAGCAGGGCCGCCCGGTTCTCGACGCGGATTTCAACGAGATGGTGCGGATCATGGAGCGGCGCATTCGCGCCGCCACGGTCGACACGATCGGGCGCGGCGTGGTCCCGCGCGAGACGCCGGACGGGTTCGGGATCACCCTGACCGGCGGCGGGCTCGGCATCGGGCGCGGGCGCGCCTATGTCGATGGCATGCTCGCCGAGTGCCGGGGCGACCCGGAGGCAGGCGCCGTCTTCGACCGCGCGCGCGAGGAGGACCAGTCCCCCGAGGGCGTGCTCGACGAGATGATCCCGCCGCCCGAGGGCGACGTGCTCGACTTCCTCGACCAGCCCTACTGGCCGACGGCGGCCCTGCCGGACGATCTCGGGGCGGGGCGCGCGGCGGCCTATCTGGTGGTCTGGCAGCGCCCGGTGACGCCGACCGAGGATCCGGACCTGCTCGAGCCGGCACTCGGCGGGCTCGACACCACGACGCGCTGGCAGACGGTCTGGCAGGTGCGCCTGCTGGAGGACGTGGGCGCGAATGTGGACTGCAGCACGCCGGTCGAGGACCTCGAAGGCTGGACCGCGCTGACCGCGCCCTCGACCGCGCGGCTCAGCACCGGCACGGTCGAGGTCGACACGCCCGAGGATCCCTGCCTCGTGCCGCCGACCGAGGGCTTCACCGGCATCGAGGAGCAGTTCTTCCGCGTCGAGTTGCACGCGCCGGACCCGGACGCGGCGGCACCGCTGGCGCAGCAGGACTGGCGCTTCAAGTACAGCCGCGAGAATGCCTCGGTGCGTGCCTCGGTGACCTCGATCGCCGCGGATGCGCTGAGCGTGACCGTCGCGCGCATCGGGCGCGACGCGGTGCTGCGCTTCGCCCCCGGCGACTGGGTCGAGATCACCGACGACCACCGCGAATTCGAGCACCGTTCGGGCCAGATGCTGCGGGTCGAGGAGGTGGACGCGGACACGCGCACGGTGATCTTCGAAACCGCGGTGGCGGCGGAGTTTCTTCCCGGCGGCGGCGACGACACGGTGGCGACGCGGCACACGCGGCTGATGCGCTGGGACCAGCACGGGGTGATCCGGCTGGCGGATGGCGCGAACAGCCTTCTCACCGATCTCGGCGCGGTCGGCAGCGACGGGCTGATCCCGGTGCCGGGCGACGGCACGCCGGTGATCCTCGAGAGCGGTGTCACCGTCGCCTTCGGCACCGCCGAGGGGCCGGGCGGCTTCCGGGAAATGGACCACTGGCGCTTTGCCGCGCGCACCGCCACCACCTCGGTCGAACTGCTCGAAGACGCCCCGCCTCACGGGGTGCAGCGCCACTACTGCCGCCTTGCCATCGTGCGGGCCGCCGAGAACCTCGTGAACGACTGCCGGGTGTTCTGGCCGCCCGAGTTCGGCGGCGGCGAGGGTGAGGGCTGCGCCTGCACCGTCTGCGTGACCGCCGAGGGGCACAACTCGGGGGCGCTGACCATCCAGCAGGCCATCGACGAGGTGCCGCCCGAGGGCGGGACGGTCTGCCTCGAGGCCGGGACCTACCTGCTGCGCGAGCCGGTGGTCATCGCGAACCGCGCGGGGCTTGCGCTGACCGGGCAGGGGATCGGCACGGTCCTCACCTACGAGGGCGCGGGCGGCGCGGTCCGGGTCGAGACCGGGACCGACATCCGGCTCGAGAGGTTCAGCCTTATGGTCCGCCCCGCGGCGCAGGATGCCAATGGCGGCACGCTGCCGGGCCATGGCGTGACGGCGCAGAACACCGCGCTGCTGGCGCTGCGGCGGCTGGCGGTGATCGTCGCGAGCGGCGCGCCCGAGGACAGCATCAACTTCGGCATCGCGCTCGACGGGATCCAGATCGGCACGGTCATCGAGGAATGTGTCGCGCTGGCACCCAACGCGCTCGGCGCAAGGTCGAGCTACGGGCAGGACAATGACGGCGACCTGCAGTTCGCGGGCTTTGCCGAGCTGCGGGTGCGCGACTGCATCCTCTTCGGCGGGCGCACGGCGGTGCGGATCGAGCGCGCCGCGCTCAACCTCTCGGCGGCGCTCTTCTCGCGCAACCTGCTGCTCGGAGGCGGGACCGCGGTGCGGGTCAACTGGGCCGAACTGCCCGCCGCCGGCCTCGGTTTCGAGGCCAGCACGATCGGCGCGAACGGCGCGGGGCTGGTGCTCTCGGCGGGGACGCTGCGGGTGCAGGACTGCGAGATCTCGGCGGGCGCGGGGCAGAGCGACGGGATCCTGCTGGTGCCGAACCTGCTGCCCGATGCGGAGACCGACGCGCAGATCGTCGGCAACACGATCTTCGATCTTGGCGGCGCGGGGATCCGGCTTGCGGGGCGGCTCGACACGGTGCTGATCAAGCGCAACATCCTGCGCGACTGCGGCGCGGCGGGGATCGCCGTCTCGCCCGACGCCTCGGTGCGGCACGTGGCGATCGACAACAACGTGATCGAGCGCATCGCGCAGGCCTCGCCGGTGCCGGAGGCGGCGGGCATCGTCCTCGCCTCGGCCGAGAGCGGCCAGATCCTCGGCAACTCGGTGCGCGCGGTCGGACTGGCGGGGTTCCAGGGGCAGCGCTACGCGGGCATCGCGGTGATCGGCTGCGGCAGCGTCGAGATCGGCTCGAACTTCATCGCCGAGATCGGCGGCGAGGAGCCCGAGCAGGAGGCGGTCGGGATCATGGTCCTGCCGCCCTACGTCACCATGGCCCTGCGCGGGAACCGGATCCTCGGGCCGATGGCGGCCGGAGACGGCGCGCCGGTCGCGTGGCGGGCGATCGAGATCGGCCGCAGCGGCGGCGATTTCGACGGCAGGCTGCCGCCGGTCTTCACCGGGGCGACGGCGGCGGTGCCGACGCTCGGGGCGAGCGGGCTTGCCTATTTCGTGGTGGGCGACGAGGTGATCCGCGCGTCGGGCTCGCAGTTCGCCATGGCCCTGCCGAGCCTCGGGGCGCAGATCGCCGTCGACGGCAACCAGGTCCGCACCCGGCGCGAGCATATCGGCCGGATCGTGCAGGTGGTGGACGGCGGCGCCGTGTCGCTGGTGATGGGCGGCAACCAGGTCGACTACCGCAGCGAGGCACCGCTGTCGGAGCTGGTGCGCGCCGCCGCGCCGCGCATCGCCTTTGCGAACAACACGCTCACACACCCCTCCGGAGACGTCTCGGCGCGGCTCTTCACCGGGACCGATGCCGGCGGCGCGACCGTGCTC
Source organism: Salipiger sp. H15 (assembly GCF_040409955.1). Taxonomy (NCBI): domain Bacteria; kingdom Pseudomonadati; phylum Pseudomonadota; class Alphaproteobacteria; order Rhodobacterales; family Roseobacteraceae; genus Salipiger; species Salipiger bruguierae. Next base: position 1,600,828 of record NZ_CP123385.1, read on the forward strand.
GGCAACATCACCCGCGCGCGCATCCTGCTCAACAACGGCGGGCTGCCCGCGCCCTTCGGCCCGCTGAACATCCTGACCTGACCCACGCAAGGAGGGCAGACCCATGCCAAATGCCATCGCGACACTCGGGCGGGAGCGGACCGTCGCCACGCTGGCGCGCCGGCTCTACGCTCTCGATGCCTCGGACGGGGCGACACAGGCGCGCGCCGAGCGGGCGCTGCTGCGGGCCAACCCGCGCCTGCGCAGCGCCGCGGGCTTCCGCTCGGGGGCGGACATCGTCGTGCCGGAACTCGAGGGGCTCGGCTTCACCGATGCGGTGGAGCGGCCGGGGACGGGCGGGCAGGGTCCTCTCGACGCGGTGACCACGGCGCTGCGCGAGATGGCGAGCCGCGCCGAGGACCGGGCCCGCCTTGCCGAGGAGCGGCGCGAGGAGATCGAGAAGCGGACCGGGGACGCGGGCTTCGTGCGCGAGGCGCGGCGCGCGCTGCCCGAGGCGGTTGACCTGATCGGCAAGGCCCGCGCACGGCTCGAGACCGAGCGGGCGCAGGCCGCCGAGGTGGAACAGCGGCTTCAGAAGGGCATCGCCGAGGCGCTGAAGGCGGTCGAGACGCTGCGCGCGCAGGGCGGGCGGGACCGTTGATCCCCCCGCCGCGCGGCGTGCTTCAGGCGCGCAGCACGCCCTTCTTCAGCACGATGTTGGCATAGAGCCGCCGCTCGCCGGTCGACACCACGGCAAAGGCCTCCTCGGTGCGGTCGTAGAAGGCGAAGCGGTCGATCTCCTCGACCGTGACGGGGGCGAGGTTGGCCTCGGCCAGCACGCGGTCGAACTCGTCGAAGATCTCGGGCCGGCCATCGGGGCAGGCCATGACCGCCGCCGGGGCCTCGACGAAATCGTCGAGCGGGAAGACCGACAGCACCGCCTCGCAGGCGCGGATGATGTCGATGCCGGGCAGCTCGACCAGCCGCTGCGCAACCCGCGTCGCGGGGAAGTTGGCGTCGACGAGAACGATCTCGTCGCCATGGCCCATGTCGCGCAGGATGGCGAGAAGCTCGCCGGTCAGGAGCGGGTCGATGTTCTTCAGCATGTCTTCCTCGGGCACTGCCTGTGTCGGGACCAGCGTTAGCACGATCGCGGCGGGCGTACACCGAAACTTGAGAGGCGTGCGGGCATCCTCCGGGGCGCGGATCGCGCGGAAAAGGCTTGTGCAAAATTTCCCGCAAAGCCTCCGTCCGAGGGAACCAAGCGGCGGGTTCCGCGTTATGCTTCGTCAAAGACAAGAATACAGGGGCAGGACAGGCAGGGTGAAAGACTTCGTCGAAGATCCGGACGTGATCCGGGACAGCAATCTCAGGGATGCCCTGCGGGGAGCCACCTCCGGCCCCCATCTCCGTCTCGATGCCGAACTGTCGCGTCTCGACCTGTCGAAGACGCAGGATCGCCGGGTCTTCTGCGAAGTGCAGAGGCGAGGCTTCTCGCGTCTGGGCGACGCCTGCGGCTGGCAGGCGTCCGAGGCGACACCGGCTTTGCACGACACCATGCGCGCGCTGGCGCAGGACCTCGGGCCCGAGCCCTCGGTGGGTCCGGGGCGGGACCTGCCGCTGCACGGCGACGCCGTGGCCTACCTGCTGCTGGGATCGCAGCTTGGCACCGCCGTGCTGCGCCGCGCGCTGCCCGAGCCCGCCACCTGCGGGTTCTTCGCGCTGCCCGGGGACCGCATCGCCTGGCGCGCCTTCTGCCAGCGGCTCTCGGCCCTGCCGTCCCGCTGCCCCGAGGCGCAGCGCGTGCTGCGCGACGCCATCCGCGCCTTTTCCATCTTCGAACACGAGGCGCGCGCCGTGCTGGCCGCGCCGGCCGACGGAGCATCATGAACGATTCCTTCATTTCCACCGACACGCCCGTCGACCTGACCAATTGCGACCGCGAACCGATCCACCTGCTGGGCAACGTGCAGAGCTTCGCGGCGCTGGTCGCGATCTCGGCGGACTGGATCGTGCAGCATGTCTCGCGCAATGCCGGGCAACTGCTCGGGCTCGACGCCGAGGGGCTCACCGGGCGCAGCTTTTCCGAGGTGATGCCGCGCGAGACCGTGGCGAAGCTGCGCGAGAAGCTCGGCGGCACCAGCCACGAGAATTCCGTGGCGCGGCTCTTCGGCTTCGACGTCTTCGGCGACGGCCGGCTCTTCGACGTCAGCGCCCACCAGTCCGGCTCGAGCTTCATCTTCGAGTTCGAGCCCAAGACCCGCAGCGGCGAGCAGGACGAGCTGGCGCTGGTGACGCCGATGCTGCGCCGCGTCTCGGCGCAGAAGGACCTGCTCGGCGCCTCGGAGGAGGCGGCGCGGCAGCTGCGCGCGCTCACCGGCTTCGACCGGGTCATGGTCTACCAGTTCGGCCCCGAGGGCGACGGCACGGTGATCGCCGAGGCCAAGGACGGCGGCGACGCCGAAACCTACCTCGGGCTGCATTTCCCCGCCTCCGACATCCCGCGGCAGGCGCGGGCGCTCTACAAGCGCAGCCTGCTGCGGCTGATCGCCGACGTCGACGACCACGTCTCGCCCATCGTGCCGCAGCAAAGCCCCGAGGGGCAGCCGCTCGACCTGTCGCTGGCGATGTCGCGGGCGGTCTCGCCCATCCACCTCGAGTACCTGCGCAACATGAACGTGCGCGCCTCGATGTCGGTGTCGATCGTCATCCGCGGCGAGCTCTGGGGGCTTTTCGCCTGCCACCACCGCGCGCCGTTGCACGTCGACTACGAGCGTCGCACGGCGGTCGAGTTGCTGGCGCAGTTCTTCGCCTACGAGCTCGAGCGGCAGGAGGCGAAGGCCACCAGCGACACGGTCGGCCGCGCGCAGCGCCTGCACGACCGGCTGATGATGCAGGTCAGCTCCGGCGAGGGGCTGGCGGCGAGCTTTCCCAGCATCGCCCGCGAGATCGCCAAGGTGATCCCGCATGACGGCATCGCGCTCTATTCCGACGGCGCCTACGTGGCGCAGGGCAGCGCGCCCTCGAAGGAAGAGTTCCACACCATCGCGCGCTTCCTCAACACCGCCGCGGCGAGCCGGGTCTATGCCACCGACAGCCTCGTGGCGCGGCTGCCGTCGATGGCGGCGCTCAAGGAGGATTGCGCGGGCATCCTCGCCATTCCCGTCTCGCGCACGCCGCGCGACTACATCGTGCTCTTCCGCTCGGAAGTGGTGCGGCAGGTGAACTGGGCGGGCAATCCGAACAAGCCGGTCGAGGTCGGCCCGCTCGGCGCGCGGCTGACCCCGCGCAAGAGCTTCGAGCTCTGGAAGGAAGACGTCGCCGGGCGCTCCGAGACATGGTCGCCGACCGTGCTCAAGGCGGCCGAGGCGATCCGGGTGACGCTGCTCGAGGTGGTGCTGAAGCTGGCCGACGAGGTCAACGCCGAGCGCAAGCGGGCGCAGGACCAGCAGGAGCTCCTGATCGCCGAGCTCAACCACCGGGTGCGCAACGTGCTGGGGCTGATCCGCTCGCTGGTCGGCCAGTCGCGGCGGTCGGCGCATTCCATCGAGGAGTTCACCGCGGCAGTCGACGGGCGCATCCACGCGCTGGCGCAGGCGCATGACCAGCTGACCTCGACCGAGTGGCGCCCGGTGGCGCTGCGCGAGCTGCTGGCGGTCGAGCTCGGCGCCTATATCGCCGGCGAGGAGCACCGCGTCTCGGTCACCGGCCAGCCGGTGCTGCTGGCGCCCGAGGCCTTCTCGACCATGGCGCTGGTGCTGCACGAGCTGGTGACCAACTCGGTCAAGTACGGCGCGCTCTCGGTGCCCGCGGGGCGGGTCGAGGTAGCGGTCGAGCGGCTGCCCGACGGGCTGGTGCGGATCGGCTGGGCGGAAAGCGGCGGGCCCGCGGTGCGCGCGCCCGAGCGGCGCGGTTTCGGCACCACGATCATCGAGAAATCCATCCCCTTCGAGCTGAAGGGCAAGGCCGACGTGCGCTTCGAGGTGACCGGGTTGCGGGCCGAGTTCCTGCTGCCCGAGCGCTACGTCACCGACGCGCCCGAAGGGGTGCGCGGGGCCGCCCGGCAGGTGCCGCAGGCGGCGGCGTCGGAGGGCGAGGGGCTGTCGGGCGTCGCGCTGGTGGTCGAGGACAACATGATCATCGCCATGGACGCGGCGGACATCCTGTCCGATCTCGGCGCCTCGAAGGTGCACACCGCCTCGTCTGTGGCCGAGGCGCTGCGGATCATCGACGCGCACCCGGTCTCGGTCGCGGTGCTCGACGTCAACCTAGGTTCCGAGACGAGCCTGCCGGTGGCCGAGATGCTGGCGGCGCGGGGCGTGCCCTTCGTGCTGGCAAGCGGCTACGCGGGGCATTCCGATTGGCTGTCGCGCTTCCCCAAGGCGCCGATGACCAGCAAGCCCTTCACCATCGAGACCCTGTCGAAAGCGGTGGGGCGGCTGACCGGAGGCTAACCGGAGGCCGAGGGTCCGCCGGTCAGCAGCGGGCAGGGCGCTCAGGCGGCCTTGCCGTCCTCTCCCGCGTCCTCGGCCGGGCCGTCGATCTGCCGGCGCAGGCTTTCCACCGCCTGCGCGGCGCGCTCGCCGGCCTCGGTCAGCGCATCGGCCAGCGCGTCGGCGCGGTCCTGGTCGACGCCGCGGCGCAGGATGTTCGCGGCGCTGGTCGAGACGGCGGTGAGGTTGCTGAGCGTGTGGAAGAGCTCGCTCAGCGAGCCGAGCATCTGCCGGTCCTCGAGCGCGTGCCGCGCGGGCTCGCCGTCGGGCGCGATGCCGGACATCAGCGACGACAGGGCGAGCACCCGGGCGACCTTGCCCTCGGCCCAGTCGAGCGGCACGATCTCGACGTCCCAGAGGCTTTCCCCGCAGCGCGCGTGCACCAGCTTGCCGACGAAGCTGGCGGGCTTGCCGTCGAAGGCGCTGGCCAGCGCGGCCTCGGCGTTGAGCCGTTCCGCCCCGTCCCAGAAACTGGGCCAGATCTGGCCGCAGATCGCCTCCGCGTCGCGGTTCAGCAGCTCCAGCCCGCGCCGGTTGATGGCAAGCACCTTGCCGTCGCGGTCGAGCACCTTGGCGCAGACCGTCGTGCGCTGCGCGAGGTAGCCGAGGACGGTCGAGAGGGCGGTGGCTTCGAGGTTGGTTTCGGCGAGAATCATTGCGTGGTCCGGGGCTCGGGAGGGACAGCAAGTTTACAGCTCGTTAATTTACGGGCTGCGGGGGCGGGTCTGCAATCGCGATCTTGTGGCGAGGTAAATTTGCTGGCCCCGCACGATCCCGCGGCAACAGCTTCGCGCATCGGTTGAGCGGCTCAGTGGAAGTCGCGGCTGGGAAACAGCTTTTTCGCCTGCTCGCGCGGGTGGCGCGCGGCACTGCCGCGACGGCTGCCGCCCACGGGCCTGCGGGTCTCGTCGGCGCGCCCGTCATTGGCCTCGATCGGTCCGAGCACGGGCACCGGCCCGCCGAGATCGAAGAGCAGCTCCGACAGATCCTCGACCGTCTCGGCGATGAGGTGGGTGACCACGCCCTCGCGCTCGAGCCGCCCGGTGACGCGCAGCAGCCGGCCGGCGATCACCGCCTTGCGGAAGGTCTCGTAGATCTTCGTCCAGACCACCACGTTGGCGGTGCCGGTCTCGTCCTCGAGCGTGAGGAAGATCACCCCCGAGGCGGTGCCGGGGCGCTGGCGGGTGATGACGAGCCCGGTGGCGGTGATGCGCTGGCGGTGCGCCACCTTGTCGAAGGCGGAATGCGGCAGGCTTTCCGGCAGGCGCGGGCGCAAGAGCTCCATCGGATGGGCGCGCAGGCTCAGGCGCAGCGAGAGGTAATCCTCGACCACCTCCTGCCCGAGCGTCATGGCGGGCAGGATCACGTCGGGCTCGGCCGCCCCCTCGCCATCGGTGCCGAAGAGCGGCAGGGGTTTCGGCGCGCGCAGTGCCTTGGCGGCCCAGAGCGCGTCGCGCCGGGTGAGGCCGAGCGCCGCGAAGCCGTCGCCCTCGGCCAGCCGCTCGAGCGTGTCGGGCTTCACCCCGGCGCGGCGCCAGAGGCTTTCGACGTCGGGATAGCCGTTGCCCCGCGCCGCGACGATCCAGGTCGCGTCCTCCTCGCGCAGCCCCTTGATCTGGCGCAGCCCCAGCCGCAGCGCGAGGCTGCCGTCCGGGCGCCGTTCGAGCGTGTTGTCCCACTCGGAATGGTTGACCGAGACCGGGCGCACCTCGATGCCGTGCTCGCGCGCGTCGCGCACCAGCTGGGCGGGGGCGTAGAAACCCATGGGCTGGGCGTTGAGCAGCGCGCAGGTGAAGATCGCCTGGTGGTGCCGCTTCAGCCAGGCCGAGATGTAGACCAGCCGGGCGAAGCTGGCGGCGTGGCTTTCCGGGAAGCCGTAGCTGCCGAAGCCCTCGATCTGGGCAAAGCAGCGCTCGGCGAAATCGGCGGTATAGCCGCGCGCCAGCATCCCCGAGACGAAGCGGTCGCGGAAGGCGCCGATGGTGCCCATGCGCTTGAAGGTGGCGAGCGAGCGGCGCAGCCGGTCGGCCTCGGCCGGGGTGAAGCCGGCGGCGACCACGGCGATCTGCATCGCCTGCTCCTGGAACAGCGGCACGCCGTAGGTGCGGCCCAGCACCTCCATCATCGCGGGGCCCAGATCCTCGACCGGCTCCTTGCCCTGGCGGCGGTTGATGAAGGGATGCACCATGCCGCCCTGGATCGGGCCGGGGCGCACGATGGCGACCTCGCAGACGAGGTCGTAGAAGCGCCGGGGCAGCATCCGGGGCAGGAAGTTCAGCTGCGCCCGGCTCTCGACCTGAAAGACCCCGATGGCATCGGCGCGGCAGAGCATGTCGTAGACGGTCGGATCCTCGGGCGGGACATTGGCCAGCGTCCAGTGCTGGCCCCGGTGATGGGCCAGCAGCGAGAACGCCTTGCGGATGCAGGTGAGCATCCCCAGCGCGAGGATGTCGACCTTGAGAAGCCCCAGCGCGTCGATGTCGTCCTTGTCCCACTCGATCACCGTGCGGTCGTCCATCGCGGCGTTCTCGATCGGGCAGAGCTCGTCGAGCCGCCCGTGGGTGATGACGAAGCCGCCGACGTGCTGGGAAAGGTGGCGCGGGAAGCCGATGATCTCCTCGATCAGCCTGGCGGTCATCAGGACGCGATCGTCGGTGGGGTCGATCCCGGCGTCGCGCATGCGGTCCTCGTCCGGGGCCGAGGAGGACCAGCCCCAGATCTGCCCCGAGAGCCGGGCGATCACGTCCTGGCTCAGCCCCATCACCTTGCCGACCTCGCGGATCGCGGCGCGCGAGCGGAAGTGGATCACCGTGGCGGTGAGCCCGGCGCGCTCGCGCCCGTAGCGTTCATATATCCACTGGATCACCTCCTCGCGCCGCTCGTGCTCGAAATCGACGTCGATGTCGGGCGGCTCGCCGCGTTCCTTGGAGATGAAGCGCTCGAAGATCAGCGTGATGCTCTCGGGCGGCACCTCGGTCACGCCGAGCAGGTAGCACACGACCGAGTTGGCCGCCGAGCCGCGCCCCTGGCAGAGGATGCCGCGCGAGCGGGCAAAGGCGACGATGTCGTGCACGGTGAGGAAATACGAGGCGTAGCCCATCTCGCCGATCAGCCGCAGCTCCTTTTCCACCCGGTGCACGATCTTCGGCGGCGGCCCGGCAGGGTAGCGCCAGTGCAGCCCCTCGCGCGAGAGCCGGGCGAGCCGGTCCTGCGCGGGCTCGCCGTTCAGCGCCTCGTCGGGGTACTGGTAGCGCAGTTCGTCGAGGCGGAAGGCGCAGCGGTCGGCGATCTCGGCGGTGCGGCGCAGCGCGGCGGGGTAGCGGTGGAAGAGCCGGGCCATCTCGTCGCCGGATTTCAGCCGCCGCTCGCCGTTGGGCAGGCGCCGCGCGCCGATGTTGTCGATGGTGCAGCCCTCGCGCAGGCAGGTCAGCACGTCGGCCAGCGGGCGGCGGGCCGAGCGGTGCATGAGCACGTCGCCCAAGGCCACCATCGGCAGCCCGGTCTGCTGCGAAAGCCGGGCGAGGCGGTCGAGCCGGATCTGGTCGCGCCCGTCGTAGACCGGCGCGGCGCCGAGGAAGGCACGGCCCGGGCAGCGCCGCAGCATCTCGCGCAGCTCGGGGTCGGTCGCCGCGGCGGTGCCCTCGGGCTCCAGCGGGTCGGGCGACAGGGCGATGAGGATCATCCCCTCGGTCGCGGCGCGCAGGTCGGCGCGGGAGAGGTGGCACTCGCCCTTCTCGGCGCGGCGCTTGCCGAGCGACAGGAGCCGCGTCAGCCGCGCCCAGGCGGCGACGTCCGTGGGCAGGGCGAGCCAGTCGAGCGGGCTGTCGGTCAGCACCAGCCGCGCCCCCGCGATGAGCCGGGGCAGCGGCTGTTCGGGCGGCAGCAGCGGCGCGGCGCCGGGGGGGACCTGCGGCACGCGCTGGCGGCTCGAGGGATCGGTCAGCGAGTGCGAGCGGATCGCCGGGGCCTCGCGCGCCGCCGCCTCGGCCGCCTCGCGCGCCTCGCCCTGCAACCGCTCGAGCTCCTTCAGCGCCGAGAAGGCGCGCACCACCCCGGCCACCGAGTTGCGGTCGGTGATGGCGATGGCGGTCAGCCCCAGCTCGGCGGCGCGGGTGACCAGCTCCTCGGGGTGCGAGGCGCCGGTGAGGAGGGTGAAGTTGCTGGTGACGCAGAGCTCGGCATAGGGGGTCATGCGAATTCCCCCTGCACGAACCAGTCCTGCGCGCCGCCCGCGTCCCAGCCCGCCACCTGCGGCGTGTGGAAGAGCCAGAGCCGCGGCCCTTCGCGCGTCTCGATCCGCCAGTAGTCGCGCAGCCCCGAGCGCCAGGCGGGATCGTCGAACCACCATTCGGGGGCGATCCGCTCGGGCCCGGTGGCGCGCAGCGTGGTGAAGGCCATGCGCCGCCAGCGGAACTGCGCGGGCGGGTGGCCGGGCTGCACGCCGCGCGCGCCGGTGACCAGCTCGGGCGGGAAGAGGAACTGCGGCCGCGGCGGGCCGCGCCGGGGCGGCGGGGCCTCGGCCTCGCTGTAGGCGGCGGGGGCGATGAGGAAGCTGCGCTCGGGGATGGTGCTGTCGGCGGGCAGCAGGCGCTGCACGGCGTCGAAGCCGAGCCGGTTGCCGAGCCGCGAGACGAGGTCGGCGAGCGCGTCCTCGCTCCGCAGCTTCGGCCCGCCGGGGCCGAGCTGCTCGGGCGGCAGCTTTTCGGTCACCTCGGCGCAGAGCCGCAGCGCGTCGATGCCGAAACCCGCCTCGACCTCGGCCACGCCCTTCTCGAAGAGCGCGGCGATGCGGTGGGGGTCGCGCATGGGCCGGGCAAGGCCGACCCGCACCTGCGCCGTCTCGCGGTCGACCCGGCGCAGTTCCAGCAGTACCCGCCGCGCGCCGTGCTGGTGGCGGGTCAGCGTCTCGCAGAGCCGCTCGAGCAGGCGCATGAGCCCGGCCATCACGTCGTCCTGCAACCCGATCGGTTCGGGCAGGGTCATGCGCACGCCGAAATGCGGCGCCTCGCGCTCGGCATCCACCGGCTCGGGCCGGGTGCCGAGCGCCTGGTCGAGCCGCATCACCAGCGCCGGGCCGAAGCGCTTGGCGAGCGGCGCGCGCGGCAGGTGCACGAGATCGGCGATGCGGGTGAGCCCGACGCGGCAGAGCGTGGCGGCGGTGTCGTGGTCGATGCGCAGCGCCGAGACCGGCAGCGGCCCCAGCCCTTCGGCCAGCGCGCCCTCGGGCAGCACGCCGCCGCCGTGGCGGGCAAGCGCATGGGCCGCGCCCCGGGTGCCGGCGATGGCGCTCTGCGCCGCCAACCCGGTGCGCTCCAGCCGGTCGTGCAGGTCCGCGCGCAGCGCCGCCTCGCCGCCGAAGAGATGCGGCACGCCGGTGATGTCGGCGATCAGCCCGTCGGCACCGTCGCGCGCCACCAGCGGCGCGTAGCGCCCGGCCCAGCGGCACAGGCCCGCCAGCGCCGCGGCCTCGCGCGCAAGATCGGCGGGACGGGTGGCAAGGTCGGGGCAGATGGCGCGGGCATCGGCCAGCGCCATGCCGCGCGCCAGCCCGTGTGCCTGGGCCAGCGGCGAGACGCAGTGCAGGTGATCGGAATTGCCCGACCGCAGGGTCAGGGCGAAGGGCCCCTCAACGGGGCGTCTCCGCAGGCTCATGTCGCTCGCCAGCCGCGGAAACCAGATGGAAAGCAGACGTCTCGCCATGCCAGTCTACGGTCCAGAGTCTCAGTGTTCCCTTTTTGTTCTTTATAAGGGACCACTGCTGCAGAGTCGAGTCCGCCGAGGGCGAGGGAAGCTGTTCACAGGCCCATCGCGTCTCGGCGGCATTGCTGCCCTTGCCGGACTGGATGAGCATGAGCCCGGTGGTCCTGCCGGCCTCGGCCGCCAGCTGCAGCCGTCGCCCGGCGGTGAGCGAGAGCGTGTCGCCCGGCTCGGCCACCACCAGCCCGACGGCGGGGCAGCGCAGCGCCTCCTCGGCGGTCCAGAGAAGATCGGTCTCGGACTGCGGCCTGACCAGGTGCAGCCGCGCGCCGACGCCCTCGGGCAGGCCGCGCAGCAGCGGGCTGTGCGGCGCGTGACGGGGCAGGATCCAGACCAGCGGCCCGTCGTGCCGCGTCGCCTGGAACAGCGCGAAGCCGCGCCGCGCACGCCCTTCGGCCTCGTGCACCCGGGCGGGGCAGAGGGCAAGCGGGTCGGCCTCGGCAAGAGGCGCGCTGGCGGGCAGGGAACGCATGGGGACCGGAACGGGTGGCAGCAGAGTCGGTGACAGGGGTACGAATGAGAACATTGCCAGAACATCCGGCGCGAGGGAAGCGCCGGTCAGGGGGCGGATGCGCATCGTGACCGGATACGTGACCGGAAGCGCACGCCGGGCCCGAGCGCTGGGCGCGTCTTCGAGGCAGCAATACTTTCCCGAGATCCGCCGGATCAGCCCCGGCTGTCGGGCAGCGAGATGTTGGCCACCTGCTCGGCGATGGGATCGGTGCTCAGCGGATGGGTCTCGGAGGCGTAGTCGTCGTCGTGGCGCAGCGGCTCCCAGCGGCCGCGGCGGTAGATCTCCAGCGCCGAGAACTGCGCCTTGTAGCCCATTTTCGGCGAGCCGGGCACCCAGTAGCCGAGATAGACGTAAGGCAGCCCCGCCTCGCGGGCGATGTCGATGTGATCGAGGATCATCCAGGTGCCGAAGCCGGCCTTGGGCAGGTCCGGGTCGTAGAAGGAATAGACCATGGACAGCCCGTCATCGAGCACGTCGGTCAGGCAGACCGCGGCGAGGTCGCCGCGCGCGCCGTCGCTGTATTCCACGACACGGCTGCGGATCGGCGTCTCCTCGATCATCGCGGCGAATTCGAAGATGTCCATGTCGGCCATGCCGCCATCGGCATGGCGCGCGTCGAGGTAGCGGCGGAAGAGCTCGAACTGGTCCTCGGTCGCCCAGGGGCTAGAAGCTCGCCGGTGCAGGTGCGCATTGCGCCGGAGCGAGCGCCTCTGGCTCTTGGACGGGGCGAAGCGCCGCACGTCGATGCGCGCCGACAGGCAGGCGGAACATTCGGAACAGGACGGACGGTAGAGCACGTTCTGCGAGCGGCGGAACCCCTGCTTCGACAGGCTGTCGTTCAGCTTCTCCGCGCTGTCTCCCTGCAGGGCGGTGAAGAGCTTGCGCTCCATCCGGCCGGGCAGGTAGGGACAGGGTTGTGGCGCCGTGACGTAGAATTGCGGCGCAAGGGGCAGCGAATGGCGCATTTCGGAACCGTCCGGGCTGTTTGAAAGAAAAACGTAACAACGAAAACCGCCCTCGCCAACCCCACCTCATCTTACATATGCAGTATTCACGATCTTGGGAGCGCAAGCCTGGCGGACTCTCTCGCGGGAACGGTGCCTCGCAAGGCGGGGCCGCGTCAACGGGGGAAGCCGGACAGGGTCGCGATGCTGCACGGGAACGGACCTGCATCACATGGAAAAGGGGGCCGAAGCCCCCTCTGGCAGCCGTTCTGCCGGTCCGCTCCGTTCGCCGGCCTCAGCGGGCGCGGCGGTTCAGCGCCACGGTGCCGAGCGCAAGGTCGGTCAGGCTCTGCCCGCGCTCGGTGGCGAACATGCAGACGATCGACACGATCTGGATCGGAATGATCGAGACCGAGATAGTGTAGCCCAGCGTGTGGAGCACCGCCTGCGGCAGGCTGAAGCGCTGTCCCTGCCAGTCGCGGAATTCGATCGCCATGAGGCGCATGCCCCAGGTCGCCGAGCCCGTCGCCAGCGTCGTCACGCGGTAGCCGAAGCTGATCACCAGCCAGATGGCGAAGAAGATGAACACGCCCAGGAAGGCGGTGAACAGGAGCGCGATGAACACCAGGACGGCGACGAGCATCGTGTCGATGACCCAGGCCATGCCGCGCTTGAGCGCGACGCTCTCGTAGAAGGCGCTCTGGTGCACCGGGTCGGGAAGCTGGGAATAGGTCGCGTTGGGGTACATCTTGTCTCTCGCTCGGGCTGTCCGTCTCGGGCGGGTACGGCTTGCGGTTACGGGGCAGGTGGGGACGATGCCGGCAAATGTCCAGACGGCACGGTCCGGGGAACCTCGGAGCCATGGCCCGGGCGGGCCATGGCGGGGACGTGGGTGCGGCCTCAGGCCTGTTCGGTCTCGCCCGTCTCGCGCTCTTCGCGGGCCCGGCGGTCACGCTCGTCCATGAACTGGTCGAACTCGGCCTTGTCCCGCGCCTCGCGCAGGCGCTGCAGGAAGTCCTCGAAGCTCTTCTGCTCGTCCTCGAGGCGGCGCAGCGTGTCGGCCTTGTAGGCGTCGAAGGCGGCGTTGCCGCTCGGGCGCATGGCGTTGAAACCCTGCTGGAACGCGGTGTGACGGTGGCTGTGGCGATTGCGGCAGGACATTCCGAACATGCGTTTGCTCCAGATCATGTAGGCCAGGAGGGCAAGCCCGATCGGCCAGAAGAAGATGAAACCGAGGATCATGGCGACGATCCACGCGGGTTTGCCCCGCTGGTCGAGCCAGAACTCGGCACGTCGCAGCCAGCCGGGGTTGGCGGGCTGGGCGTAGTGCTGCGAGGCGGCGGTCATGGGTCGTTTCCTTTCGGTTCTTTGCTATGTGAATGCTCTTCACATTAGCGAAGATCGGTACTCGGCCCGCCCCCTTCAAGAGGTGATGTGAAAGGTTTTTACATTTTTCGCGCTGGGCGCAGCGGGGGGAGGTCCCGGCCATGACGGTGCCAAGCGATTGCAGGGAGTTAGGCGATCCCCGCGATCCAGCCCGCCACGGCAGAGGCGGCGCCCGCAAGCGTTTCCTCGTGGCTCAGACCGCTCACGCCCCGGCGCGGCTTGAAGTCGTGGTCCCCGTCCTCGAGCCAGTGCAGGGCGATGCTGCCGGAAAGCGCATAGCCCGCCACCTCCTCGCGCGTGCCGAAGGGGTCGCGCGTGCCCTGGCAGATGAGCGCGGGCGTGCGCAGTTCGGCGAGGTGCTCGGTGCGCAGCTTCTCGGGCTTGCCGGTGGGGTGGAACGGGTAGCCGAGGCAGACAAGCCCGCGGATCGTCCCGGCGGCGAAGAGATCGTCGGCGATCAGGCTCGCCACCCGCCCGCCCATGGACTTGCCGCCGATGAAGAGCGGGCCGTCGCAGGCCAGCGCCGCGATCGCCGCGCGGTATTCCTCCTGCAGGATCTCGACCTTGGGCGGCGGGCGCTTCGCGCCGCCCGTGCGGCGCTGCGCCATGTAGGCGAACTCGAACCGCACCACGCGCAGCCCGCGCGCCGCCAGACCCTCGGCCATGCGCGCCATGAAATCGCTGTCCATCGACGCGCCCGCGCCATGGGCAAGCAGCAGCGTCGGACGGTCCGGCCCATCCCCATCGACGAGGACCTCCGCGCCGGTCACTCGGTGAATTCCGCCGCCACCGCGCCGGTCAGCCCGGGCAGCACGTGGGCATCGAGCGCGAAGAGGTGGCGCGGCGTGCCCGCCGCCGCCCAGACCTGTTCGAACTCGAGCAGCCGCGGGTCGATCCAGGCGCGGATCGGCGCGAGGTGTCCGACCGGCGAGACACCCCCGATGGCAAAGCCGGTCTGGCCGCGGATCAGCGCCGCGTCCGCCTTGCCGAGCGGCTCGCCCGCCAGCGCCGAGGCCTTGCCCGCGCAGACCCGGTTGCCGCCTGCGGTGAGGAAGAGCACCGCCTCGCCGCTCTCCTCGGCGCGGAAGATGATCGACTTGGCGATCTGGTCGAGCGCGCAGCCCACCGCATCCGCCGCCTCCTGCGCGGTGCGGGCGTTCTCCACCTCGAGGATCTCGACCGGCAGCCCCGCGTCCTCCAGCGCCGCGCGCACCCGTTTCAGGCTCTTGCTCATGTCCCGTCTCCCGTCTTGCCGATCCGATCTCGCTGACCCGAGGCATAGCCGCCCGCACGGCGGCGCGGCAAGCCATGCCATTGCACAATGCCGCCAGTCGTGGCCATCTGCCGCCATGAGCCTTGCCGATGCGATCACCCGCCTGCCACGCCCCTTCGAACCCGCCCTCGGACAGGAGGCGCGCGATGCCGTACCCTGGGCCTCGGGGCCGCTGGCCGAGCTGATTGCCGGCACCGGCGGCTCGAGCCCCTACCTGCTGGGCCTCATCCGCAGGGAAGGCGACTGGCTCGAGGGCGCGGTGGACGCGCCCGATGCGGCGCTGAGCGCGCTCTTCGCCGCGCTGCGGGAGGTCGAGGGCGACCCCGGCGTGGCGCTGCGCGAGGCCAAGCGCCGCGTCGCGCTGCTGGTCGGGCTCGCCGACCTTGGCGGTGCCTGGCGGCTCGAGGAGGTCACCGGCGCGCTCACCGATTTCGCCGACCTCGCGGTGCAGCTTGCCCTGCGCGACGCCATCTCGCGCGAGGTGAAGCGCGGCAAGCTGCCCGGCGCCAGCGAGGACGATATCGCAAGCGCCGGCGGCATGGTGGTCTTTGCCATGGGCAAGATGGGCGCGGGCGAGCTCAACTACAGCTCGGACATCGACCTCATCTGCCTCTTCGACGAGACCCGCTTCGGCCGCGATGATTTCCACGAGGCCCGCGCCTCCTTCATCCGCGCCACCAAGCGGATGAGCGCGACGCTGAACGACCTGACCGGCGACGGCTACGTCTTCCGCACCGACCTGCGGCTGCGCCCCGATCCCGCCGTCACCCCGGTCTGCATGGCGATGGAGGCCGCCGAGCGCTACTACGAGAGCCTTGGCCGCGCCTGGGAGCGCGCCGCCTGGATCAAGGCGCGCCCCTGCGCCGGCGATCCCGCTGCCGGGGCGCGCTTTCTCGAGTCGCTGCGCCCCTTCGTCTGGCGCAAGCACCTCGATTTCGCCGCCATCAAGGACGCCCATGACATGCGCCTGCGCTACCGCGAGGCCAAGGGGCTCTCGGGGCCGATCACCCTGCCGGGCCACAACATGAAGCTGGGCCGCGGCGGCATCCGCGAGATCGAGTTCTTCACCCAGACACGGCAGATCATCGCCGGCGGGCGCGACCCCGAGCTGCGCGTGCGCGGCACGGTGCCGGGGCTCGCGGTGCTGGCGCAGAAGGGCTGGGTGCCGGGCGAAGTGACCGGGACGCTCACCTCGCACTACCGCGCGCACCGCGAGATCGAGCACCGCATCCAGATGGTGCAGGACGCCCAGACCCACGCGCTGCCGGGCAGCGAGGAGGGCTTTGCCCGGCTCGCCGCGCTCTGCGGCCGCGACCTTTCCGAGCTGAAGTCCGACCTTCGCGCCCGGCTCGAGGAGGTGCACGAGCTGACCGAGGGCTTCTTCGCCCCCGAGAGCCGCGCCGAGCCCGCCGTGGCCTCGCCGCTCGAGGACAGCCCGCTCGTTGCCCGCTGGACCAGCTACCCGGCGCTGCGCTCGAGCCGCGCGGTCGAGATCTTCAATCGCCTGCGCCCCGAGATCCTCAGCCGTCTCGGCCGCGCCGCCCGCCCCGAGGAGGCGCTCACCGCCTTCGACGGCTTCCTCGCCGGGCTGCCCGCCGGGGTGCAGCTCTTCTCGCTCTTCGAGGCCAACCCGCAGCTGGTCGATCTGCTGGTCGACGTGGTCTCGGTCTCGCCCGAGCTGGCGCTGCACCTGTCGCGCAACGCGCAGGTCTTCGACGCGGTGATCGGCGGCGATTTCTTCGCGCCCTGGCCGGGGGTGGCGGCGCTGACCGCCGACCTCGCGCAGCTGCTCGACCGCGAGGTGGACTACGAGCGCCAGCTCGACATCGCCCGGCGCTGGCAGCACGAATGGCACTTCCGCATAGGCGTGCACCTCTTGCGCGGCATCTCCGAGTCGCAGGAGGCGGGCAAGCACTACGCCGAGCTGGCCGAGGCGACGCTCGCCGCGCTCGCCCCCGCGGTGCAGGCCGAGTTCGCCCGCAAGCACGGCGCCCCGCCGGGGCGCGGCGCGGTGGTGGTCGGCATGGGCAGCCTCGGGGCCGGGCGGCTGCACGCGCATTCCGACCTCGACCTCATCGTGATCTACGACGCGGACGGGGTCGAGGCCTCCGAGGGCAAGCGGCCGCTGCCCTCACGTACCTATTACGCCCGGCTCACCCAGGCGCTGATCACCGCGATGACCGCGCCCATGGCCGAGGGCAGGCTCTACGAGATCGACATGCGCCTGCGCCCCTCCGGCAACCAGGGGCCGGTGGCGACCTCGCTCGCCGCCTTCACCGAGTACCAGGGCAAGGACGCCTGGGTCTGGGAGCACCTCGCGCTGACCCGCGCGCGGGTGATCGCGGGCCCGGCGGATCTGGCCTCCGAGGTCGAGGCGCGGCGGCGCGAGCTGCTGGCCGAACCGCGCGACCGCGCCGAGGTGCTGGCGGAGCTCTCGAAGATGCGCGCCCGCATCGCCGCCGCCAAGGGCGCGGGCGACGAGTGGGATCCGAAGCTTGGCCAGGGTCGGATGCAGGACATCGAACTGGTCGGCCAGGCCGGGGCGCTGCTCTCGGGCCAGGCGCCGCGGCGCACCGCGCGTGGCATCGCCGCCGCCGCGCAGGAGGGCTGGCTGGGCCGCGCCGAGGCCGATCACCTCGCCGCCACCTACCGGCTCTGCTGGGCGCTGCAGATCGGCGCGCGGCTGATCACCGAGGGCAGGCTCGATCCCGCGGAACTCGGCGCCGGCGGCTGCACCTTCCTCACCAGCCTCGCCGGGGTGGACGGGCCGGAGGCGCTGCGCGCGAAGCTCGAGGAGATGACCACCCGCGCCGCCGCGATCATCGACGCCGCCCTGCCGGTGCCCGCCGAATGAAGGGGGATGCGCTCGATCCCAAAGGGCTGATCGCCGAGGCCTACCGGATCGAGGGCATCACCGCCGGGGAGTGCCGCGCGATCTTCCTCGACTGGGCGCTGTCGCTGCCCGAGGGCACCGAGACCGGCGCGGCGCTCGCCGCCCTCGTCGCGCGCCACGGCACGCCGGGGCACCCGATGACGCGGGTGCTGGAGGAGGGGCTCGGCACCGCCGCCACCGCCCGCCGCCGCGGCGGGCGCGCGGCGCGGCGCCGCTGAACAGGGGTCACGGCTGCGCCGTGAGCGCCTGCGGCGCGCGTATTTGGAAAGAGAAGAAGACCCGCAATCGCAAGACGGCAGGGCCGCGGGGCGCCTGCCGTCTTCTTCTCTTTGAAAATACGCCGGGGGGAGCCCGCAGGGCGGGGGGCGGAGCCCCCCTGCGGCGCCGGGCTCAGCGCGGCAGCGCCGCCGCCTCGCGCGCCAGCGCCACGATGCCGTCCCAGTCGCCCGCCATCATCAGCTCCTTCGGTGCCACCCAGGAGCCGCCGCAGCAGAGCACGTTCTTCAGCGACAGGTAGTCGCCCACGTTCTTCATGCTGACGCCGCCGGTGGGGCAGAACCGCACCTGCGGGATCGGCGCGCCGATCGCCTTGAGCGCGGGCACGCCGCCGTTCGCCTCGGCGGGGAAGAACTTCTGCACCGTGTAGCCGCGCTCGAGCAGCGCCATCGCCTCGGAGGCGGTGGCGGCGCCGGGCAGCAGCGGCAGGTCCGCCGCCTCGCAGGCCTCGAGCAGCCGGTCGGTGGCGCCCGGCGAGACGCCGAACTTCGCGCCCGCGGCGACCGCGGCGGCAACGTCGGCGGGGGTGAGCAGCGTGCCCGCGCCCACGACGCCGCCCTCGACCTGTGCCATCTCGCGGATCGCGTCGAGCGCCACCGGCGTGCGCAGGGTCACCTCCAGCACCGGCAGCCCGCCCGCGACCAGCGCCTCGGCCAGCGGCCGGGCATGGGCGAGGTCGTCGATCACCAGCACCGGGATCACCGGGGCAAGCTTGCAGAGGGCTTCGTTGGAGCGGCTGGCGTCCTCGGGGGTCATGGGCAGGGCCTTTGTCTGGGGGTCAGCGGGGTCTGGGGGTCAGCGAAAGCGGAACGGTCGGGTTATTGAGTATTTTCGGAAAGATGAAAGGGCAAGGGGCGGCGTCAGACGACCACCGCCGCGCCGTTGGAGGCGAGGCCGACGTTGCGGCGGAAGGCCTCGAAGAGCTCGCGCCCGACGCCGTGGCCGTTGCCCGAGAGGTCGGCGGTGACCGCCTCGCGGGTCTCGAAGCCCTCGGTCAGGCACTGCAGCGTGCCCGCGCCCGCGTCGAGCCGGACGATGTCGCCATCGCGCAGCTTGGCGAGCGGGCCGCCATCGGCGGCCTCGGGGCAGACGTGGATCGCCGAGGGCACCTTGCCGGACGCGCCCGACATCCGCCCGTCGGTGACCAGCGCCACCTTGAGGCCGCGGTCCTGCAGCACGGCGAGCGTCGGGGTCAGGCTGTGCAGTTCGGGCATGCCGTTCGACTTCGGCCCCTGGAAGCGCACCACGACGATCGTGTCCGAGGTGAACTCGCCGGCCTTGAAGGCGTCCTTAACCTCGGCCTGGTCGTGGAAGACGCGCACCGGCGCCTCGACGACATGGTGCTCGGGCTTCACCGCCGAGATCTTCATCATGCCGTGGCCGAGGTTGCCGATCATCTGCTTGAGCCCGCCCGACTTCTGGAACGGGTCCGAGGCGGGGCGGAGGATCCTGTCGTTCTGGCTCTCGCGCGGGGCGTCCTCGTAGACGACGGCGCCGTCCTTCAGCTTCGGCTCCTGCGTGTAGAGGCGCATGCCGTCGCCGGCGACGGTCTTGACGTCCTCGTGCATGAGCCCCGCGTCGAGGAGCTCGCCGATCATGTACTGCAGCCCGCCCGCGGCGTGGAAATGGTTCACATCCGCCAGCCCGTTCGGGTAGACCTTGGCCATCAGCGGCACCGCTTCCGAGATCGCGTCGAAGTCCGACAGCTCCAGCGCCACGCCCGCGGCGCGCGCCATGGCCGGCAGGTGCAGCACGAGGTTGGTCGAGCCGCCCGTGGCCATCAGCCCGACGATGCCGTTGACGAAGGCCTTGGCGTCGAGCACGTCGCAGACCGGGCGATACTCGTTGCCGAGCGCGGTGATGGCGAGGGCGCGCTTGGCCCCGGCCTCGGTCAGCGCGTCGCGCAGCGGGGTGTTCGGGTTGATGAAGGAACTGCCGGGCAGGTGCAGGCCCATGAATTCCATCAGCATCTGGTTGGAGTTGGCGGTGCCGTAGAAGGTGCAGGTGCCGGGGCCGTGGTAGCTCTTCATCTCGGCTTCCATCAGCTTGTCGCGGCCGACCTCGCCGGTGGCGTACTGCTGGCGGACCTTCGCCTTCTCGTCGTTTGGCAGGCCCGAGGTCATCGGTCCGGCAGGCAGGAAGAGGCCGGGGATGTAGCCGAAGGTGGCGGCGGCGATGACGAGGCCGGGGACGATCTTGTCGCAGACGCCGAGGTAGACGGCGGCGTCATAGGTGTTGTGCGAGAGCGACACGCCCGTGGCCAGCGCGATCACGTCGCGCGAGAAGAGCGAGAGCTCCATGCCGACCTGGCCCTGGGTGACGCCGTCGCACATGGCCGGAACCCCGCCCGCCACCTGCGCCGTTCCGCCGACCGAGCGCGCGGCCTTGCGCAGCAGGTCGGGGTAGCGCTCGTAGGGCTGGTGGGCCGAAAGCATGTCGTTGTAGGCGGTGATGATCCCGAGGTTCGGCGCGCGGCCTTCGGCCAGCGCGGCCTGGTCGGCGCCCATGGCGGCATAGGCATGGGCCTGGTTGCCGCAGGTCAGGTGGGCGCGGCGCGGGCCTTCGTCGGCGGCGCGGCGCATGCGTTCGAGATAGGTGCCGCGGAGTTTTTCCGAGCGGGCCTCGATCTCGGCGGTGACCTTGGCGATTGTGGCGTTGAGCGACATGAGAGGGGGCTCCTTTCGCTGTCCGGGGGCAGACCCGGTCTGGCGTTCTTGCCGAGGGATGTAACCCGGTTAGCGCTATCAGTAAAGATCTGACGCGGCGCTCCGGGCGGCTTCGGCGCGGCGCGCGCGAAAATCCGGCGCGGCGCCCCGCTCAGTCCGGGACCATGCTGAGAAAGCGCGCCTCCATCCGGTCGCGGAAGGGGAAGTTGTCGAACCAGGGCTGCGCCTCGAGCAGCACGCGGCGGAAAGAGGGCCGGGCGACAAGGCGCTCGAAATAGCCGCGCAGCGCGCCGTGCCCTTCGCCGAAGGGGTGCAGGATGCCGGCGAAGAAGAGCGCCGGCGCGGCGGCGCAGTCGGCGATGCCGAACTCCTCCCCCGCGGCCCATGTGCGCCCCGCCAAGTGGCGCTCTGCAAGGTCATAGGCCACGAGAAGCTGCGCCATGGCCTCCTCGACGCCCGCGCGGTCCTTCTGCGCCTCGGGGCGGAAACTGTCGAAGACGATCTTCTGCATCGGCCCCTGCACGTAGAGGTCGAAGAAGCGGTCCCAGAGCCGCGCCTGCAGCCGGGTCTCGGGATCGGCGGGCAGCAGCGGCCGGGGGCCGGGGTAAAAGAGGTCGAGGTGTTCGATGATGATCGAGGCCTCGGGCAGGGTGACGCCCCGCGCCGCGTCGCGCAGCACCGGGATCTTGCCGACCGGCCAGAGCTCCAGCAGCCGGGCATGGGCGGCGGGATCGCCAAGGTCGACGGTGACCGCCTCGAACGGGGTGCCGGCCTCGTAGAGGGCGATCAGCACCTTGTGGCAGTAGGAGGCGAGCGGGTGCGAGTAGAGCGTGAGTGTCATGGCCCCTCCGGGAAGCTCCGGGGGATCTTCCGCCATGCGGGGCGATCTGGCAAGAACCTGCGCATATCGGGGCGCGGGCACCGCGCGGGAGCCCTGCAAAGGCGCTTCCCAAGGTCGGCGCGCGGCGCTAAAGGGGCGGGATGACACAGCCCGATATCCCCACCGTCCGTCTCCTTCCCAAGTCGAAGCCGCAGGCCCTGCGCCGTGGCTACCCGTGGGTCTATTCCAACGAGCTGGTGGTTGACCGCCGCACCCGCGGGCTGACCCCGGGCACCGTCGCGCGGCTCGAGGACAACGACCGCAAGCTGCTCGGGCTGGTGGGCGTGACGCCGAACTCGAAGATCATCTGCCGGATGCTCGACCGCGACCCCGAGGCCTCGATCGACAAGGCCTGGCTGGCGGCCAAGCTGACCCGCGCGCTCGATCTGCGCGAGCGGCTCTTCCCGGCGCCCTATTACCGGCTCGTCCACGCCGAGGCCGACGGGCTGCCCGGCGTCATCATCGACCGGTTCGGCGACACCGCGGTGATCCAGCCGAACGCGGCCTGGGCCGAGCTGCTGCTGCCCGAGCTCGCAGAGGAGCTGGCCGAGGTGTCGGGCGTGAAGAACATCCTCAAGAACGCCGGCGGCCGCGGTCGCCAGCTCGAGGGGCTCGACGATCAGGATGCCGTGCTGCTGGGGCAGGCGCCCGAGGCGCCGCTGCCGGTCGAGATGAATGGCGCGACCTACATGGCCGACGTCACGGGCGGGCAGAAGACCGGCCTCTTCTACGACCAGCGCCCGAACCACGGTTTCGCGGCGCGGCTGGCGAGCGGGCAGAAGATGCTCGACGTCTTCAGCCACGTCGGCGGCTTCGCCCTTGCGGCCCTCGCGGGCGGTGCGGCGAGCGCGCTGTCGGTGGACGGCTCGGCCTCGGCGCTGGCGCTGGCCGAAGAGGGCGCGAAACGCATGGGCGCGGGTGACCGCTTCGCCACGCGGCAGGGCGACGCCTTCGACACGCTCGAGGCGCTGGGGACCGAGGGCGAACGCTTCGGCCTCGTGGTCTGCGACCCGCCCGCCTTCGCGCCCGCGAAGCCCGCGCTAGAGGCCGGCCTGCGCGCCT
Source organism: Salipiger sp. H15 (assembly GCF_040409955.1). Lineage (NCBI taxonomy): Bacteria > Pseudomonadati > Pseudomonadota > Alphaproteobacteria > Rhodobacterales > Roseobacteraceae > Salipiger > Salipiger bruguierae. The sequence goes on from NZ_CP123385.1 coordinate 1,622,951, forward strand.
ATGAAAAGGTCGCGCGGCTCTCGGCGCCGCTGGTCGAGGAGGGCGGCTACCTCGTGCTCTGCTCCTGCTCGCACGCGGCCGATCTTTCGAGCTTCACCGGCGCCTGCCTGCGCGGCATCGGCCGGGCCGGGCGGCGCGCGCAGCTCTTGCACACCGGCTTTGCCGGGCCGGACCACCCGCTGCTGCCGCAGCTGGCGGAGTCGGGCTACCTGAAGGCGCTGGTGTTCCGCCTGTGAAGGTCCTTCTCGACACCTGCGTGCTCTACCCGACGGTGATGCGCGAGGTGCTCCTCGGCGTGGCGGCGCAGGGGCTCTACCAGCCCCTGTGGTCGGCACGCATCCTCGAGGAATGGGCGCTGGCGGCGCGCAAGCTGGGGCCGATGGGCGAGGTGCAGGCGCGCGGCGAGATCGCGCAGGTGCGCGCCAGCTGGCCGAAGGCCGAGGTGCGCTATCAGCCCGCGCTCGAGGACCGGCTCTGGCTGCCCGACCCGGCGGACCTGCACGTGCTCGCCGCCGCCATCTCGGGGAGCGCGGACATCATCATCACCGAGAATGCCAAGGACTTCCCGCGCAACATCCTCGCCGAGGAAGGGCTGAGTCGCGTCGATGCGGACGGCTTCCTGCGCGGGCTCTTCGAGGCCAATCCGGGCAAGGTGAAGGACGCCTGCGAGGCGGTCCTCGCCGAGGCGCGGCGGCTCTCGGGCGAGGACTGGACCATGCGCGGGCTGATGAAGAAGGCGCGCCTGCCGCGGCTCGGCAAGGCGCTCGAGGCGGCGGGCTGACCGCCGCGCCCGTTCAGGCCTCCGCCTTCATCTCCGGCACGCTCGGCGTGTCTTCCTCGCGCTTGGCCTTGGTCGCCCAGATGCGGTCGCGCGCCGGCTTCGGCAGCGGCTTTTGGTTCTGGCCGAGATGGATGTGCACCTTGCCGATGAAATAGGCCGAGACCGGCGCCGTCATGAACAGGAAGGTGATGATCAGCAGCTCGTGGTACGAGGGCGCGCCCGCCGCGTAGGCGAAGAGCACCGAGGCGAGCAGGATCGAGCCCACCCCCAGCGTCGAGGCCTTGGTCGGCGCGTGCAGCCGCGCCATGGGCGCCTGCAGCTTCAGCAGGCCGATCGAGCCCACCAGCGTGAAGAGCCCGCCGATGACCAGTGCGGCGGCGATGGCGATGTCGAGGATGTCGTGGCTCATTCGATGATGTCTCCCCTCAGCACGAAGCGGGCCACGGCAACGGTCGAGACGAAGCCGAGCATGGCGATGATCATCGCCGCCTCGAAGTAGATCTGCGTGGCCCCCGCGATGCCGACGAGGATGATCAGCGCCACCGCGTTGACCGACAGCGTGTCGAGCGCGAGGATGCGGTCGCCGGGGCCGGGGCCCTTGACCAGCCGGATCATGGTCAGCAGCAGCGACAGGCTGACGGCGGCGAAGGCGAAGATGAGCGCATAGGTGACGATCATTCGAAGATCTCCTTCAGGCGGCGTTCGTAGCGGTGCTTGATCTTGCGGGCGACCTCCTCGGGATCCTCGGCGTGCAGCGCGTGCACCAGCAGCGCGTGGCCGTGGTCCGACAGGTCGACCGAGACGGTGCCCGGCGTCAGGGTGATGGTGCCCGCGAGCGCGGTGATCGCCTCGGGGGTGCGGATGTCGAGCGGGATGTTCACCCAGGCCGAACGGATGTCGCGGTTGGGCTTGAAGAGCACGATCATCGCCACCGTGACGTTCGCGGTGATGATGTCCCAGGCCACGATCAGCCCGTAGGGGATGAGCCGCCACGGCCGCGTCACCTGCGGCCGGTTCGGCCAGTAGGCGGCGGTGGCGAAGGGCAGCAGGATGCCGAGGATCGTCCCGAAGACGAGGCTGTTCATCGAGGGCTCGTTGGCGAGCAGCTGCCATATCGCCACCAGCGCCACCGAGAGCAGCGGGTGCGGCAGCAGCCTTTGGATGAAGCGCGTGGCCATCAGTGTCCTCCCAGTGCGTCGTCGGTCTTGGCTTCGGATCCGGCGTCATGCGCCTCGTCGGCGGGCAGGTCGCCCTCGTCGGAGCCGTGCGCCCCGTCTCCGGCGTGATCGTCGCCGTGCTTGACGATCTCCTTGCCCGGCGTGTCGAGCACCGTCGAGATGTAGGGTTGCGGCGCGAAGAGCTGCGCGGCGGTGGCGTCGAGGTGGCGCGTCACCGGCCCGGCGAAGACGGTCAGCGCCACCAGCAGCGCCACCAGCGTGCCGATCGCCAGCATCGGCAGCGGCGCGTTGCCGCCCGCGGGGTCATGCAGCTCGCGCGCGCCCTGCTCGTCCTCGGGGTCGGCCACGCTGCCGCCCTGCTCGGCGGCCAGCTGGTGGGGCTTCCAGAACACCGTCGATCCCGCGCGCGAGAAGCCGACGACCGCCACCAGCGACGAGCCGAGCACCACCGCCCAGACCCAGCCCATGAGCGCGCCGCCCTCGGCTGCGTCGAGGATCAGCAGCTTGCCGAGGAAGCCCGAGAGCGGCGGCAGGCCCGCCATGGCGATCGAGGCGACGAAGAACAGCCCCGCGACCAGCGCGCCGCCCGCCATGGGCAGCGTGCCCTCGAGCCTGCCCGCGGTCGCGCCGCGGCGCTCGCGGATCACGTCGACGATGAGGAACAGCGCCGCCGTCGCCAGCGTCGAGTGCAGCGCGTAGTAGAGCGCCGCCGAGATGCCCGCCGGGGTGAACTGCGCCACCGAGGCCAGCAGCATCCCCATCGAGCCGATCACCGAGAAGGCCACCAGCCGCCCGATCTCGCGGCTGCCGAGCACGCCGATCATGCCGATGGCGAGGGTGACCAACGCCAGCGGCAGCAGCCATTCCTCGTGCGCGCCCGCCATCAGCGGCAGCGAGGGCGGGAAGATCAGCGTGTAGACGCGGATGATCCCGTAGGCGCCGACCTTGGTCATGATGGCGAAGAGCGCGGCGACCGGGGCGGGGGCCTCGGCATAGCTCGAGGGCAGCCAGAAGTGCAGCGGCAGCAGCGCCGCCTTGATCGCGAAGACCAGCAGCAGCAGCACCGCGGCGACCCGCAGGCCCGCCGAGTTCTCGACGTCCGCCGCCGCCACGCGCTGCGCGAGGTCGGCCATGTTGAGCGTGCCCGCCTGCGCGTAGAGCGTTCCGAGCGCGAAGAGGAAGAGCGTCGAGCCCAGCAGGTTGTAGACCATGTACTGCACGCCCGCCCGGGTGCGGGTGGCACCGCCCGAATGCACCATCAGGCCATAGGAGGCGATCAGCAGCACCTCGAAGAAGACGAAGAGGTTGAAGGCGTCGCCGGTCAGGAAGGCGCCCATGATCCCCATGATCTGGAACTGGAAGAGCGCGTGGAAATGCTGGCCGCGCCGGTCCCAGCACGATCCGATGGCATAGAGCGCCACCGGCAGGGCAAGAATGGCGGTCAGCAGCACCATGGTGGTCGAGAGCCGGTCGGCCACCAGCACGATGCCGAAGGGCGCCTGCCAGTCGCCGAGCTGGTAGATCGTCACGGTGCCGTCGCTCGCCTGCGCGAAGAGGCCGATGGCGATGGCCAGCAGCGCGGCCAGCGAGGCCAGCGAGAAGATGCGCTGCAAGGTCTCGTGGAAGCGGGCGGCAAGCACGATGGTGGCGGCCATCATGGCCGGCAGCACCACGGGGGCGATGATCCAGTGCATCATGCGCGGGACTCCTTCTCGTCGTCCGGCATCTCGCCGGCGCGCCGCTCGCGGGACAGGTCCCCCGCCTCGTCGACGTGGTCGTCATCGGCGTTGAGGTAGGAGGCGAGGGCGATCATCACCACCACGGCGGTCATGCCGAAGGAGATCACGATCGCCGTCAGCACCAGTGCCTGCGGCAGCGGGTCGGTGTAGCTCGTCACGTCGTCGCGCAGGATCGGCGGCTGGTTGATCACCAGCCGGCCCGAGGCGAAGAGGAAGAGGTTCACGGCATAGGTCAGCAGCGAGGTGCCGATGATCACCGGGAAGGTGCGCAGACGCAGCACCATGTAGATCCCGGCGGCGGTCAGCACGCCGATGGTGGTCGCAATGAGAAACTCCATGGATCAGGCCCCCCCGTGTCCGGTATCGCGCGAGGGGTCGATGTCCATCGCATGTTCGCTGGTCTCGTCGCCCATGCGGCGGGCCATGCGCGAGAAGCTCTCGAGCGACAGCAGCACCGCGCCCACCACGGCGAGGAACACGCCGAGGTCGAAGGCCATGGCCGAGGCGAGCTCGAACTTCTCGAGCCCGGGCAGTTTCACGTAGCCGAAGGTCGAGGTCAGGAAGGGCCGCCCGAAGAGCCACGCTCCGATGCCGGTGAGCCCAGCCACCAGCACGCCCGCGCCGATCACCCCGTGGTAGGGGTAGCGCTGGCGCTCGTTGGCCCAGGCGAAGCCCGAGGCCATGTACTGCATGACCACGGCGATCGACACCACGAGCCCCGCGACGAAGCCGCCTCCGGGCTCGTTGTGGCCGCGCAGGAAGATGTAGACGCCGACCATCAGCACCACCGGCAGGATCAGCCGGGTGACCACCACCATGATCAGCGGGTGCGCGTCACCGGCCTGCTTCTGG